>CALAQT010000580.1 GCA_937888775.1 uncultured Actinomycetes bacterium | reverse complement strand
CCGTTGGGGGCGCTCTTCCAGGTGCCGATCAGCCCGACCAGCGGGCCGTAATCGAGCCCGGCGATCACGCCGGAAGAAGCGGATGCGGCGCCTGGTAGGCCAGGACGGCCGAGGTTGCCGTGCTGGCCGGTGCTGGCCGCGGACGCGGTCGGTACGACGACGAGTGCGGCCACCCCGAGCGTGGCCATTAGGTTCTTCCAGCTGGTCATGAGACCTTCCTTTCATCAGACTCACCCCGTGGGAGTCCGCACCACGTGCAATCGTACGGACCTTCCACGACGGCCTTTGCAAAGCCACATGCTTCACCGACGCCGAGCAAGTGTCATCGGGTGGGACTACGGATTCACATTGCTGAACGTTCGATTCGGCCTGTGCGGTCCCGCGAGGTCGTCGCCGGCTCCTCTTGCAGGTCTCCTGGGGGTATTGGCCTGACCCCTGAGGTTCGGTCGCCGGGTAGGCCGGGCGCATCGCTGCGTCCGGCCCCCCTCAGAACCGTTTATGTTGAATTCAACATAAACGGTTCTATTGTTCTATGTTGAGCGCACGATTATGTTGAGCACTGCTCAGTGCGATATCGTTGTGGGTTACTCAACATAATCGGCGCCGGTCGCGGAAGCCAAACCGCCGGTCGGGTCGCCGATAGCGGGCCTTGGTGCTGGTCGTGACGAGGTGGCGGTATCCGGGGCAACTCGTGCCCGAACTCTGCCACGTAAAGGGATCAAGGTATAAAGCACCGACTCGCCGCCGACCGCTGCGTCCTGGTGTCGGATCTCGAATGAGCGAGCCCGCGCCTCGATCAGAAGAGCCACGATTATGTTGAGCGCCTCACCACCCTAAATCGCGCTCAGCAGGGAAACGCGGACCGCGGAGCCAGTTCTCAACATAACCGTGCGCTCAACATAGATCCGGACGTGCACGTTTCCGCGCATCCGGCTCAAGCAAGCCCCAGGGGCGGGTAGGCGGGCAGAAGCGCCGGGCTGTTGCCGTGGCGGCAGTTGGCGTGTATGAGACGGAGGTCAGCCCCGTCCGGCGTGCCGGTCCGCGCTGCGGTCTTGACGATCGCAGTGCGGTTGGTCGCCAGCCAGTGCTCCCATTGCTGCGGGAGTTGCGACGCATGGGACACGACGACGGGCCTGATAGCGGAGGATGACGGGCTAGGCACAGCAAACTACTTCGACCCAACATCGCTCGCTTCCTTTGGCTCAGTATCGACGGATAATGAGAGCTGGTACCTCTCGGATATGATGGCGCCGGACGGCAGCTGGATCACTACACGTGGCAACGGCCCGGTGGACTGTGCTACTGCGCACGTGAGGCGCGTTAGCCTGACCGGTACACTCTTTGACGCCACCATGCAGACGATCCTCGGTCTCGGCACCGGTCAGGATTGCGTCTTCGGCGGGGCGGTCGTAACAACCGCCGGGGACATCGTTGTGCTTGCGAGCGACTCCCAGCAGACCTACTTAACCTCGAAGCGCCGATAGCGCCAAGGTTGTGAGCAACGGTCGCTGGCGCAATGGTGAAGAGGTGGTGTGAGCGGATTGACGGGCGGAATCGTGGCCTGGCCGGTGATGACGTCGCCGGGCGTGTGCCGCGGTTGTCGTTCCTGGCCAGGGGCCGACCCGTCGGGTGCTGGGTGTGATCGTCGGTGGTGGCCCGCGGAAGCGGTTGGTGCTCAGCAGAGCGCCGGGATTGCTCGCAGTCGCTGGAACGCGGCGACCAGCGCCTTGGACCAGGGCCAGTCGCGGTCGAGCTTGAGCTGGGTGCGTCGTCCGTGGCGAACGAGTTTGGCGGCGGTGTGCAGCAGCCAATGGCGAAGTCGTTTCGGTTCGGCGGTCGCGAGTTCGCCGGTCAGGCAGATCAGCTTTGTCCAGCAGAGCAAGTCTTGGGCGATGAGCGAGGTCTCAAGCCAGGTTTGGTTGTGCTCGAAGGCGTGGTGGGGGAGGTTGCGCATGCCGGTGTCCTTGCCGGAGCGGATGCTGTCCTCGACGCGCGCGCGGCCGCGGTGGCGTAACTCAAGCTTGGCGATGTCGTTGCCTTCTTGGTCGGTGAGGAAGCACGTGTATCGGTAGCCGTGATCGTCGAAGATCGTGAATTGCGCGCCGGGGTGCGGACGCTCGCTGCGGCAGATCAACCGGGAGCCCTCAGGCCAAGCGGACAGATCGATCCGGTCAGTCAGCTCCGTCACCCACGCGCCGTCCCGGTTCAGGCCGCCTGCGTTGATCGCCTGCACCCACTGGGTTTCAGTGACCTGGAGGATCGCCGCGCGGACGGTTTCGCTCAGCTCGTAACCGACCGAAAACCGGATCCCAGCGTCGCGACAGTCCGCGGTGAACGCGTGCGTCTGACCACCAATATCCGCGCGGACGAGGATCTCCCGCATGAGATCCTCGGCGGGCAACTGGGCGAGCGCGAGCCCGAGCACCGTGAAGTGATCAGCCGCGGTGTTCGACCCGGCATTCCCCGGTCTGAGGATCGCGGCGAGCGCCTCTCCGGTCTCATCCAGCCAGCAGCCAAGCGGGTGGAACCCGTATCCGTGCTTGTAGTTGCCGGCCGCCAGCTCCTTCTCCGAGTGCGCGGTCAACAACGTCGCGTCGATGTTCAACGTGATCGACCCGGGACGAGCGCCTGCGTCCCACACCCGAGCTCGGGCCTCGGCGCGCGCCGAGCGCACCCGCCAGAGCAACCTCTCGTCGATCGCCTTGAGCACCCGGTGAGTCGTCGTCTCTGACGCCCTGGCGCCGAACAGCCGCTCCTGACCCCGATACGCGTCGATGTCGGTCACGCAATCGCCGCCGTCCGCGAGCATCACCGCCACGTCGCGCAGCACCCGCCCGGGATCGTGCGCCGAGCGCCGCTCCCGCGTCCCGGCCAACGCCCCCGACAACGCCGCCGTCAACCCGACCCGGTCGGTCAACTCGACCAGCAGCGCGACGCCCGCGTGCGACACGAGTCCCACTCCGTCCGCCGTCACTTCTACCGTTTCGAGACGAGCCTCTGGCTTCACCAACTGGGTGTCCTCCTGGGTCGCGGTCGAGATCTTGAGCAATCCCGATTCTCACGGCCCGGGAGGACGTTCCCGGGATCCGACGTCAGCCCGCTATCGGCGCTTCGAGGTTAGTGAGGATCATCGGGCAGTCAATCGTGCCCACCGTCATCGACTCGCACCCCGCGTTCGACTTGCATCTCGTGGCGGACGGCGCCGGTAACGTCGTGGCGGGACTCGATGACGTCCAGCCGTGCCAGGACCCGAGCGGGAACGCATACCAGTGCTCGCAGTTGCATCTCCTTCGGTTCACGCCGGCTTCGGGCGTGCAACAGGTCATCGCGACGGTAGGCGGCACGTGGGGGACCTCAACGCGAACTTGGCTGTCGTCGGGACTGCAAGTCGCGACCGGATCGGTCACGACCGGCCAAACGTCAACATCCAACTACTTCTGCGGGATCAACTGTGGCGTTGCCGGTGAGACCGAGGCCCTCGATATCTTCTCCGCAAACGTCTCGTATCAGATCAGATGCGACCCGACTTGCACCCCGGGGGCACTGAACCCCGTCGTCACGCAGGCCACGATCGAGAAGACGATCTGCGTCAGCGGCTGGACTGAGACTGTCCGCCGGTCTGAGAGCGTCACCGAGCGGGAAAAGCTCGCAAGCATCGCCGCGTACGGTGACAGCGGCTCGCTGCACGACTACGAGTACGACCATCTCGTTTCCCTTGAGCTGGGCGGCGCGCTCAACGACGCGCGCAACCTGTGGCCCGAGCCGGGAGCGTCACCCAACCCCGAAAGACCCGGTCGAGAACGCGCTACACCGGATGGTGTGCGACGGTCAGATGCAGCTCGCGCAGGCACAGCACATCATCGCGACCGGCTGGGTCGCCTGGGCGAACAGCCACGGCGACGGCGGCGCCCAGCCAGCGGCGCCATCGACGCCGACTCGCACGACGCCCCTGCCGACAGCAAGCGGCCCGGACAAGCCGATCGCTGACGTGAACTGCTCAGACTTCCCGACCCACGCGGCCGCCCAACAATGGTTCCAGCAACACGGCGGCTCGCCGACCAACGATGTGGCCGGCCTTGACGCCAACCACAACGGGCTCGCCTGCGAATCACTGCCGTAAGCCGAGCGATGCGGCGAAGCCGCCTGCCTCCACCGAATGCAGCGCAACAGAGACCGCGCTCGAAATGAGCTAGTACCGGCGCGCGGTTCGGATCGCGCTCACGCCTCCTTCCCGCTGATCTCGCTCATCCGGTCGGACGGGAGCGGACGAGCGAATTTGGGCGAATGCACAAGCGGCGAGCTCGGCGCCGGCAGACCGGTCGGCGCCGCTGGTTGCACGCGAGGCTGTCGCACAAACCAACGTCGTGGTCGGCTTTTTGTAGGTTTGCCACAAGGTGACGGTTTTGGGGTGAACCATTTGGCTCGCGAAGGACCCGCTCGTGCCGCCTGGGCGGCTCTCACGAGGTCAGCAAAAACGGCCAT
>CALAQT010000579.1 GCA_937888775.1 uncultured Actinomycetes bacterium | reverse complement strand
CAGATCCCCTCGGAGCGGATCGTGGTGATCGCCGAGGCGGCCGCCGCGGCCTTCACGCGCCGCTCGGACGCCGAGGTGAGCGATGTGCGCGAGCGCCTGCACCTGCCCGACCAATATCTCCTGTGGGTCGGCGACCTGAGAACCCCTGACCCGCGCAAGCGCGTCGCGGCGCTGGCGCGGACCGACCGTTCGATGGCACTCGTGCTCGCCGGCCCGAGCGGGCGCTGGGCGCATCAGCTCCCCGGCGTCACGCTTACCGGTGCGGTCAGCGACGAGGACCTCGCCGCGATCTATACCGGCGCCCACGCGCTGGTGTTTCCCAGCGACGACGAGGGCTTCGGGCTGCCGCCGGTGGAGGCCCTGGCCTGCGGAACGCCCGTGGCGGCCAGCGACGTGCCGGCCCTGCGCGAGGTCCTTGACGGCCGCGCCGCCCTAAGCGACGTCGACGATCTGCAAGGGCTGATCCGCACGGCCGAGTCCCTGACGCGCCCTGCCCCAGCGCCCCCCGCCTGGACCTGGGGGGAGGCCGCCTCCGCCACCTGGGACCTGTACGCCGAGGCGGTCAGCGAACCCCCTCGCTGGCGTGGCGCGCGGCGCGGCGACCGCGCCGTGAAGCCCGTCGGCTAGCCCAGCATTCCGCGCCCGACGATCACCGCTCTAGCAGCACCGTGACCGGCCCGTCGTTGACCAGCTCCACCGCCATGTTGGCCCCGAACACCCCCCGCTCGGCGCCGAGGCGCTGGCAGAAGCGCTCGTACAGGGGCTCGGCCAGCTCGCCCCGCGCGGCCGCGGTGTAACTCGGACGGTTGCCCCTGCGCGTGTCCCCGTAGAGCGTGAACTGGCTCACGCACAGCACCTGGCGGTCGCCCAGCGGCTCGTTCATGCGGCCGTCGACGTCCGGGAACAGTCGCAGCGCGCGGACCTTGTCGGCCAGCCGGTCGGCGTCGTCCTCGCCGTCGGTGGTGGCGACCCCCAGCAGCACCAGCAGCCCCGGGCCGATCTCAGCCACGATCGTTCCGTCAACGGTCACCGAGGCGCGGGACACGCGCTGCAAAAGGGCCCGCACCGCGCTACGCCTCGCGCAGTTCAGCGGCGGCGCGCTCGGGCGCGACGATGTTCAGGTGCACGCCGGCGCCGAGCTCGAGCCCGGCAAGGTGGGTTAGCCGCGGCAGGATGTCGATCCGCCAGCAGAAGTGCTCGGCGCCCCTGGGCGCCGTGCGCACCCAGAGATTCAGCGGTGGGCTGGCGCCCAGCTTGCGGGCCAGGCGCCCCAGCGCATCGTGCAGCATCGCCGCGCCCGTGGGACCATCGTCCTCGAACCGGACGCGCGGCACCCGGGGCGCGATCATCAGCTGGAACGGGACCCTGGCGCCGTAAGGAGACATCAGCACGGTTTCGGCGTCGATCGCAACGATCCGCTCGCGCTGGCGGACCTCCTCCTGGACCAGATCGGCGAGCAGGTTGGCGCCCATCGTACGCGTGGCGTAAGCGCCGAAGCGCTCCCGCTCACGGGCGATCGCCGCCGGCACGAAGTCCAGGGCGTAGAGCTGGGCGTGGGTGTGGGGCAGTGACGCTCCGGCCTCACGCCGCTCGTTGACGATCAGGTGCACGCAGGGATAGCCGGCGTGCACGCGCATGCGCTCGCGCCAGGCCTCCATCGCGTTCGCCACCTGCGCCACCGTAAGCTCCCCGAGCGAGATCACCGGTCGCGGGGAGTTGATGATCACCTCGTGGGCGCCGCGCGCCCCGGTGGCCCAGAACAGGTCCGGATTGGCGTGGGCCGGCGGCTGCTCGGGCTCAGCGCTCAGCGCCGGGTACAGGTTCGGCACCACTCTCACCGTCCAGCCCGGCGTGTCGGGGGCGCCGCCCTCCGGCCGCGTCGCATACAGCTCGGGCGGGGTCCGGTCCTCGTGACCCTCGGCGAACGGATCAGTCTCAGGATCGATCGGCGGCGGCGCCGTCAGGCCCGGCTGGCCGCCGGGACGCACGGCGCGATCGCCGGCGACGATCGCACGCAGGCCCGTGAGCGGGTCAATCCTCAGCTCGGGCATCACTGCTCATCGCGGTCAACGCCGCGCACTAGTGCTCTCCCGTCCGTGACCACTCTCGGTGCGACGTGACTTACGGCGAGAAGCACTTAAAGCTGTCTCTCCATCGCCACATGCTCGATGTCGGCCTCCATGAACACCCGCCCGCGCGACTCGTACCCGGCGGCCTCATACAGCTGCTGCGCGTAGGTCTGGGCGTGGAGCACGAGCCGCCGGGCACCGGCGGCGCGGGTCTCGGCCTCGGCGAGCTCCAGCAGCGCGGTGGCGATCCCGCGCCGGCGGGCCGAGGCGCGCACCGCCAGACGGCTGAACTGGACCGTCGCGCCGACGAACAGCAGCCGGCAGGTGGCCAGCAGCTCGCCGTCGCTCACCGCCACCAGATGCAGCGCCTCGTGATCGCGGCCGTCGAGCTCCTCGTGCTTGGGCACCCCCTGCTCCTCGCAGAACACCTCATGGCGCAACTCGAGCGCTGCGTCCATCTCGCCCTTGGTGCGGACCCGGCGCACCTCGTAGAGCAGGGTCTCGGTCATCGCGTCGCCAGGGTCTGGTTGTGGGCCCGCAGCTCGGGGTCTGGGTCATCGCAGCACATAGCGCCTGATGTCCTGCTCGAGCGCGGCCGCCGTCTCATACGGTCCGGCATGGTCATAGACGATTTTCCCCCGGCGGTCGAAGTACACCGTCTGGGGGTAGTAGATCGAAGCCTGGATCGTGCGCGCGATGTTCTCGCTCGGGTCGACGTAGCTCGGGTAGCTGACCGGGAACTGGCGCAGGAACGCCGCCGCCGAGCCGTCGCTGTCCTTGCCGTCGATCCCGACGAACGCCACCTGGCGTCCGTACTTGACCGCCGCGCGCTGGAAGGCCGGGAACTCCGTCTGGCAGGGTTCGCACCACGAGGCCCACTTGTTGACCACCGCGGGGTAGCCGCGCAGGCTGTGCAGACGCGCCGCAAACGCGGACGGGCCGCCGCCGACCAGCCTGTCGGCCTGCGCGTGCAGCGCCGCCAGGACAGGCGGGGAATGCCTGAACGCGGCGGCCACGCTGGCCGCGCCCGGGGCCGCATTGCGGGCCTGCGCTCCGCATCCCGCCAGCACCAGGCCGACAATCGGCAAGGCCGCCCAACTCAAAGCCGCACGCACGGAGCACAGCTTGCCATACGACCCCCGCCGACGGATCTGCTTAAATAATCGCTATCCTCTTAGCCAATACCGGCGAGGGGGAGACGCTTCTGAGGACTTCTCGCCGTGCTCGGGGCTTCGCCGGGACTGCCTGAGCCGCTACGACGTAACGCCGCGGCTCGCACACCAGACGCAAACCTTCCAATTTCTGATGGGTGTCATCACCCCATTTCCCACCCCTGACGCGATCGCGCGCGCCGAACTGCTCACTCATGAGCGGTTCGTATACGAAGGCGAAACGCTCGAGGAGGCCCTGGCTCCAGGGTCGGCTCGCCGGCGCGCGCTCGACGCCGCGGTAGCCGAGGTCGATGCCGGGCACAAGCAGCCTTCGATCGAGTGGCGACGCAGTTTCTCGCTGCTGCTCGGGCTCGAGCGGGTGCTCTCCGAGGACGAGCCTCATCTCGTCGACGGCACCGTGCTCTCCGCCCATCAGGTCGACGCACTCTCCGGCACCCTGACCGCGCTGCTGGCCGAGGTTCAGCGCTCAGGCAATGGCACCACGGTCGCCAACGGCACCGCCCCGCCCAGCGGCAACGGCACAGCCGCCTCGGGTCCCGCGTCTAACCGCAGCAGCTCCAGCGGCGCTGCCAAGAACGGCGCTCCCAAGAACGGCGCTCCCGGGAACGGTGTCGCCAAGGCGGCCGCTGCCACCGCCGTGACCCGTGCGGCCAAGCCGGTCTCCGACGACGAGGACCTTGACCTCGACGACATCGACGAGGACGAGGACCTGATCGATGACGAACTTACCGACGAGGCGGACGAAGCCGAGGACGAGGAGATCGCCGAGGACGAGGAGCCGCAGGACTGGCAGGACGAGGATGAGCAGGAGGAGGGCCAGCTCGAGGAGCAGCCTGAGGATCCCAACGCCGCCAAGCGGTTCTGGTTCGAGCACGCCACGGGCGCCGGCAAGACGGTCGCCGCGCTCGGCTTCGTGGAGGCGTCGCGCACCGGTGGCGTGCTGATCCTCACCCACCGCCGCAACCTGGTCGACCAGTTCCACGGCGAATTGCGCGATCGCGGCTACCGCGACCGGATCAGCGGCCCGCTGCTCGACGGCCACGACGCAGCCAACGGACCGGTCACGGTCGAGACCTACCAGTGGTTCGTGCGCAACGCGGGGCGGATCTCCGACGCCTACACGATCGTGATCTGCGACGAGGCGCACACCGCGCTGGGAGAGAAGACCTCGGCCGCGATCCGCAGGTGGGCCGGCCCGGTGTTCGTCGGGATGACGGCCACGGGCGCGCTGATCGCCCGCCACGTCACCGACCTGTTCCCGACCCAGACCAGCCGCTTTGATCTTGCGCAGGCCGCTCGGCGCGGCGTGATCGCGCCGCTTCGCTGCATCCGGATCCCGCCCGGACCGGGCGTGCGGACGATCGCCAAGGTGCCCCTGCGCCGTGGTGAGGTTGACACCGAGTTCGACCAGGAGATGCTGGCCCAGATCCTGGACCAGACGCCGTTCAACGTGGCGATCGCCGATCTTTACAAGACCCGCTTCAACGGCGTCCCGGGCGTCGTGTATGCCGCCGGCGTCCGCCACGCCTACAACGTCGCCCAGGCGTTGCGGGACGCCGGGATCAACGCCCAGGGAGTCTCCGGCGAGACGCCCAAGCGCCAGCTGGCACGGATCCTGGCCGACTACGAGTCGGGCAAGGTGGACGTGCTGGTCAACGCGCAGCTGCTGGCCGAGGGCTGGAACAGTCCGCGTGCCACGATCTGCATGCATCTGGCGCCGACCGCCTCCAAGCGCATCTACCAGCAGCGGGTCGGCCGCGTGACGCGACGCCATCCCGGCAAGGAGGCGGGGATCGTGATCGACTTCGTCCACCCGGCGACCAAGCACGACGACCCGGTCGTGACGCTGCATTCGCTGCTGGACCGCGACGTCTACCGCGGCGGCGCGATCGTCGTCGGGCCCGTACGCCGCGGCCGCGGGCGCCGGGTGCGCGTCGAGCGGCGGGTGCTGCCGGTCACGCCCGATCCCGAACGGCGCGCGGAGGTGTTCGAGCGCGAACTGTGGCGGATCGCGGTGGAGAACCTCGACTACGGCGAGCAACACGTATGGGCGGCGCTGGCGGGCGCGCGCGTGGCCCCCAACGGGTGGCGCCGAGCCAAGGCGATGCTGCACTTCGACCGCGGCGGCGAGCTCAAGCGCCGCTTCCTGCTGAACGCGGTGCAGCGCAACCGCAACGCACAGCTGCGGCTGCGCGCGCTGCAGGAGATCGCCGCCAGCCGCGACGCCGAGGCGTTCGACACCGCAATCGACATCATGGCCGGCTGGCCCAGGGACGAGCGTCGCGAGGGCGTGAAGATCATGCTCCAGGCGCTGGCCGAGCGCCGAATCGGCCGCCGCGATCAGGCCAACGCCTGGATCTGGCGGATGGCCGAGTACACGCGTGAGGTGCACGAGGAGTACGCCGTGCAGCGCTGGCCGGAGACCAAGCGCCTGCTGGGGCTGCTGGTCAACTCCAGCGGGGCCGCCCACGCGCGCAACGCCAGGCGGCTGGTGCACGCCTCGCGCAAGGAGGATCGCCGCCTATCGGCCGCGCTGCTGGCCGCGGCCCTGGCCCACACGCCGGAGGCCGAAGAGGCGCTGCGCGGAGCCCGGACGCGCATGGCGCGTAAACCCGCCGCGCTGGCCCGGGAGCTGCTGCGCAACTTCCCCAAGGGCCGGCGCGGCTCCAAGCGCCGCCGGCGCAAGACGGGATCCGGTGCGGCTGGCGCCGGGTCCGCCGGCACCGAGGGCACGACCGCGACCGTGACGCTGAACGACGAGGAAGCCGGCGATCTGGAGCTCACCGAGGCCGAAGCCGAAGCCGAAGCCGAAGCCGAAGCCGAGGCCGAGGCCGAGGCCGCAATCGACGATGACGACTTCGACGATGACTCCGAGGACGACGCCCGGGATGGCGACACCAAGGACAGCGACGCCAAGGACAGCGACGCCAAGGACCAGGACGACGGGGACGAGCGCGACCGGGACGAGCGCGACCGGGACGAGGACGACCGGGACGAGGA
>CALAQT010000578.1 GCA_937888775.1 uncultured Actinomycetes bacterium | reverse complement strand
GCGGACAGGGCAGGAGAACCGCCGTTCAAAGTTCTACGAGCTTCCGGACAACCTCCTTGAGCGGGTTGGGCGCCTCAAAGTCCTTGAGCTTGTCGAAGGCGAGTTGCAGGGTGCCGTCTATGTCGCCGGTCAGGGCGAGCATCTGGTCTGCGGCTCCGCGGAGGCTGCTTGAGCCGCGCTCGTCGTCGCCGCGCTTGCCGGTGTGGTGGATGACGAGTGCGGTGGCGCCGTCGGCGGCTTGGCGGAGGCAGTCAAGCGCGTGGATGAACTGGCCTACGTCGCGGGCGCTGTTCTCGTCCCCGCCGACCATGGTGCGGGCCATGGTGTCCACGACGATCAAGACCGGCGTCTCCGGCATGGCGGCGATGGTTGCGAGGGCGCGTTGGACGTGTTCGGGGTCGAGCAGGTTGGGCGCGTCGGTGACGAACCGGATGCGCTCCGGCTCGGACTGGTCGCGGGCCTCGCACCATGCGTCGATGCGCTTGGTGAGTCCGGCGCTGCCCTCGGCGCTGATGTAGAGCACCCAGCCGCCCGCGACGGTGTGCCCATGCCATGGGCTGCCGCTGGCGACGGTTAGTGCGAAGTCGAGTGCCGCGAACGTCTTGCCAACTCCGCTGGCGCCGTAGAGCACGACGAACGCCACTGCGACTAGCACCCTGTCGATCAGCCATGAGACTGGCGGCAGTGCGCGCAGCGCAGCGATGGTGTGCGCGATGAACGGCTCCGCCGGGGCGGTGTAGGTGCCGCTGCTGTAGTCGCTCAGCGGACGCTCAGCAAGGCCCGCCAGTCGCTCCACCTGGGCCTGTACCTCCTGCTCGGTCGCGGGCACGATCATGGCCGTCGCTCGGTCGCGTGTTTGTCACAGAGCGAGCGCCAAAGCAACTCCACCTCGGGGACGGGCAGCGGAGGGATGCACATGGTCCTGTTGTGCTTGAGCAGTTCGCCGAGAACCATGAGGCCGGGCAGCCCGTGGTGTAGCCACTTGCCGCCAAGGCGGAGCAGCACCCATCGGCGGGCGTTCTCCCACGCCGGGGTGCAAACGAGGTCGGCCCACTCGGCCGCCGTGCGAGCTTTGCCGTAGACGCGCTCCGAGTCCTCGCGGTCCACCCGGATGACGGCTTCTGCAACCGCTTTGAGAGCGTCCGGGCCAGCGGTCATTAGCCCGTCTTGCCCGCTGGCGTGGAAGTCGTCCAGGCCGGGGTCGCGCTCGGCCTGCATCGTGGAGATCGCACGGCCAACGCGATCGTGCATGGCCCGGCGCCAGGGGTCGGGCTGGAGCTTGTCCAGCGTCCCGCCGGGCTCAAAGTTGCGGGTGAAGGCCAGATCCTCGGTGGCGCTCATAACGCCACCACCGGTCTGGCCGCGGGTTCGCCTGGGCCGTCGTCGGAGCCGGAGGGTCCGGCTCGCGTGGCGCGTGCGGTGCGGCGTGCGCCGGGCCTACGGCCAGGGCATCGGCCGCGCTGGCGTGGCGGCCGCGGCGTGAAGCGTTGCGGCACGGGTGGGTCGTCGCGCCATAGGCAGCGCGGCTCGTTGCGGGCCATCGTGAAGTCCTCGGCGGCTAGGGCGGCGGGTGCGCCGCCGCGGCTCGGGCTACGCTTTCCCATGCGCCACCGATCCTGCGGTCGTGGTGTGGGCAAGGTCGTGTAGCGAATCGCCGCCAAGGCCCGGCTCCTCCCGAGTCGGGCCTTGCGCGTTCTGGGGAGCGTCGGCCACGGTGGCGGAGATGAACGCCTCCATGCAGTCCCGGAGCGCGTGGCTGACGGTGACGCCGCGAGCCTTGGCGGCCATGCCGAACGCCGCCCGGAGGTCGGGCGGCACGCGAAGGTCGATGCGGACTGAAAGGCCGGGGCGTCTGTACATGGTCACGGACACTATGGCGACCCCAGCGGACGACTAATGCAGACAACTGTGTTCCACCTGGGTGGAACTCTCAGTCGTCGCCGCGAAAATGGCGAATCAGGGACTGAGTGCGACGGAGAGCCTTGGCGGTCTTGCTGTCGCGTTCCTCCCCGCCGGGGCCGATGTTGAGCTTCTGTTCAGGCCGTTCGATCCGTCCATCCGCTGACCGCACCTCCCAGCGGACCCGATATCGACCCGGCGTCGGCGCCACAGGCTCAGCGTCAAACCACACGTCGGGCCAGCGCCCCCGAACACGCCAAACCGAGCTAACGACGATTGGCACCTCGATCCTCTCGGCACGACCGACGAAGCGAGAGCGGCGTTCCACAACACAGGTCACCACGGCGTCCTCAAGGCGTCGATCCTCAGCGTCTCCGAGTGTGCGCGGCTCCAGGGTGACCGCCAAGCAGGGCATCCCCGCGTCGGTGATTGCGGATTCGTCAACGCCTCGGATCGCCCGAAGCTGTTGGATCGTCGCACTCACCTCATCGGGGGCGTAGTGGCGGACCGCCCAGCCGGACTGATGACGTTCACGCCAGTCACGAACGTCCTTCCTTGCCACGGCCAGCCACGTGGACCCGAGCACAAGCGCGAGCAGGCTTCCGGCGGCGGCGACCGCCAGGACGAGGAGGATCGCCGTGTTAAGCGCGGACCGGTGGTGTTCGGAACTGAGGATCGCCACGCTCCCGAGCGCCGCCGTCAACAGCGTGAGAAGTCCGACGAGGTTTCGAGGCTGGCGGTCCATGGTCAGAGCGCGAGAAGGTTGCCCACCAGCCCGACGATGGCCCCGCCGAAGATCAGCACGACGCCCAGCCACCGCGGCCACTGGTTGGCCGCCAGGTGCTCCACGATGGCTTTGGCGGCCCCTTCGACGTTCTCCCACGTAACGGGGATGATCGACTGCCCCAGTTCGCGGGCGGTGCGGCGGTCGTCGCAGATCTCCCAGACGATCAGTGCCGCGCCGCCGAGTTGAAGTGCGCAGGCCACGATGTAGAGCACCGTCGGCGCGGTGGTTGAGCGCGCTGCCAGCATGGGGGCAGGCTAGTGCTCCGCGTAGTCGGTGGAATTGGCACCAGTGCCTAACTAGGGCTGCAACGGTGCCAAATGGGCCTAAATCTGCCTAGATGGTGGAGGGCGGCGGACCCGCTTTATCCCTGCAAATGGACAGATTCGGGCCACCGCCGGGGTGGCCTCCGGAGCGAGAGGTCGCAAGTTCGAATCTTGCC
The DNA here is from genome assembly GCA_937888775.1 of uncultured Actinomycetes bacterium. The sequence goes on along the minus strand of CALAQT010000578.1, from coordinate 7,906 downwards.
GGGCGCGCTCCGAAACTGCCTGCAAACTAGCACTTTTCACGCTCCCGCCGTCTCGCTGTCCGAGAGCGCTGGCGTCGCGGTTTCGCCTCGTTTGCCACTGTTTGCCACAACTCGCTGCGGGGTTTATGCCCCCGCTGCGGGAAGCTCTCCAGCGAGGTCGACATACAATGCGGCGCCCTTGTCGTGATCGTGGGCGAGCAGGATCAGACGGCGGTGGCCGTCCTCGTCCGGTAGAGCGCCCACCTGCCCGGCGATGTCCTGTCGCGCCTCGGCGATGCCCACGGGGTCGTGCGGCTGGTGCGAGACGAAGATCAGGACGCTCCCGCGCGTGGGCAGCCGCCAGTTCTCGATCAGGGTCAGCGCGCCACGCGTGACACGCTTGCCCTCGCTGTCGACCCCCTCGCCTGGCGGGAGCAAGAACACAGAGACGACCGTCGCACCGCCGGGAGGGGCAGGGTCGAGCACCTGGATCTTCGCCTTGTCCGCAAGCGTCGGCTCGTCGGTGGGCACGGTCAGCTCGTCGGTCGGCATCACGACCTCGATCAGCAGCCTGAGCATGCCCGGCTCGCCGCGCGGCCCGTCCCATTTCTGGATCACACGGTCGCCGCTGCCGACGAAGCTGGCGGCGTGCTCCGAGGCGAACGCGTGTCGGAAGTCCCCCGAGGCGTGCAGGCTCGTCTTCAGCGCGCCGCCCATGTACCGCGACATCAGGTACAGCTCGTCGCCGTGGGTATAGATGCGCCAGACGCCCGAGCGGGGACCGGGATCGGTTCCAGCAGCGAAACGCAGGACGTGTCTGACGGGCGCCACACCCGCAATCGTATGCCCGCCCGAGCCCCCGCCAAGTGAGGGCGGCTGCTTCGCCCAGCCGGACGCCCACGGCGGACAGTCGCCCCCCTAGAGTGTGCGGCATGGCGCGTTGCTTCTGCGGGTGCGATCGCCGTCTCCGCTTCAAGGGCCGTATCGCCAACGTGTACGGCGGGAACGCGAAGACGCTCGGGGAACAGCTCGCCGTGCTGCGCGCACCCTGGACTACTGCATGTGCTGTACGGTGGCGCGCATCCGGCCGAGGGGAGCGAAATGCTGTCAACGCACCGCGACGCGATCGACGTCATCCAGACCGTTGCAGCCGGCTTTGCTGCGTTGGGTACCACCGGCGCAGTGGTGTGGGCGATCTGGGGGGAGCGGCTGCGCGCGCGGCGTACTCGACCCCGGCTCACGATCGCCAACTTCGATCCAGCAAGCGCTGACGCAGTGGAGCTGAACGCTTCTGCCTGGGCGCGACTGCGGGTCTGCAACCGGCCACACACTCGTCCGGCTGAGGACGTCGAAGTTCTTATTGAGCGGGTCGACGTACTCACTTCAGCAACCGATGAGCGTCAGAAGGCGCTCGCATATTCTCCCGCTCCGCTGGGCAGTCTCGCCGACCGAGCCCTGAAGTGGGCCGATCGAGCTTCACCAACCGTGAAGATCCCGCCTGACGCGACACGCAGGATCGACCTTCTTCACATCGACCAGCCACCGGGCGGGCAAGGCACACCAACCGAGTTGAAGCTGACCTTCTGGGACGAACCCCAAGACGGCCGCCATCGCCTACCAGGGCTCGAGTATGCAATCACCCTGGCCATCGAGGGACGCAACATCGACCGTCTGAAGTACGGCGTCACCGTCTCCTTCGATGGTCAATGGCTAAACGGGCATGCAATATGGGGGTCTGTGAAGCTCGGCCCAGTGAAGCCCATCAAAACCAAGTGAGGCTCAGGACTCGGCTTCGACCGCGGCGCCGAGCTCCGCCATGCTCACGTCGAGCGCATCGGCGATCGGATCTAGCTCCCGGTCCAGAAGGCCACGGCTGGAAAGGGATTCCCCACCAACTCCGGCGATCCACGACTCGCGACGCCCCGCGGAATCGCCTTCAGCTCAACGTGAATCCCGCCGCCCGTCCACTTGAGCTCACGCACGCGCTCGGCCTGCGCGACCTGCTCGTCCGGGTTCATCTGTGCAAGCCACCGTTCTACCTCGTCAGCCAGTCCGACAAGCGACACGTCGGTTTCCTCGTCGACGTGGAAGTGGATCCAAACCCACCAGTCCCGGTTGTTGACACCCGACTCCAACTCACGCACGATCCGTCTATGCAGCTGGAACTGCGCTGTGTTCTCGAACATCTCGCCCAGCCTCCTCGTAGGAAGATGCCAGCGTACATCGCTCGAGGTAGTCCCTCGCACGCGGAGGTTGCGGGGGGTTGTAGCGTCAAGACCATGAACCATTCGATCTTTCTTCCGTTTGCAGACCAAGGCGCCGGCCCGCCGTCCGATCTATGCGAGGCCATCGAGAGGGAGCTCGATCACCTTTCTGCCGATACCGAGAGAACCGAGCACCACGGCCGCCGCGGGCTAATGATCTCCTCCACCAGGATTGACGGTCCTGACGGGCTGTGGAGGGCGGTCGAGCCGCTCCTACCAGCAGGCATGTTTGCGGGACCGCAAGCCTAGGACTCCAGTTCGACGGCGGTCCTGAGCCCTACGACGACGAACGCCCGGGAGACACAGGGAGACCCGGCCGCTCGTCATGCCGCCAGCGGCGCGTGCGGCGCGTCTGTGCGGTCTCTCTGTGCCTCCTTGGCGTCCAGGTGGCCGAGAGGGTCGCTGACGCTGTAGCAGCCGTCGACGGGCTGCTGGCCGGCGAGCAGACGCCGCCGTCGTTGGCCTGACGCCCGCCGTGCCCATCACGAATCGCCTGCTCAACATCGGACCGCGTCAGACGACGTTGATCGAGCCGAAGCAGCGCGTGAGAGTCCAGATGAATCGTTCGACGGCCACGGAGCCGAGAGTCTATGGATCGCGCGCTCGGAGCCGGCTGGGCCAACACCAAACGGCAGACCTACCACTACCGCGCGAATCGGCCGCAAATTGCGTCTGTCTGAGGAGAAGCGTGTCGCCTCGGCCCCGACGCCGACCTCGAACACCTCCACGCAAGCGCCTCATGGCCTCAGCGTGACGCCGAGTCGCGAACAGGACATCCGCACCACCCATCGCGCGCAATGCGGGCAAACCCGCACAGAAGACCCCGCCAACGACCCAGACAGCAGCACCGGCTCGACCATGTGGGCGTGGCCGGATACCGGTCCGTTGCTCGCTGTGGCATCACTCGACGCTTTTCGTCTCGTCATCGTGCGTTGTCTGGAGCTCTTGATGCACATGCCAATGCCACTGTTCGCGCAGCCTCACGATCTCCGTGGGCTGGCTCGCACCCCAGCCCCGGTACAGGACGATGGCGGCGAACAATGCCTCTGCGAAGAGGTCCGGGCGTTCCCTCGCGGCGAGGTTGATGACCGTGAGCAACTCCGCGGGGTCGGTGACCTCGCGCAGCTTGTCCAGCCCACCGTGCCCCGAGTCCAAGACCCCCACGAGGTCTACGTCGGCCGTCGCAGCTCGCGCCGCATCGAGGGCGATCAGGGCGTTGCGATCGTTCTCGGGGAGCGCCTCAACCGCCGCGTCGCGCTCCTGCTCCGACATCGCGGCGAACTCGCGGAGGAACCCGAGCAGCCTGTCCTCGTCAGATTCCATCACATACCCCCTGCCGTTCGTCCTGGTTGCCGGTCCGCGGCGACGTTCGAGCCTAGTTCGCGCAGTTCGCGGACGAGGATCATCCAGTAGAGGCTCACGAGCCGCCTCGAGGGGTCGTCCCGGCACAATCTGCGATCCACATCCTTGCGCCGGGACATCCGAGGCGATGCCCTACGGTGCTGTGACGGTGTAAGTGCCGACGTCATACGCATTGATCAGCGTGACTTCCTGCTCCATGTCGAACCCGTAACGCCCCGTGCCCAAGCTGGCTGAGCCTACCTGCTCTCCACCCCACTGGGCCAGCCTCACCGGGGTCGAATAGCCTGGCCGCCGTTTCCCCGAACAGAAAGGCAGCGCCATGTACGCAGTGGTCGTGAAAGTCACCGTCGCGGACAAAGAGGCCGCTGTGGCCCGACTTCAGAATGAGGTCGTGCCCCAGGTGTCGGCTGCGCCAGGATTCGTCGCCGGACACTGGATTCACCTGCCGCAGGGTCAGGGCATCGCGGTCATGGCGTTCGAGTCCGAGGACGCCGCGCAGGCAGCTGCGGGAAAATTCCCACGGCCCGGCTGCGATGCACCCGTCACGTTCGACGACGTCGAGGTCGGCGAGGTCGTGGCGCACGCCTGAGCGGCGAGGCTCACGAGCCGCCTCGAGGGGTCGTCCCCTGGCCGCAGCCTACGCTCGCGGCCTACAGTCGCAGTCGAGCGAGACCTACGGCGTCTGGAGGTTGTAGACCTCGAACTCCTTCACGTCGGGCGGGCTCGGGAATCCCTTCTCGCGTAATGCTCACCGGCACCGATCGCCAGCATGCATGTGCCGTCGCCTCGTGTTGCTGACACACGTTCTAGAGGAACTTCAGCACATCTGCGCCCCAGCATCCTCGTCCGGGCCTGCCGCACCACGTGGGCGCAGGAGCCGATAGCGCCGTAGCGCGACGAGCGCCCAGATCGCCTCGACGACGCCGAAGGGCCACGTCCCCACGAGGAAGCCGTAGACGCTCGACAGGGCGCAGCCGCAAGCGAACGCCAGGACGAAGCCGCGATGGCGCCGCTCGGCGGCGTACATGAGCATCATGAACGTGACTGCGACTGCGCCGAAGGCGGTGAGCACGCACCAATTGTGACGCTGCCCGCGCGGTCACCGACGATCGCAGGATCACCCCCGAGTGAACGCGTGCCCGCTACTCGTCCCCGGGCCCCGAGCGGAAGGGCCCCTGCCACAGGCGCCAGACCGCGAGCACGACGAGGGCCACGATCACGAGCGCCACCGCGAACGAGATCATCGCCGTGCGTTCCGCTGCCCCCGTTAGCGCCAGAACCATCATGAGCCGCTGCCAGCATAACGATCCAGATGCTGCAGCGACGGCGGAGCGGTTCGCTAGCTTGCGTGTCATATGGACGCCGCGCACACCGGCACCCAGGCGCACCGGCACGGGGCTCACGTGCATGCCCACCCCCATGGTGGCCCCCACCGGCATGCGAGGCTGCCGCGGCGCTCGCAGCCCCTGGCGGACGACCGCCGCGACGAGCATCGCGGCGACCACGACCAAGGGCAGGCCGGCGATCACGATCGGGGGCACGGGCACGACCACGGCAGCGAGCACGGCCATTCCCACGGCCTCGTCGACGAGAGCATCAAGCGCTCGCGCGAGGGCATCCGCTCGGTGGCGCTCTCACTCGCCGTGCTCGGAGTGGCGGCCGCGGCCCAGACGGTCATCTTTCTCGCCAGCGGCAGCGTGGCGCTGCTCGCGGACCTCATCCACAACTTCGGCGATGCCCTCACCGCCGTGCCGCTCGGCATCGCCTTCGCGCTGCACTCGCACACCGCGGAGCGGCGCGCGGGCCTGGCGGTGGTTGGGGCGATCTTCGCGAGCGCGTGCGTGGCGGGTGTCGAGGCCGTCATGCGCCTCGTGCATCCCTCCGCGCCCACGCACCTGCCCGTGCTCGCCCTCGCCGGCGCAGTCGGCTACGCGGGCAACCTGATCGCGGCCCGCATCCGCCTGCGCGCGGGCCGGCGCCTGGACAGCCCCGCGCTGATCGCCGACGGCCACCACGCGCATGCGGACGCCTACGTGAGCCTCGCGGTGATCGGCTCTGCGATCGCGGTGTCAGTCGGCGTGCAGGTCGCCGACCCGATCCTCGGCCTGGCCATCACCGCGGTGATCCTGCGCATCACATGGCAGTCCTGGCACACCGTGCGCGGCACGGACTGAGCCGCGGCGCGCCCTCAGCGGGCAGCCGGGCGGCGTGCGCGGCGGCGTCCACCGCGCGCCTCCCCCGCGGGGGCGTGGACGACGAGCTCCACACCGGCGCCCTCAGGTGCGATCAGCACGTGCAGCGCGCTGCGCTCGCCGTCGGGCGAGCCCAGTCGGAACTCGCGCAGCACCTGGCCGCCGAGCTCCGTCCCAGAGCGCAGCAGCCCCGACACCGTGCGGGCCAGCGTCGGCGGCACATAGCCCACCTGCAGGGTCCCCGAGCCGTCCCAGATGCCCACCGTGTAGCCGTCGAACGGAGACGCCTCGGTGCGCAGCGCGATCGGCGAGCCGAGATCGAACCTCGCATCGGTGAGGGAGCTCGGCCGATGATGGGTGCCCGCGACCTGGCAGCAGAAGACGCGCGGGTCGCTCGTGCGGTGCTCGGCCTCGCTCAGGCGCAAGCCCTGCTCATCCACGGGTGCGTAGCCGCCGCACCAGATCGTGTCGCCCATGTTTCCCTCAAACAGGCGCGTATCGTCGACGACGTGGACCCTTATCTTGGCGTCCTTCCTGCTTGCTGCCCTTATGCCGTCCAGCAATCCCACCGATGTCCATTCTTAGTGGAGCCCTCACACCAGATGGTAGTCGCGCCCGCCGAGGGTGCAACCGTGCAAGACCGGCGCGGCGCCCGTGCTCCATGGCCGCGGGCTGAGCGGCCCTTGAGATCCTCGGGTCGACGGTGGCTCCTGCGTTGCCTGCTGCCGGTCACGGTCGCGGTTGCGGGGCTCGCCGTGAGCGCGTCGGGCGCTGCGGCCGTGATCGTGCACCTCGCAAGCGGAAAGGCGCTCAGCTACCAGCCGCTGCGCGGCGCCGCGGTGGCCCGTGCGCGGCCATTCGATGCGTTGCTGACCAATCTCGACTACAACGGCGGCCCCGTGATGCCGTCCAACACCAACTACACGATCTACTGGGATCCGCCGGGCACGCCCGGCGTGTATCCCGCCGGCTACAAGACGGGCGTCAACAAGTACCTCGAAGATCTCGCGCACGACAGCGGCGGCAAGCAGAACGTGGATTCGGTGTCGGCCCAGTACAACGACGCAGCCGGCGAATTCGCCAGCTACGGCTCGCATTTCGGTGGCTCCTTCATCGACGAACAGCCCTATCCCGCGAGCGGCTGCGAAGCGAGCACGATCTGCCTGACCGACGCCCAGATCCAAGCCGAGCTCGTGCGCTTCGTGACGCAGCAGAAACTCCCGGCGGACCTCGCCCACGAGTACTTCCTGCTCACGCCGCCCGAGGTGGAAAGCTGCTTCGAAGCGGCCAGCGAAGAATGCTCTGCCGGAATCCCGCCGCCAAACGGCGTCTTCTGTGCCTACCACGGCAACGTCGCGCTCCCCGAAGAACACGAGCTGATCTACTCGAACGACCCCTACGTCACCGGCAACGCCGGCTGCGACGACGGCAAACACCCGAACGGGCCCTCCGACGGCGCGCTCGAGGGAGGTCTCAGCCACGAGCACAACGAGTCGATCACCGACCCCGAGCCGAACAACGCGTGGACCGACGTGGGCGGCGAAACGGGCGAGGTCGGAGACAAATGCGGGGGCCTGATGGGCGGACCGCTCGGCACCACCGCCAAAGGCGTCCCGTACAACCAGGTCATCAACGGCGCCTTCTACTGGTATCAGGAGGAGTGGAGCAACCAGGGCGCAACGTGCCTGCAGCGCTTGAGCCTGGAAGGTGAAGAACCCAAGGCGAGGTTCAACACGATCACCGGCGCTGGAGACGAAATCAAATTCGACGCCGGCGAATCGACGGCCGCGGGCGGTGTCTTCAGATACAACTGGCAGTTCAACGACGGGCCCGGCCTCAGCACGCCGGTGGAGACAGCCTCGCCGACCGTGAGCCACACGTTCCCCTCGCAGGGCACCTTCACGGTTGCCCTGACGGTCTTTGCCTCCGACGGCACCAGCAGCGGCACCGCGCGCTCGGTCGTGGTCGCGTCGGGCGGCGGTGGAGTGCCGCCGACGCCCGTTACGACCGAATTGGCCCCCTCCACCTCCCCCTTCCCTGCTCCCGCGGGCGGCGGCTCGCCCCCCGCGGGCACCGGCGCGCCGACGGCCACGGTGGCGCTCGCGGCGG
>CALAQT010000577.1 GCA_937888775.1 uncultured Actinomycetes bacterium | reverse complement strand
TTCGCCAAGGATCCCCGGCTTGACCTCCAGGCGATGACCGACGACTACCTGACCTATGGTCATCGCCTCGAGCCCTACATCGCCGACACGAGCCGAATCGTGCTCGACAAGCTCGACGAGGGGGAGATGGTCGTGTTCGAGGGCGCCCAGGGCGCACTGCTCGACATCGACCACGGGACCTATCCGTTCGTCACATCGTCAAACCCCGTGGCCGGGGCGGCGTGCATCGGCGCCGGCGTGGGGCCCAAGGACATCTCCGAGGTCTGGGGCGTGGCCAAGGCCTACGTGACCCGGGTCGGAGCCGGCCCGTTCCCAACCGAGCTCGAAGGCGAGCTGGCCGAGGAGATCAGGGAGCGAGGCGGCGAGTACGGGACCACCACCGGCCGGCCTCGGCGCGTCGGATGGATCGATCTGGTGGCGTTGCGCTACGCCTCCCGGCTCAATTCGCTGACCTCGCTGGCGATCACCAAGCTCGACGTGCTGTCAGGCTTTGACCCGATCCGGGTCTGCACGCGCTATCGCGGCGCTGAGGGCGCCGAGTTCGACTACTTCCCCTACCACCAGACGGTGCTGCACCACGCCGCCGGCGAGTACGTGGAGCTGCCGGGCTGGACCGAGGATCTGAGCCAGTGCAAGACCGAGGCCGAGCTTCCGGAGGCGGCACGGGCCTACCTGAAGTTCGTCGGCGACTTCATCGGCGTGCCGATCGTGCTGGTCGGCGTCGGCGCCGGCCGTGAGCAGACGATCTGGACCGCAGCCAGCAACGGCCTCGGCCCGACCACCCCGCGCCCGTAGCCCCCGCCACCCCGCGCCCTCTCGGCGCTTCCCGCCATAAGTACGGTCCCACCGAGGGTGGTTCCCGTCAGGGGCCGCTCGAATGGGATCGTATTCATGGTTAGGAGTACTAAGGTGGATCTGCTGCCATATTGGCCTCGGATTCCCTCGAAGGCTCCCGTCCGGCGGGGAGAACGCGGGGTCTCAGCTCCAGTGCTCGTGCAGGTCGGCGTCAGGCACGCGGCGCACGATGCGAGCGGGAACGCCCATCACCACGTCCCGGGGGCCGACGTCGCGCGTGACCACAGCTCCGGCGGCCACGAACGCCTCCTCGCCGATCTCGATCCCGGGCACCAGCACCGCACCGCCGCCGATCCGGCAGGCGCGTCGGAAGGTCGGGCCCCGCAGCGGTTCGCCGCCCAAGTGGCGGCCCATCGTGTCGTCGTTGGTGGTCACGACGCCGGGCCCGATGAATACGTCGTCCTCCACGAGCACAGCGTGGGTGATGTAGACCCCGGTCTGGATCAGGACCCGGGCGCCGACGCGGGAATCGAAATCGACCGCAGAGCCACGCCCCACGACCGACCGTTCGCCGATGACGGCGCGCTCGCGCACCTGCGCCTGATCGCCGATGATCGCGCCGGCGCAGATCCGCGCCCCCGCGTAGACGACCGCTCCGCAGCAGACCGTGACCTCGGCACCGATCACCAGCGGATCCAGGGCGGCGCCGGCGGCCGCGCGCGACCCGGCTCGCAGCCGGGGGCGCTTGCCCAGCACCGCGCCCTCCTCCACCACGCAGCCGGGGCCCAGTTCGGTGTCGGCACCGATCATCGCCCCGGCGCAGATCCGCGCGTCGGCCCCGATGCGGGCGTGATCGCCGATCACCGCGCCGGCGCCGATCCGCGTGCCGGCTCCGACCCGAACGCGATCTCCGATCACGGCGAACGGCCCCACCGAGACGTTCTCGCCGAGCTGCGCCCCCGGCGCGATTGACACGTGAACGTCAGGTGGTAGGGACATCGATCTCACGCGGCTGCGTCCAGCGAATGCTGGAGACGCTCCAGCACGCGCACCACCCGCAGCCCGCTGGCGCCGTCTGAGCGCGGCGTCTGGCCGCTGCGCAGGCACTCGACGAAGTGCTCGCACTCGATCCGCAGCGGCTCCCGGTTGACGATCCGCGGCGAGAAGCTGTCACCGCTGCGAGTGATGTACTCGCCATAGGTGCGCACGTCCTCGTCAAAACCCTTGTCGTAGACGGTGAGCTTGCGCTCCAGCTCCATGTCGTCGAAGGTCGCCATCCGGCGGGAGCCGACGACCGTGAACCTTCGCTCCTTATGCGGATCGAGCCAGGACAGATGCAGGTGGGCCGACAGGCCGGAGGGAAAGCGCAAGAAGCAGAACACCACGTCCTCGACGCCATCGCGCACATAGCACTCGCCGTGGGCCGAGACCTCCAACGGCTCCTCGCCGGCGAGGTAGAGCAGAACCGACACGTCGTGGGCGCCCAGGCTCCAGAGCGCGTTCTCATCGGCGCGCAGCTTGCCGAGGTTCAGGCGGTTGCCGTAGATGTAGTAGATGCGCTCACCCAGCTCCCCGGACTCGGTCAGCTGCTTGAGCTTCTGCACGCCGGGGTGGTACTCCAGCAGATGGCCGACCATCAGCACGCGTCCGGCCTCACGCGCGGCGGCCAGCGCGAGCTCGGCGTCGGCGACCGATTGCGCCAGCGGCTTCTCGACGAAGCAGTGCTTGCCGGCCTGCAGGACGCGCACCGCCAGCTCGCCATGGGTTGGAACCGGCGTGGCCAGCGCGATCGCGTCCAGTTGCGGATCGTCGAGCAGCTCGTCCAGGTCGGCGCAGATCCGCGTCCCCGGAAAGCTCTGGGCAGCCCGGGACCGGGCCGGTTCGGATTCGTCACAACAGTAGGCCAGCTCGCAGCCGGGGATCGCGGCGAAGTTGCGGGCCAGATTGGGACCCCAGTATCCGAGTCCGGCCACGCCGACGGAAATCAGCCGCTCGCTCATGGCAGTTCTGCGCTCATCCGCACAGCAGTCTAAGCGTGGCCACCACCCGCTCACCGGCGTGGCCATCCCCGTACAACGACGGCCGCTCCGGCGGTGGCGTCCGTTGCAGCGCCGCCAGCGCGGCCGCCCGGTCGAGATCGACCAGCGTGTTCCAGCCCGCCTGGACGGTCTCGGTCCACTCGGTGTTGGCCCTCAGCGTGACGCAGGGAACGCCGGCCAGGTAGGCCTCCTTCTGAAGCCCGCCAGAGTCCGTGAGGACCGCGTGGGCGTGGCACAGCAGCGTGGTCAGCTCCAGGTAGCCCAACGGCGGGGTGAGCGTCACGGCGCCGTCGCGCTGCAGGCGATCGGTCAGGCCGGCGTGGCGCAGTCGCCCGGCGGTCCGTGGGTGCAGCGGCAGCAGCACCGGCATCGGAACTGCGCACAGCAGATCCACCAGCCGGGCCAGGCGGACCGGATCGTCGACGTTTCCGGCTCGATGCGCCGTGGCCAGCACGTAACCGCCGGAGCGCAACCCGTAGCGCTCCAGCAGCTCGGTGCGATCCCGCGCCGACGGCGCCACCGACAGCGCCACATCCACCATCACGTCTCCGACCAGCTTGATCCTTCCGGTCACCGATTCGCGCCGCAGGTTCTCGCAGGCGACCTCGGTGGAGCAGAGCAGCAGGTCGCTGGCGTGGTCTACCAGAGTCCGGTTGAGCTCCTCGGGCATCGATCGATCAAACGAGCGCATCCCCGCTTCGACGTGGGCCACCGGCACGCCGGCCTGGGCGCCGGCCAGCGCCCCGGCGAGGGTCGAGTTCGTGTCGCCGTAGACGAGCACCAGGTCAGGCGCCTCCGCTGTCAGGACCGGGTCCAGGGCACCCAGCATGCGTGCGGTCTGCGAACTGTTGGACCCCCCGAAGACCCCCAGCTGACGATCCGGGGCCGGTACTCCGAGCTGGGCGAAGAACACCGCCGAGAGCTCGTCATCGAAGTGCTGCCCGGTGTGGACGAGCACCTCCTGATCGGACTCACGCAGCCGGGGCGAAACTGCCGCCGCCTTGATGAACTGCGGGCGGTTCCCGATTACCGTCAGGACCTTCAGGATCCGAGCTCCGTCTGGATCGCGGCGCTAACCCGTGAAGCAGTCCGCTCGGTGATCGGACCGGATTGCGCGAAGGTCGTCTCGTCGACGGCGGCGACCGGTTGGACCTCACGCGTGGTCGAGGCCACGAACACCTCGTCGGCGGCGAGCAACTCCTCAAGCGTGCACGTCCGCTCCTGCGCCCCCGCCACGTCGATCACCACGGCGCGAGTGATCGAGGCCAGGATGTGTTCCTCCAGCGGAGGAGTCATCACCAGCTGGCCCTGGACCCAGAAGATCGAGCTGGTGGGGGCCTCCAGCACGCGGCCGTGAGGAGTGACCAGCAGCGCGTCGTCAAACCCCTGCTCACGGGCGAGCCGGCCAGCCAGCATGTTGGCGGCGTATGAGAGCGACTTGACCCCGTCCAGGACCCGCGTCGGTGAATAGGTGATCGACTTCAGGCGGATCCGCTCCGGCGACGGCGGCAGCGCCTCGGTCAGCAGCAACCGCCGGCCGCCGCGTGTCAGCACGATCCTCAGCAGATCGTGATCGGGGCCAGGGCCGGCGTTGGCCAGCAGGCGGTAGGCCTCGGCCCGGATCAGCTCGGAGTCCAGCTCCAGGCGTAGATTGGCCGCCGAGCGGGCCAGCCGCGCGAGGTGCTGATCGACCGCGAACGGGCGGCCGTCGTAGACGCGAATCACCTCGAACACGCCGTCGCCGCGCAGCAACCCCTCGTCGGTGGCGGGGATCATCGCCTCGGCGGCGGCGGTGATCGTGCCGTCCAGGCTGGCCAGTGATCCGGCTCCCGAGGGACTCATCGCCCGACCGCCGCGTCGCCGGTGTGCGTCCACACCTCGGCCAGCCTCACGACCGTGGCGGCAGCGGCCGCCATGTCCTGCACCGAGGCCCACTCGCGCACCGAGTGATACTCGTGTCCGCCGGTGAAGAGGTTGGGAGTCGGCAGCCCCATCTCGCTCAGCCGCGAGCCGTCGGTGCCGCCGCGAATCGGATGGCGTCGGGGTTCGATTCCCTCGGCGCGAATCGCCCGCTCGGCGGCCTCGGTCACGTGTGGGACGGCATCGAGATAGCTGCGCATGTTCCGATACTGACGGCGCAGATCGAATTGGAGGCGAGCCCGCGGCTCGGCGCCGACGATCTCACGCGCCGTACGCTCCAGCAGCGCCGCGTGCTCGGCCACCAGCCCATCGTCGAAATCGCGGATGATCGCGCGGATCTCGGCCCTTCCGGCGGTGCCGGTCAGCTCGTAGGGATGGATGAAGCCCTGGCGCTCTGAGGTCGTCTCGGGAGTGAGCGTGTCGTACGGCAGGGCGGCGATCACGCGGGCGGCGAGACGCGCCGCGTTAACGAGCTTGCCGGTCGCCTGTCCAGGGTGCACCTCGACGCCGTGGATCGTCACGATCGCCTCCAGCGCCGTGAAGGTCTCGTCCTGCAGCTCTCCCAGCTCGGATCCGTCGATCGTGTAGGCGCAGGCGGCACCGAAGCGCTCAAGGTCAAACAGGGTCGCGCCCTCGCCGATCTCCTCGTCGGGCGTAAACGCGATCCGCAGCGTCGGGCGCGGCAGCTCAGGATGGGCCGCCAGGTAGGTGACGGCGGCCATGATCTCGGCCACGCCGGCCTTGTCGTCGGCGCCGAGCAGAGTGTCGCCGCTGGCGGTGACGATGTCGTGGCCACGTTTGGCGATGAGCTCGGGCATGGAGGCGGGATCCAGGCGGGTGCCGTCACGCGGGAGCTCGAGCACGCCGCCGTCGTAGTCGCGGTGGACGATCGGCGCCACCCCGGCGCCGGGTGCATCCGGGCTGGTGTCGAGGTGGGCGATCAGACCGACCACCGCATCGGCGCCGTTGGTGGCCGCCAGGGTTGCGATGACGTAGCCGTTCTCGTCGAGGCTGGCATCGGCCAGCCCGGCCTCGGCCAGCTCGGCGACGAGCAGGCGGCCCAGCTCCAGCTGGCCGGGCGTGCTCGGCGAGCGGGTGCGATCCCGGCGTGACTGGGTATCGATCTGGACGTAGCGCGTAAAGCGGTCCAGCAGCCCCGGGGCCAACTCCTGCGCCAGCGGTGAGGTGTAGCAAGCGGTAGCCATCGGTCCAGTATCCTAAGGCGAGAGGCCGGATGACTTGGGCGCCGGCCAGTCTGGCGAGACAGCCGGATGACGCGGCGGCCGCCCAATCCGGCGAGCGTGGATGGCGAGCGGACGCCAGGCCGCTGGCGAGCAGCCGGTCGCTCTGACTGCTCAGGTCAGGGCCTGCGTCGCATACGGCGCGGGCGTGGATTCAGCTATGTCGACAGCCACGGCCGGCGAATCACCGATCCGGACCAGCTGCTCCGCGTGACGGCTGGCGATCCCACCGGCGTGGCAGGAGGTCTGGATCTGCCCGGATCAGCTCGGGCATCTGCAGGCGACGGGAATCGACGCGGCCGGCCGCAAGCAGTATCTCGACGTTGGTCTGTTCCGGATCGGAAGCGAGCAGTACGCCGATGACGACGGTGGCCTGGGGCTGGCCACGATCGGCAAGCAGCACGTATCTATCCGCGGCGATGCTGTCGTCTTCGATTACCTGGCCAAGGGCGGGATCCGGCGGGTGCAGGCGATCGATGATCGGCTCTCCCGTGAAGTGGTCGCCACGCTCAAGCGCCGTCGGGGCGGTAGTGAGCATCTGCTGGCGTATCGCTCCGGGCGAGCCTGGCACGACGTGCGCTCGGAGCAGATCAGCGACTACCTGAAGTCTGTGCTCGGCGAGGAGTTCAGCGCCAAGGACGTCCGCACCTGGAACGCCACCGTGCTCGCCGCGGTCGCGCTGGCGGCAGACGGACGCGGCGCGACCTCCCAACGCGCCCGTCGCCGCTCGATCGACGGCGCCGTGAGCGGGATGTCGGAGGTGCTCGGCAACACTCCGGCCGTGGCCCGTCGCGCTTACATCGATCCGCGGGTCTTTGACCGCTATCTGTCGGGCTGGACGATCGGAGGAGCGCTCGATCGGATCGGAGAGCTCAGCGGTCCCGACGACCGGCCCGCAGACGGCTGGAGCGTGCGGTGCTGGACCTGCTCGACGGCGAGCGGGGCTCGCCGGCACTGCAACGCTTCGCTTCGCGGGTGCCATCGGCCTGATCCGCGGGCCGGGAGGACCGGCGACTCAGTTCGGTCGATGATCAGGCCACGATCTTCGCCGCTGCACAGCATCTGTCCCAGCTCGAGCGGCAGATCCTCTATTTGCGCTTCGGCGAGGATCTCACCCAGACCGAGATCGCGGACCGCATCGGGGTGTCACAGATGCAGGTCTCCCGCCTGTTGCGCAGATCGCTGCAGCGGCTGCGCGAGATGACCGCCGATCGCATCCAGCCGTAGGGACGCCATTCCCCCGACCTTCCCGCCGGGGACTCCTACCCTGGCCCGCTGGGGGCAATCAGTCAGTGGGGGCGGTCGCCCAATAGGTCGCGGCCATGTCCTCATCGCCGTGTCCGGCCTGCTCGGCGAGCGCAAGCCGCTCGGCCACCGCCTGCATGACCGGGACCTCCAGTCCAGCTTGCGCCGCAGCCGCCAGCACCAGATCGGCATCCTTGCGGGACAGGGCGAGCCTGAAGGCCGGATCGTCGAATGATCTGTCGATCATCTGGCCGCCCTTAATCTGGGCGTAGGCGAGATCAAGCGGGCCTCCCTTGACCGCCTCAAAGAACTGCCGCGGATCGATGTCGAGCGCTTGTGCCAGCGTGATCGTCTCGGCCAGCACCGCGACGACACCGACAATCCAGCTGTTGACCACGACCTTGGCCCGGGTGCCGGCCCCCGCCTCACCCAGCCACAGCGTCCTTGACCCCACCGCATCAAACACCGGCTGACAGGACCCACGCGCATCGTTGGGGCCGGAGGCCAGGACGACGAGCGCGCCCTTCTGCGCCGGCTCCCGCGTGCCCAGCACCGGGGCGTCCACCAGGCTCACGCCGGCCTGCTCCGCGAGCTCGGCGCAGCGTTCGATGCCGTCGATCCCGATCGTGCTCATCTGGATCCAGATCCGCTCCCCCTGCAGCGCTTCCAGCGCCGGGGCGGCGGTCTCCAGCACGGCATCGGCGTCACTCAGCATCGTCAGCAGCAACGAGCAACCGTCCGCTGCGGCGCGCGGATCTTCAAACAGCTCGGCACCGTCGTCGGACAGCGAGCGCGCGCGCGCGGCCGATCGGTTGAAAGCGTGAACTTTGAAGTTCGCTCCGAGCAGGTTGCGGGCCATCGGATGGCCCATCGTGCCGGTACCGATGAATGCGAGGTCGGTCATTGACGGGTCGAGTACCCGGTCAGATCGGTGTCAAACCGCGGCGGCGCAGTGCATCCGCAGAATGGTGCCATCCTCGCCGCTCAGTTCGAACAGGTCGCAGACGCGGTTTATCAACCACAGCCCGCGGCCCGAGATAGCATCGGCCGGCAGGCGACGCCCCGCGTGACCTTAACCAGCTCGTCATCGCTACAACGTGTCCCCTCAGCACGCTCGCGCCGAGATCAGTAGG
This sequence comes from uncultured Actinomycetes bacterium, assembly GCA_937888775.1. Next base: position 14,589 of record CALAQT010000577.1, on the reverse strand, counting down.
CTCGGGCTTAGCGTGCAGAGCCAGTTCCGGGTAGAAGTCCGTAGCGAGGGTCGTGCGGCAGTGATCGTTGTCGGCGGGGAGTTGGACCTGGCCTCGGGTCCGGCACTCGAAGACGAGTTGGCGCGCGTTCGCACCAGCGATGTCGAGCTCGTCGTGCTCGACCTCAGAGAGCTCGAGTTCATGGATTCGACCGGCTTGAGCATCCTCGTCAAGGCCAACCAGCAGGCAGTCGACGAGGGCCGGCGATTCGGGCTCGTGAAGGGCTCCCCGCAGGTGCAGCGTCTGCTTGACCTGACCGGGGTCGCCGAGCATCTGACGCTGGTCGATGCTCCCGAGGAGCTGCTCGACCAAGCCTGAGCCGTCTGCGCGCTTGGCGCCCGCGGCGCACGCGACCGGCGATCACCCGACGCCCGGGCGCGGGTCAGCGTCGGCGGTCGATCAGCACCACGTGCAGGAACTCGCCGTCGCCGTCTGACTCGGCGGTCAGCTCGTCGCTGAGCAGCACCAAGGCCGCGGACGGGCGGCCGGGCGTGCTCGCCAGCAGCCGCTCGGCAGTACCGCCCTTGAACGGACCGACAGTCAGCTCCAGGCGTCGCTGGCTGCCGAGCAGGCGGCAACTTATCCTCGGACCCTCGGCCGCCACGGCGACATGCGCGGCGAGGGCGTCGGTGATCAGGTAGACGTCGGAAAAGCGGTCCAGGGAAAAGTGCGCACTGGCCGCCAGCGCCCTGGCCAAGCGGCCCAGCACGCCGCTCACCAGCGCGACCGGCGACAACGATACCGCCACCTCACCGGGCGCCCGCCGGGGTAGCCCATCATCGTCGCCCGGCGCACCCGGAGCGATGAACAGGGCTCGTCCGTCGCGCTGGGCGGAGAACTCCATCTCGACCTCGGTGCCACCGTCGGGCCGGCACGTGAACTGCACCTCATCGGCCAGCGCCTGAATCACGGGAAGTCCCACGCCGGGCGGCCGAGGCTCGGAGGCAGACCGCGGGGAGATCCCGACGCCGCTGTCGCGCACGGCAACCCGGATCCGATCGACGCCCAGGTAGAGCCGGACCTGCATCGGTCCGGCCTCGCCTCCGTAGGCGTGCAGGACGACGTTGTTGCAGGCTTCGCTGACCGCCGTCTTAAGGTCGTCGAGCAGCTCGGGATCGATCGCCAGCAACTCGGCGATCCCTCCCAGCATCCCTCTCACCAAGGTCAGCGTCTCCGGCCTGCTTTCGAGGTCGAGGCGCACGGTAGGCGGTTCTGCGATCACATCAGTTCTCACCGGAGTTCCCGGCGTCGGGCGCGGCGAAACCCTATGCGCAAAGGGCTTGCGATCCGCGGTTCGGCGCTGGCCCGGAACCGTAGACTAGTGCGCGGGTGAATTGCCGGCGAAACCGTCGCCTGACCGTCGGCGGCCGCCCATTGCCGGCACTGACCCGCTGGCGCGCCTCCTCGACCTTGAACGCGCGCTCCTGCGCCCCGCGCGGGACTGGCGCCGCTGTAACGGCGCGCCAGTTTGCGGCCAGCGGAAGGAACCGGGAGACCAGCTGTTCACAGGCACGCTGGTCCCGGCGCTGCTGCCAGCGCTTGAACAATTCAACGTTGTCGATCTTGCCCCAGTCCAGGGACTTCTGCGGTTCAGACGCGGATGTGGTGAAGGATTCAGTTGTCGCCATCAGCTAGTTCGTTACCCGCTCGGTGAGCTTCAATCCGATTGGAAACAATCTAATTAGACATGTTGTTCAAGGTAAGATGAATGCGTTGTCGATGTTCGCGTCTGCCGCCAGAACCCGCTCCGCCCTGCCGGCGCACGGGTACTTCGACGACGACTCGATGATCCGTCGCCTGCACCGAGAGCGGGCGCTGGCCCTGTCCGGTCCGAGGGCGCTGCTGATGCAGGCCGCCCACCCGCTGGCCGTCGCCGGCCTGCTGGCGCACTCGAGCGCGCTCGATGATCCGTACGTGCGGCTCGCTCGCACGGCGGAGGTGATGAACGTGATCACCTTCGGTGCCCGCCGCGACGCCGACCGCCTGACCCGCCGTGTCCGCGCGATGCACGGCTCGGTCAGCGGAAAGCTCCCGGAGACAGTGGGGCGCTTTCCGGCCGGGACGCCGTATCGGGCGGACGACCCTGAGCTGCTGCTGTGGATCCTCTACACGCTGGTCGACTCCACCGAGGTCGTGTACCGAACCTACGTGGGACGACTGCGGGCCGACGACCGTGAAGCACTGTGGAAGGACTACCGTCTGGTCGGTCGCCTGTTCGGGCTACGGCGAACGGACATGCCGCGCAGCGCGGAGGACCTGCGCGACTACGGCCGCCAGATGTTGGCCGGTGATGTGCTGCGAGTGGGAGACTGGGCACGTCGCCGGGCGCGTGAGATCGTGCTCGAGCCGCCGGTGCCCGACCGCGTCCGGCCCTTGCTGGAGACCGTCAACTTCATCACGATCGCCCTGTTGCCCGACCGCATCCGCGAACAGTATGGATTCTTCCCACTGCCCCCGGCAGCCGTGCGCAAGGCGCTGGTCAGCGCCGGGGCGCTGTACGTGCGCCGCGGACTGCTACCGCTGCTGCCGCGGCGGATTCGCGAAGTGCCGGCGGCCCGGCGCGCAGCGTGATCGGGCACTGGTGGGCGATGCCGACCACGGCGTTATCTCAGCGATCCCCAGGCTGGCCACTTGGGCGAGTCTGAACCTCTAGACGAACGGCTTGCGGCCGGCCGGTTGGGCGAGTCTGAACGATCAGTCGAGCGTCTCACGATCGCCGAATTGGCCGCGCTCACCGGCGTCGCCGAGGCAACGCTGCGAGTCTGGGAACGCCGGCATGGGACGCCGGCGCCCCAACGGCTGTCCAACGGCCATCGCCGCTACTCGCGCAGCGATGTTGAGACCATCACCGCCGCCTGCGAGCACAGCCGGGCCGGGATGTCGGTGGGTGCGGCCCTGCGTCTGGCCCGGTCGGCGGATACCCGCCCGCCTGAGATGCCGGAGCCAAAGTCGATCTTTGCCACGCTCCTCGAGGCGCGACCCGACCTCCAGGTACAGGCGATGGACCCGCAGCTGCTGGCGCGGATCTCGCACGCGATCGAGGACGAATGTATGGCCCGTGCTTGCCCCGGGCTGTTGATCGGCGCGTTCCAGCGCGAGCACGTCTATCGCCGGGTGCAGAAGCGCTGGCTGGAGCTGGCCGCGAGCATGCGCACGACGATCGCGATGGCCGACTTCAGCCGGGGATCGGTCCTGTCCAGCGGTCCGAGCGAGATTCGCTTCTCAGCACATTCGCCGCTGACGCGCGAATGGGCGCTGATCGCTCCGCCCGGCTGCGTACTCGGTCGCGAGCGGACTCCGAGTGAGCTCGATCACCCCAGCCGGATCTTCGACGCGATCTGGAGCCCCGAGCCAGACGTCGTCCACCACGCCGCGCGGCTGGCGTTGAGGCTGGTGGAAGACGAAGAGTTGACCCGGAGAGCGAGCGAGGCGCTCGGCCCCGCCCCCCGGCCCAGCTCCCCGGAGCTTCGACGCGCCACGGCGCTGACCAACCGGATGATCGGGTACATCGGGTCCAAGCCGGGCGGCTGATCCCTGGCCGTCTACCAGGCCGGTGGTCCGTCGTCGTTGACAGAAGCGGCAGCGTGGCTGCTGAGGTCCTCCGCTCAGATTGTGGCCGATATCACGGGTCGCCTGTCGGACTCGTTTGTTGACCGATCGGGAATGGAAGAGCCGCCGACCGAGGGCTAACCTCAGCCGGCTGGGTAGGCTGCCCCGCATGCCGAGGATGTCGGTCGTAGGCCACGTCGAATGGGTGGACTTCCTGGAGGTCGACCGCTTTCCGGGCCCGGGTGAGCTGCTGCAGGCGCAGCGGGCGTTCGCCCGTGCGGCGGGTGGTGGCGGGGTGGCCGCCGTCGTGATGGCCGAGCTCGGCGCGGAGGTCGACTTCTTCTGCGCGCTGGGGCGCGACAGCCTCGGCGAGACGGCCGCCGGACAGCTGAGGCAGCGCGGCGTGCGGGTCATCCCCGCGTGGCGTGACCAGCCGACGCGGCGCGCGATCACGCTGCTGCAGGCCGACGGCGAGCGCACGATCGTCACGATCGGAGCGCGCCTGGAGCCGTTGGGGAGCGACGAGCTTGACTGGGATCGTCTGCGCAGCGCCGACGGTGCCTATTTCACCGCCGGCGATCCCCAGGCGCTCGCCCACGCCCGTCAAGCGCGGATGCTGGTGGCCTCGCCGCGTGCGCGTTCGGCGCTGGTGGCGGACGGGCCTTGCATCGACGCGCTCGTGTTCAGCGCAGGCGATCGGGACGAGTGCGAGTGGGCACGCCAGGTCGCCGGCCGGGCACGGCTATCAGTGGCGACCGAGGGCGCCAGGGGCGGCACGTGGTCAGAGCCGTCGGGCGGCGGCGGGCGCTGGCGGGCCCAGCCTCCCCCCGGGCCACCGCATGACGCCTTTGGGTGCGGCGACTCGTTCGCCGCCGCCTTCACCTTCGGCCTGGCCAGCGAGATGTCGGTGGCCGAGGCGGCCGAGCTGGGGGCAAGCGTCGGAGCGCGGTGCCTGACCCGCGCGGGCGCGCCGTGACGGAGCCGGAACCGGTTGTCGGACAGGATCTGCATCGTCGCGGCCTTCTGCGCCACGATCGCCGGGTGATAGCGAAGGGTCGGGCACGTCACGTAGGTCGTCAGGCCAATCCGCTCGGTCGCCTGGGCCGCCGCCCGAGGATCGACAACGCGTAGCGGGAATGGCCTGCTCGTACATCATCGTGTAGCCAAAATCGGTCATCGCTCACCTCTACCCGCGGCCGCCTGGCGGTATACGCGCCCGAATGCTCAACCGAGCGCGCCCGGCGCCAGGCGGACGCTGAGCACCGCGGCACTGAAGCGGGGCAGCGCCACCTGATACCCGCCGGTTTGAGGTTGCAGCGCCTGAGTGATGCGCCGTCCCAGCCACCTCCCCGTCGGGCTCAGGGTCTGACCGGCCAGCGTGACCCCGGAGCGCGAATCCACCGCGGGCGCCAGCAGACGCTGCACCTTGGCCACCCCGATGCCCGGCAGCCGCAGAACCACCTGCACGGCGCGGTTGCTCTTATCGATCAGCAGCACATGCAGTATGCGGCCCGCGGCTCGGCTGGCCCACACCTTCAGATCGACGCCGTGGCCGCCGTATAGCGTGCGGCCGACCAGCTCCGGGTTGCGACCGAGCGTGCGGTTGAACATGACCAGGCCGTAAAGCAAGGGACGGACCTCCAGACCGGTTCGGCCGAAGGCAAACGCGCCGTTGACGGCATCAGCTCTGACGTGGACGTTGACGCCGTCAACACCGGAGTGCAACAGCTCAAACAGCGCGTCGGGCGCCCACAGCGCCGTCGCGAATGCGTCGCTGACCCCAGGTCGCCCACCACAGGTGACCGAGTTCAGCTCGGTCAGGCGAAACGGAAGCCCAGCCCGGTGCGCAAGACCGATCACCGGCGCGAGCGTCTTCGCCATGCCCGCCGATGCTCGCTCGCTGAGCAGCCGCGGGATCGTCGGATATGCCCTCCAGTTCGCCCGGGCGCAGGCCGAGTAGGGATAGCGGTGCGCGCTGACGACCGCCAGCTCTGATCGCGCCCCATAGATAAGCTTGGAAACCCAACCCCGGTCCCTGACGGGGTTGGCGACCGCCGGTCCGAGCACCGGCACGTCCGGCGCCACCCGCTCCAATGCCTGCGCGTAGGCCCGGAAATCCCTGACGTATCCGGCGGCTGAGAGCGTGGCGGGGAGGGCCGGCTCCCCCGGCACGCGGCGTGAGACGATCGCCTGCCAGTACAGGCGGCTGTAGATGTCGGGCTCGTTGCCGACCTCCAGCCCGGCGATCGCGTGGCGCGGCAGGTCACGCCGTGCGGCCGCCACCCACCGAGCCGCCATCAGCGGCGAGCCGGTGACCAGGTTGAGATCGAGGATCAGGCGCACTGCCTCCCGCTTGACCAGCCGGCGCATTGGGGCCAGCCACGCGCCACTCAGCCTCACTGCCCAACTCGGCAGCGGGCCGCCCCTCGGATCCCAGAAGGAGTGATCGGCCGAGTCGCCGCCGATCCGCAGCAACAGCGGGCCGTCGCCGGGGACGTGGAGCATGGCCAGAACGCGCTCGAAGATCTGCAAGCGCCGCTCGAAGCTCGGCAGCTCCCGGTACTCCGTGGAGAGACCGAGATAGGAGCGCGGCACAGGCAGCAGGTGCGCGCCGGGCCCGATCACCACCACCGCCCTGGCCGGCTGCGCCGTCGCCGACTGCGCCCGGCCCGGCTTGGACCGTGCCCGCCTCGGCCGGTCCGCGGGCTCGCGAACCCTGTGGACCGGGGCCGTGACGCCGGGTATCGCAGCGCCGACGCCGGCCTTCGTCACGACACCTTCCCGGGACCCAAGCAGGCCGGCAAGTCCGACCGTCACCAGCACGGCGAAGACTGCAGCGCCGCCGAGCCACGCGATCGCGGCGGCTGGCCACGGTCGACCTAGCCTCCGCATCGCGGCGCTATCTGGAAGCTGGCTCTGTGTGCACGCATCTCGATCGCGAGCGCCGAGTGGGCACTCCAGCCGAGCGTAGGCCAGCGGAAGCCTGTCTTCGTCCGTACAACGGCGAACCTCTAACAGTGCTTAACGCGCGCAACCACTAACGCCAACTTGACTGTGGCGGTTAATGGATGCGACAGGCCGATCGGCGTTGCACTGCCGTCAGTGCCGACCGGGGGAGGCGGTCACGCCGGTCGGGGTTGCCAACGGCGCCGACGGGAGGAGGCGGTCACGCCGGTCGGGGTTGCCAACGGCCGACGGTGGCTGTCAGGCCGGCTGCTCGACGCGGCCACGCAGCCCGAGCGCCAGTAGCGCGGCTAGCGCGGTAGCCACGCAGGCAATCACGAACGGGGCGCCAACGCCGCTTGAGGCGATCGCAGCCCCGCCCACCGCCGAGCCGGCGGCGATACCCGCGACCAGTGCGGCGGTGACCCACGTGAAGGCCTCAGTCTCGCTCCCAGCCGTGACCGCCCGGCCGACCAGTGCGTACTGGCATGAGAACACCGGGGCGATCGTCAGCCCCGCCAGCAGGCTGCACACGATCCCCAGCGGGATCGAACGCGCCAAGATCAGCGGCGCGGTGAACACCGCGGCGACCAGGAGCAGCATCCGGTAGCGACCGGCCAGCGAGGAGCGCCACGCACGTGAGCCGTACCACAGCCCGCCGGTCATGCTCCCGACGCTCCACAGCGCGAGCAGGATCCCGGACGCCGACCGCGATCCCGCGTGCAGGGCGAGCGACGGCAGCCCGACCTCCACCGCCCCCAGGTTCAGGCCAGTGAGGACGATCGGTCCCAGCAGCGCGAGCAGGCGCGAATTGGCCATCACCGAGGTCCGTTGGTGCGCCGCCACGCGATCTTGGCGATCGCGTGCCAGGGGCGAGCGAACGAACAGCATGGTGCCGCCGACGCAGACGATCGCCAGCAGGACGATCGCGGCCGACGGTGAGGTCACGGTGATCACGAGCGCGACGAGCAGCGGCCCCGTGATCCAGACCAACTCCTGGGTGACGGACTCCAGCGCGTAGGCCGTCTCGCGAACACCCGGGTCGTCCAGCACCTCCCGCAGCAGCGCCCGCACAGTAGGTGCAATCGGAGGAACCAGTGCACCGCTCAGCACGCACAGCGCCACCAGCACCGCGGGACCCGCCTGGCTGCGGGCGACGAGCACGAGCACGACGAGCACCAGACCCTGACCGACGGCGACGGGCGCCAGCACCCGCACCCGGCCGAAGCGATCCACCAGGCGGCCCTGCACCGGCGCCATCACCGCACTCGCCAGCGCGTAGGCGCCGACGGCCGCGCCCGCAGCGGCGTAGGAATGTGTCGTAGCGCGCACGAGCAGCAGGATCGCCAGTGAGGACATGCCCTGCGGCAGACGCCCGACGAGCGCGCTGGCCAGCAGCCGCGGCGAGCCGTCGACGGAAATCACGGAGCGATATGGCGCGAGCACGATCCGAGGCTACACCTGACGACCGGGCGGTCAGATCGACGCGCGCGCGGCCTGGAGTCCACCTAGCCCTTCGGGCCCGCCTGGCTCACGACGGTCGGGGCGGGCGTACCGGAAGCCCGCACGCGCGCCAGGCCTGAAAGCCACCGTCGAGATCGGTCGCGGCGGAGAAGCCGAGGCGCTGCAGGGTCGCGGCCACCAGGCTCGATTGATAGCCCTCGTTGCACATCACGATTACCTGCGCCCCGAGCCCGGGGGCATCGGGGTGGCGGTGGTCGCTGGCCGGATCCAGCCGCCACTCGAGCACGTTGCGTGAGATCGTCAGCGCTCCCTCCACCTCGCCGTCGCGGGCGATCTGCGATTCCGAGCGGATGTCGACCAAGGTGGCTCCGGATTGCATCGCCTGCAGCGCGTCGGGGGGATCGAGCCGCGTAAGCTGCGCGCGAGACTCGAGGAGCAACTGATCGATCGTAGTACGGACCATCTGGCGGGCAGACTAGCGACCCGTCCGGCCTCGCCTTTGCACTACGGTTGGGGCCGGATGAGCCGGCTGCCTCTGACCCGTCGCGCGATCGCGCCCAGCCCATGACCGAGCACGAGGTGATCGTAATCGGAGCAGGACCGGCCGGCGAGGTATGCGCCGGGCGCCTGGCCGAACGGGGCGTCGACGTGGCGCTGATCGAACGCGAGCTCGTCGGCGGCGAGTGCGCCTTCTGGGCGTGCATGCCCTCCAAGGCGCTGCTGCGCCCGGCCGAGCTGCTCGCCGAGGTGGCACGCGTGCCCGGCGCGCATGAGACGGTCGGCGCAAAGCTTGACCCCAAGATCGTGCTCGCCCGGCGCGATGAGGTGATCCACTCGCTCGATGACTCGGGGCAGCTGCCCTGGCTGGAGCAACGCAAGATCACGCTCGTGCGAGGCCAGGCACGGCTGGAGGGCGAGCGATGCGTCCGGGTGGGCAGCGAGCTGCTCCACGCCCGCCGTGCGGTCGTGGTGGCGGTCGGAAGCGGAGCCGCCATGCCGCCGATCCCGGGCCTGCGTGAGATCGCGCCGTGGACCAACCGGGAGGGCACCACCGCACAGGTGGTCCCCCGCCGCCTGACGATCCTGGGCGGAGGCGTCGTCGGCTGCGAACTGGCGCAGGCGTGGTCCTCGCTGGGCTCGGAGGTCACGATCGTGGAGGCGCTGGCACGGCTGCTGTCACGTGAGGAGCCGTTTGCCGGGGAGCAGCTGGCGGCGGGGCTGCGCGAACGAGGCGTCGGCGTGCGCGTCGGCGTCAAGGCGACCGGCGTCGGGCGCGATGGGTGGGGAGTGTTCGAGCTGACGCTTGAGGACGGCGATCTGGTTCGCAGCGATCAGCTGCTGGTCGCCGTCGGCCGCCGTCCGCACACCGACGAGCTGGGCCTGGAGACGGTCGCCCTGGAGCCCGGTGCGACGATCCCCGTCGACGATCAGATGCGCGTCGGCGGGCGCGATTGGCTGTACGCGATCGGCGACGTCAACGGCCGCTCGCTGCTGACCCATGCCGGCAAGTACCAGGCACGGATCGCCGCCGACACGATCCTCAACGGGGATGCGCACGCGCGGTGGGACGGTCCGCTGACGCCCCGGGTCGTGTTCACCGATCCGCAGGTGGCGGCCGTCGGCCACACGCTGGAGGCAGCGCTGGCCGCCGGCATCGAGGCCCGCGCTGTCGACGCCGAATTCGGCAACACCGCCGGCGCCAGCTTCGTGGGCAAGGGGACGGTGGGAACCGCCCGGATCGTCGTCGACGAATCGCGGGGCGTGATCGTCGGCGCGACGTTCACCGGGTCCGAGGTGGCCGAGTCGCTGCACGCCGCAACGATCGCCATCGTCGGTGAGGTTCCCCTGGCCCGATTGACGCACGCGATCCCCTCCTTTCCGACGCGCAGCGAGGTGTGGCTGAAGCTGCTCGACGGTTATGAGGACTGAGGCCGGCGCCGCGCTTTACTGCTTGATTTCGTCCGGATCAGCTGCGAACATCTGTTCGTGTCTGACCTGCCGGGAGCCACGATCCTGCACGCGGACCTCGACGCGTTCTACGCATCCGTCGAGCAGCGCGATGACTCCCGGCTGCGAGGTCGCCCCGTAATCGTCGGCGCGGGTGTCGTGCTCGCAGCCAGTTACGAGGCCCGGGCGCAGGGGGTCCGCACGGCGATGGGCGGCCGACTGGCCCGGCGTCTTTGTCCCAACGCGGTGGTGGTCGCGCCACGCATGTCGGCCTATTCGGAGGCCAGCCGGGCGGTCTTTGCCGTGTTCGAACAGACGGCGCCGCTGGTTGAGGGACTATCGATCGACGAGGCGTTTCTCGATGTGCGCGGGCTGGAGCGGATCTCAGGCACACCGATCGAGATCGCCAGGCGGTTGCGCGCGGCCGTGCGCGAGCAGGTCGGGCTCCCGATCACGATCGGCGTTGCGCGCACCAAGTTCCTGGCCAAGGTGGCCAGCGCCGTGGCCAAGCCGGATGGGCTGCTCGTGGTTCCGCCCGACGGCGAGCTGACGTTCCTGCATCCCCTACCCGTGCAGCGACTGTGGGGAGTGGGCGAGATAACCGCCGCCAAGCTTCACGAGCGCGGGCTCACGACGGTCGGCCAGGTTGCCGAGCTTGACGAGGCTTCGCTCTGCTCATGGCTGGGGAGGGCGGCCGGCCGCCAATTGCACGCGCTGGCGCACAACCGGGATCCCAGGCCGGTGCGGACCCGCCGGCGCCGACGCTCGATCGGCGCCCAGCGTGCGCTGGGTCACCGGCGCCGATCGCCGGCCGAGGTCGCCGCGACGCTGACCGCGCTGGTGGAGCGCGTGGCTCAAAGGTTGCGCGCGGCGCGGCGCGTATGCCGCACGGTGGTTCTGCGGATGCGCTTCGACGACTACTCGCGGGCCACCCGTTCGCACACGATGCCCGAGCCCACGTCGCAGACCGGGCGGCTGCTGGCGACCGCCGTCGCCCTCCTGAAGGCTGCGATGCCGACGATCGAGCGCCGCGGTCTGACCTTGATCGGGGTAGCGCTGGCCAACCTCGGCGATGATGCGCCAATCCAACTCATGCTGCCGCTCGATCGCGCCCAGGATCTCGACCTCACGCTCGACGAGGCGCGCACCCGGTTCGGGTCCGCGGCGATCATGCGCGGGGTACTGATCGGTCGCGATCCCGGGGCCTGGGTCCCGCTGCTACCCGACTGAGGGGTCGTCGTGGGGCCTGAGCGCTCCGGCAGCGGTCCCGGCCCGGAACGGCGGCCGGGGTCCGTCCCGCGGGACTCCGAGGCGGTCCTACGCAGGCCTTATGGACGGACGCGAGACTCGCACTGTGCAATCGATCGACCAGCCGGAGCCGGATGCCGGCATGAACAGGAGCTGATCAGCGTGTCGCTGCGACCTTCACGCCCAAAGACCAGGCGCGGGATGCTGTTCACGATCGGCGGAGGCCTGGTGGTCGTCGCCGTGATCGGACTTGCGTTCATCTACTTCGTGCTGTTCCCGACCTCATCGCCCAAGCCGCTGGCCCTCAGCGCGTCCACGGCCGCCACGCCGGTCAGCACGGGGGCGCGCCTGGCGGGAACCTGGAAGATCGCCCCCGGCTCGGTGGCCGGCTACCGCGTCCGTGAGAAGCTCGGCTTCCTGCCGGCGGAGAGTGACGCCGTCGGACGCACGTCCGACATCACCGGCGCCGCCACGGTGGCCGAGTCCAAGGACATCGTCACGATCAGCAAGGCATCCTTCGTCGTCGCGGTCAACACACTCAAGAGCAACGAATCGATGCGTGACCAGCACATCCAAACGATCGGCATCCAGAGCGCTACCTACCCGAAGGCGACATTCGTGCTGTCCCGCCCGGTCACCCTGCCGGCCAGCGCCCTCGACGGCCAGACAATTCACACGTCGGTCACCGGAGTGTTCAACATCCACGGAACCTCCAGAAGCGAGACGGTGCCGCTGCAGATGAGGCTGTCGGACTCAAAGATTCAGGCCGTCGGCTCGCTCACCTTCCCCTGGGGCCTATTCAACATGAGCGCTCCGAGCGTCGGCGGATTCGTGAACGTCTCCAACAAAGCGACGATGGAATTCGAGCTTGCGCTCGCGCGGGTCTAGCGTCGCGTGCCGACTGCTCTTCGTCGTGCAAGCCCGGACCTGCTTCTTGGACGCAATGAAGGGCTCGCGATGCGCTTGGCAAGGTCAATCAGTATCCCCGGGGTGACCCCGGAGAGGGAGACAACGCCCGAACGGCGTCCTACCATCCTCGGTCGCGCAGCGCCGCGACCGCTCAAATCACAGCAGGGCGCGCCCCCCGCCGGCGGGCAATGCGCCAGACCCGGACGGGCCCTCAGACAGTTTCCCTGACAGGCGTTGCGCCCGCCAGTTGGCCGGGAGCGCTCGAACTCTCAATTGCGCTGCGCACCGAACGCCTGATCGGCACGTCGGGCCAGGCGAGCGTGCCGAACATGGCCAGCAGAACCAGATCGCGACCGATCACCGCCCATGACTCCACGGGCTGAAGATGCTTGAGCTGGATGAAATGCAGCGGGTACCAGATCTGAGTCATGCACATGGCGCAAGCGAGCATCGCCATGGCTGCCACGCCGCGCCGGCCGGGGAGCATCACAACCATCGGCGCGAGCCAGATCAAGTACTGCGGCGACAGCACCCGGTCAAACAAGATGAACGCGCACACCGCAGCGGCGGCCGCGGTCAGCAGACGCTCCCTCGTGGCCGGGCCGCGCGCGTACAGGAGCCATACCCCCAGCAGGGCGACGATCTGCAGCAGGCTCATCACCGACGCCAACCGCATCGCCGGGTGGCCGTCGATGTTGTCGGAGCTGTGCGTGAAGTACAGCGTCACATGCGTCCCGAGCAACTGGTGGGCGGCCAGGAACACTGCCGCGCCAAGGCTCTCGATCTGCGGCGGACGAGTCTCCTGACCGTGGATCGCGAACCAGATCCCGTGCGGGGCGATGATGAAGAAGGGCAAGAAACAAGTGAGTACCACGGCGGCGTAGATCGCCAAGCAGCCGATCGCCCGGCGGCTGCCGCTCGTTCGCCACACGTAAACGGCGGCGATTGGCAGGATCACCGCGGGATAGGCCTTGGCCGCCGTCCCGAGCGCGAGCAGGACAAAGCCGGTCCGCTCCCAGCCGAAGTACAGAGCCGCGATCGCAGCGACCGTCAGCACTGTCGGGAACAGGTCGTATCTCGACAGGAGTACGGCCCCCAGCAACAGCGGCGAGAGTGCGACGAGCGCGGCACCGGCGATCAATCGACGCGTGTCGACACGTTGCGCTGCCAGGACCAGCACCGAACATCCGACGGCGAGCACTCCGCAGATGGCCATGCCCAGCCCGAAGACCTCCATGTAGCCGGAGAAGTGCCGGCCCGCGATCATCGCCGGGATCGCGAATACGGGAATTGCCAGCGGCGGGTACTCGAGGGCGAAATCGCGATACGGAACCAGACCCCTGACGACGATGTAATGGCCGTAGCGCGCGTACTCCACCGTGTCCCATTGTTTGTCGAGTCCGTACCAGCCGTGGTGGATCAGATACCAGGAGAGGACGAAGCCAACGGCAGCGACCGCGGCCGCGATCCAGCCGCGGCGCCGGTCATAGGTGGAAAGGTGGCTCACTGGCAGTCTTGTGTCGGGCTGGAAGGCGGCCATCGCGCGCCGGCTCCCGATTCGTCGCTGGTACTGATCGGCTCGAATAGGTTGGCCTGGCGCCGTGGCCCGACGGGCCTAGTCAAAGCTCATGGCCGGGTCGACCACAGGATCCCTACCGAATTCAATTATGCAAAAGGCGACCGGATGCTCAAGGTTTTGATCGCGTTAGCGTTCGAGGTGCAGCTTTAGTCAGATGGGTGCATCGTCCGGCGCGGCCCGCAGCGCGAGCAGCGCGATGTCATCCCGCGGGCGACCCTCGCAGCGCAGCCAGCAGGGCTGCCTCATGGCTGGCGCCGGCGTCAAACAGCTCAGCCGCACGGTCCGCGATCAAACCGCGGTCAATTGATTGCGCGTTGTGATGGCTGTCGGACGTGACCATCGCCGCTACCCCTTGTTCAGATCCCGGATCTGACGATTCGGACCGCGCCCTCCCAACGCGCCGCTCCGCCGTGACAAGAACATCCATCCGCTTCGCGCCACTGTGCTCCCCCGGCTGGTCATATCCAGGATACCTGTAGCGCCGCTGCGTCCTTGCGCAAACCTGTTCACGAAGCGCACGAGTCGGTGATCTTCGACATCGCCGGCGTCCTTCGGATCACCCGGCTGCCGGCTGGGGGAAGATCATGCGTGCCGTGACCAGCGCAAGGATCCCTGTCCGCGTTCAGGCACGCGCTCGCCGGGACGAGCTCGTCGAGATTCGCGAGGGCGTACTGCTCGTCCGCGTTACTGCGCCCGCGCTTGACGGACGCGCGAACCGGGGTCTGTGTCGCTTACTCGCCAAGCAGCTCGGCGTCGCCCCATCCAGCATGACGATCATCCGCGGCCAGCGTTCGCGCGACAAGCTCGTCGAAGTCGAGGGGGTCGATCAAGCAACGCTGGATGCTGCGCTGGGACTCTAGTGGTGACTCCTGCAAGTCTCGTACCAATGGCATGAATTCTGGCTGTTGATC
>CALAQT010000576.1 GCA_937888775.1 uncultured Actinomycetes bacterium | reverse complement strand
CTCTGCCCACCCCTACCCGGACGGTGACACAACCCACGGATGCGTCAGTAGGTTCAGATAATCTCGTCCGTGGTGCCGTCCTCAAGGTCAACGGACACGGTTTCCATTTTGATTCTGAGCGCGCGCGCCTTGGCCGAGATATTCGCCTTGGAACCCACAAGCATGCGCCGGGTGTCATCCTCGGGTGCGTCAGGGTCGCGTCCAAATATCATCTGCAAGCGGGTTGCCTGCCGGTATCCAAGTGAGCCCGCCGACCGTTGCCGGGCGTTGGTGCTGGTGCTGCGGTTCGTGTGCCGATTGTCGAGCACCGTGAACTTGTCTACGTGTGCAGCCTCAGCTAGCGGGCGCACGGCGATGCGGATTTGGTCCGGGTCGAATGAGTTTCGCTGCGCCGCGATGTGTGAGCCGAGAGGGTCAACGTACAGCATCCCGGCGCGTCCTTGAGACATCGCGTCTCGGACGTACTCTGTATCGTCCGGGAATATCACCGGGCGCAGTCCATCATCCGAGGGATACTGGAGAAAGCCGACTGCGTTCATATCCGCGCCCGCCGCTTGCAGCCGCGGCTTGACCGTGTGTGTCCATGAGTCCTCGTGTGCAACCACCAGGAC
Organism: uncultured Actinomycetes bacterium; assembly: GCA_937888775.1. Next base: position 10,907 of record CALAQT010000576.1, on the reverse strand, counting down.
CCGGAACCCGACGCCATTCTGCCCGTCGAGTTTGCCTCGGGTTGCATCTGCGGTAATCCTCGCGCCAACGCAACTCTTGCCCATACCCTCGTCAGAGATGATTTCGTTTATCTCTCCCACCGCGAGTCTGTACTGCCAAAGCCAGTTGACCCGCTCGGACTTGACATCGCAGGCCCACGTAATGCCAGGAATTGCAGGCGGTCGCGCGCTATACTGAGGTAGCGTTGTGGAGGCCATTTCGACTTCCCGGAGCCGCGGTTGTCGCCGCGGTTTCCTTCGTTGTAGGGGTGGATTCCCGCGGCTGCGAGATTATCTCCGCGGTTACGCGCTCGATGCCCTCACGGACCAGCGCGGCACGGCTGCGCCCACTACGCGCAGAGGCCAACGTGAGCAGCGCGCGGTGTTCGTCGGAGAGGTAGAACTTCCATTTGGTCATCGACTTGCCATAAAGGGGCGGCTTGCCGATGCGCTTGCCGTTCTTGCTGTTCAGGGGGGGCATAACTCAGCCTATCGTGGCCCCTCGCCACAAAGGCCGATTTGGACCCTTGTGTGACCAATCGCACCCAACGGGCGGGCAGAGCGGTGCTAGTCTTTTCGGCCGCTTTCGGGGCGCTTGGGGAAGCGAATCGCGCCGCGCCGCGGTTTGTCCACAGTGATCCCTCGGCGGTGCGGCGCGAGGATGGCTTGACGTTGCTCCTCCACAAACCTGTCTGCCAGCACGCGCCCGCGGGCGAGCGCGGGGAGATATTGACGCGGATCGCCAGCGGCGCGCTCTCGGGCCTGCGCTTCAAGGACCGCGTCAGACGGGCGCTGCTGTTCGGCGATGGTGCTGGCAAAGTTCTCCACGTCGATTGAGAACCGCAGGCCGCACTCACGGCAGGCGAGTCGCGCGCTGCTTTTGCGGTAAGCCACGACGCGCAGCGGCTTAGTAGCACCCGCGAACGGGTGGCCCGCGAACGGATTAGCGGAGCACTGCGGGCAGCGTAGATGCTGGCGTAGCGCCTCTCCGAGGTCATCGCGCGGTCGAGTCATAGCACCATCATAGCACGGCGCCATAGCAGCCTCGGTACGGCGCCATAGAGGTGAGCCGGGGTGCGCCGCAACGCTTGACGGGTGCGAGCGCCGCTCGAACAGCGGCCACCATTTCGCGCTCCGCGGTCAGGTGCGCCGTGAGGTTCGCGTTTATCGCCCGGAGGTTCGCGTTTTGGTAGCGGAGTGCGCGGCAGCGGTCGCAGTCGTCCGCTGTCTCACTCACGGCTTGCACCTATGGGCGGCGGTGGCACGGGGGGCGAACGTATGTTCGCCACACATACACCACACATGCCGAGATATATGTGTGGTGCCCAAAACCACCGTAAACATTGACGATTCGGCACGTCCACCACACACCACACATGTTTCAAATCTTTACGCGCGAGAAAAATATCCGTTTGCTGGGAGAGGAGTCCCAAATCATGTGTGGTGTGTGGTAGAGCCCTCGAAAACCCCCGCCAGCACTAGGGATTCGGCACCACACATCTTCAGCGCGATGTGTGCTCTATGTGTGGTCGCCGCGCGGGCGAACTCGCCAGAGCTTGTGCCGTCCACCCCTCGGGTTGGGCTCGCAGACAAGTTGATACTCGCCGTGCCATTGGCCCTTGTGATCCCGCAGCCATGTAGCCAAAGTGCTTGGGAACTTGTCGTCGCGGACGTTCAGTAGCTCAAGCGGCGTGGCTTCCCGCAGGTACTACTGACCATGCTGAGCGTTCGACAAGGGTCCGGCCCTTGAGGAGCATCGGAACGAAAAGTCACGATAAGGAGTTTCGGTAGCAACGGCGCGAGAATCGTGGCGCTCGTGTCTGCGCTGGCAACGGACAGCACGCGATCAATCTGTGCTCGGCGACTACGGACCTCCGAGGGTCTTGCCGCCAGCGTACCCGAGTCCTGGCTCGCCAAATGCCTGACCGCGACGCCGCTTATTGGCGCTCGTGCACAGCCAGTCGAGTCGTCGCTCGCGTCGGCCACCATCCCGACCAACTTCCTTTAGTCGCCGCCGGCGGGCTGGCGCAGGAAGCGGAGCATCAGGGCGACGCCGACGACGAGCCAGATCCCGAGCGTCTCGAGGTCGCTGGCTTGAATCCCGCTGCCGGTGGTCAAGGGGTTGAACGCGTACTGAAGCGCGTGGGCGAGGGGTCGCACAGGGAAGACCTTGGCGATGTCGGTGAGCAGGGTCGAGGGGTTTCCGTGGAACCAGACGCCGGAGATGAAGGTGAGCGGCAGGATCGCGAAGTTGATCACCGCGGGCGCTGCTTCGGAGCTCTTGATGTAGCGCACGATGCCGACACCGAGCGCGGTGAACGCGGCGCTGCCGAGGATGAGCGCGGCGAGCAGTCCGGGGAGCGTTGCGGCGCGCACCTGGACGCCGTAGCCGATTCGGCCGATTGCGAGCACCACCAAGGTCATCGCTGCTGTGATGACGAGGGTCGAGCCGATGCGCCCGGCGACATAAGCCCAGCTCGGTAGCGGGGTGCCGGCCATTCGCTTGAGCACACCCTGCTCGCGGAGGATCGAGGTGCTGATCGCCATGTTGACGAACGTCGTCGCGATCACGCCGTAGGCGAGGATGCCCGGGACGAAGAAGGCGTCGTAGGAGATCGCCCCGTGCGGGCCGGCGATCGTTTGGCCGTGATAGATCGTGGCAAAGATGATCAGGAACATGACCGGCATCAGGAACGAGAAGAACGCGCGTGGGCGGTTGCGCCAGAACGCGCGCTGCTCGTAGACAACCTGCCAGGCCGCAAGCGAGACGTCACGGCGCAGGGCCGAGCCGCCGGAGGGCGCGCGTGCGCTCACCGCTCTGCCGCCGCGCCGCCGTCTAGGTCGGAGCCGGTGAGCGCGAGGTAGACGTCCTCAAGGGATGGTTGGGTGACCGAGAAATGGCCGAGGTCGATCTCCTGCTCGACCGCCCATGCGGTGATCCGCGCCGTCACGGGGACCACCTCACGCGTTCGCAGGACCAAGTGGTCCCCATCGCATGTCAGCTCGACGGCGGGCAGCGCGGGCAGGTCGGCAGCTGTGCGATCCGGCGGAAGGACGAAGCGGATCTCGCTCAGCATGACGTCGCGACCGCCGAGCTCCTCAGGCTTGCCCTCGGCCACGATCACCCCATCGCGCATCACCGCGACCCGATCGGCGAGCGCCTGCGCCTCGTCCATGAAATGGGTCGTGAGAACGACCGTCTTGCCAAGCTGGCAGAGCGAGCGGATCGTCGACCACGCATGCCGGCGCGCCGCTGGATCAAAGCCGGTCGTTGGCTCATCCAGGAAGACGAGATCTGGATCGCCGACGAGCGCCAGCGCGAGGTCCAACCGCCGACGCTGGCCACCCGACAGCTCGCGGGCGCGCGCATCGCGCTTCTCGACAAGCTCGACAAGCTCGATCAACTCCCCAACGTCGCGCTCGCGAACGTGGTAACGACGGTACATCGTGAGCAGCTCCGTGACCGTCAGATCATCCTGCAAGCCGCATGACTGCAGAACGATCCCGACACGCTCGCGCAGCTGGCGGGGACCGTGCGCCGGGTCGAGACCAAGGACGCTCACGCTCCCCGCATCACGCGAGCGGTAACCCTCGAGGATCTCGGTCGTGGTCGTCTTGCCAGCGCCGTTCGGCCCGAGCAGGCAAAAGACCTCACCGACCGCGACCGTGAAGCTCACACCACGAAGTGCCTCGAAGTCGCCGTAGGACTTCCGCAGGTCAGTGACCTCGATCGCGTTCACCACCACCAGACACTACTCGCGACTGTGCGGGCCGCCCTGGATGAACATCAGCGGAGCTTGGCTGCAGCTCTGCTGCATCATTGCTTTCGTCGGGGTGGATCGAGGAGCTCGGTGACTTCTGCGACGGCTGTGGGGCTGGGGTTGACGTAGCGCATCGCGGTGCGCGGTGATTTGTGGCGGGTCTTGGCCATGATCAGCTGGAGCGGGACTTTCTGGTCGCCGAGGTGCGTTGCTGCGGAGTGGCGTAGCTGGTGGAGCCGCCATCCGGCGAGATCCTTGAGAACGATTCGGGCGCGGTCATAGCCGAGTCGCGCCCGACCGGTGTACGGGCAGATGTCGCGCGCAGGCGGGCGCCGAGCCGGGACAGGCTTGCGGCTGGCGAGAAACAGCGGTCCGCTGGAGCGGCTGGAGCCGTCGGGGAGGCGCAGGAGTCGAGGGAGCAGGTGCGCGGTGCCGGTTCCCCAGTGAACCCATTCGATCTCGCCGCCTTTGGACCGGATCGGGGCGCGACGGTTCTCGAGGTCGAGCTGCTCGACGTCGAGGTCGAGGATCTCGCTCGCGCGGGCGGCGGTCTCGTAGAGCATCCGCCACAGCGTCTTCTCCCGCAGCGGGACATCCCGGCGTGACAGTTGACGCTCGATCGCGGCCTTGGGGAGATCCTTTGTGGCGTTGAGGTGCTCCTTGCGTCGCTCGCAGCTGCCGGGGACCTCGGGCGCTCGCCAGCGCTGACGCTCGCGGCACCAGGTCAGCCAGGCGTTGACGGCCGCGCGGTTGCGGTTCCATGTCGATTCGTGGGCGCTTGCCCATTCGTGGTTGAGGACCGTGGCGATGTCATCGTCGGAGATGTCGGCGAGCGGGCGGCTGGCGCCGAGCTGGCTCGTGATCTTGTCGATCACGCCGGCATACGCCCGACGCGTGTTGGCGTTCTCGCATCGCGGTGAGGACAGGAACGCGTCGGCAGCCGCCTGGAGCGTGACGGCAGCTCTCCGCGGGGCTTTCGTGCTGGTGGTCATCGCCGGCCGGTCGCGTGGATGTACCGGATAACGGGCATGAGTCGAGTCGTCCGGGAGGTCGCTGATGCGCCGCGCGGCCTATCCGCCTCGGTGGTCATGTACGTGATAATAGACCGTTATCACGTACATCCTCGGAAGCCTTGATCGCCGTCAGTCGTCGTCTTCGGGGTTTCGGAGCGCTCGCAGCCCGGTCGGGATCTCCGGCAGCAGGAACGAGTATTTCCCGTGGACGTTGAGGTGGTGGCGCACGAACGGGGAGAGCCGCGCGACATTCTCGTCCTGGATTTCGCGGCCTTCGGCGCGGAGCTGGTCCAGGGCGGCGTTCATGTACCGGGTGTTCCAGAGCACGATGCAGTTCAGGACGAGGCCGAGCGCGCCGAGCTGGTCTTCCATCCCCTTGTGGTAACGCTGGTAGAGCTGGCCTTTCTTGCCGTGGAAGACGTGTCCGGCGAGGGAGTGGCGGCCTTCCTGGAGGTTGCGGACGCCTTTGATGTCGCGACGGTAGGTGTCGTCATCGATGTAGGTGAGGATGTGCAGGCTCTTGAAGATCCGGCCGTACGAAGCGATCGCCTCACCCAGCGGTGTCGGGCTTCCGTCGCGTTGAAGCATCCTGACGACGTCGTACGCGCGGACGGTGCCGGTGTAGATCGAGGCGATCACGCGCAGGATGTCCTGCCAGTGGCGGCGCACGCGGTCAAGATCGATCCGGCCGCGCGCCGCGGTGTTCAACGGCCCGTAGTCCGCGGCGGGATCGATCCGCCACGAGCGCTGGTCGGGCATGTCCGCGAGCTCGGGCCGGTACTCGATGTCGAGCAGTTGCGCGAGGCCGAACACGAGGTCGCTGTAGGTGCCAGTGTCCGCGACGATGATGTCGGGGCGCTGCCCGCCGTCCTGGCTGAAGATCACGTCGATCATATGCAGCGACTCGCCGGGCGTGCCCGACACGACTTTCGCGGCCAGCCCGGAGCCCTGGTCGTTGACCATGTTCAGCCACGTGACGCCACGCTTGGATCCGAAGTACTTGCGGTTCGGGCGGGCGTAGATACTCGGGATCGGGACGATGAACCGCATCCCGTCGATCCCGGCGACCAGGCCGCCGCCCCACGCCTGCGCGAGCGTGATTCCGGCCTGCGCGGCGATCAACCAGACGTTCGCCGGGGTGTACGTTTCGGTGCCGAGGTAGTTCTGGTTGACGTGACTGATCCGGTCGCGCTCGAGCGCCGGCACGCCCTTCTTGACGATCGGTGAGTACCCGATGTTCAAGGCGTGCGCGGTCAGGCACGCCGCGATCGTGACGTGCAGATCAGCCAGGCGGGTCTGTCCCCCGGAGGCCGCGACGAATGCCGCGACGAACTGGGGCTCCCAGGACATCACCTCCAGAATCACCTCCGGGAGATCGACCCTCGGCAGCAGCGCGTTCACGTCGCGGCGTAACTCGATCAGGCTCGCGGGGTCGTCGATCGCCTCGAGCCGCTCAATGTGCAGCTGGCCCTCGCGGTCGATGCTGACTGCGGTGTTCGCCTCCAGGCGCGCGCCGACGGCGTGGTACGCCGCGTCGAGCGTCCGGGTGTGCTCGGCGAGCAGACCGTCCGGGGTCTCCGGGAGCGAAAGCGCGGTGAGCACCGAGTCCTTCGCGTTCGTCCATGCCTCGCCGGCGAGGAGTTGCGCGCGCGGGTCGCGCCACCTTGATGACCGGTTGGCGTGGATCTCGCGCCGCTTGAGATAGCGATGAAACTGTGTCAGCACGCAGAACACGTACGCGTTGCGATCGACCGCGCCGTCCTGGTTGGTCGGGGCACCGAACACGAGGCGCTTCCACGAGCCGTGGACAAGCGACCCGTTGACGTCAGCGCTCGTGAGCTTTCGGGCGCGTAACAGTGCGGGCATCCGCTTCATCTCGTCCAGGACCGCCTGTGCGTCGGCGTTTGCGTCGAACTCGATCACGTCGGTCAGCGTCTTCAGGAATCCGGCGACGGTCGCGATCCGCGTCGCGAGCTGCTCGCGCTTGACGCCGTCATCATCAACGTCAGGCGGGACGAGCTCGGTGATCGCCGTCACCGCCGCACGCAGCTCGCGTCTGGGGACGGCCGCGTCGATCAGCTCCCACACCCCGTCAAGCCCGAGCTCCTCGCCACGCGCGGTGGCGTCCATCAGAACCTCGACCGCGGTCGCGAGCTTTGCTGACGCGCGCGCGAGCCGCGGGTGCTGGCGCGCCTTCTCCTTCACCGACTCGCGCTCAGCCTTACCGAGCAGCTCCGTGGTCATCAACAGATCAAGCAGCTCCAGGCAATCATCGATCGCCTTCGCCTCCAGGAACACGACAGTCGCCAGCACGGTCGCTAGGCGCCGCGATCGGGGATGACGACGCAGCGCCCGCGCGTTCACGGTCATCCCGTAGCGCGCGAGATCAACAAGCCGTCGGTGCGGGACCACCGCGTCGAGGTCGAGCCTCCCGAGCTCGAGCGTCTTGATCTCGGCGACCCGCGCGATCGCCTTCTCCAGATTCCTGCCCGACGGCTTCGCCGGCCCCTTACGCCACCGCTCGAGATCCGAGAACCGCTTACCGTCCGGAACCTCCAGGAGCCGCTCAAGCCGCCGGCACTGCCCCGCCGTCAGCAACCCGGACAGCGTTTCCCACAGACGTTCGGTCGCCTCCTCACGCACCCGGGCGACCAGCCGTGCGAGCGTTGTGACCCCCGGCAGCAGTACGTCGCGCTCAAACAGCCAGCCGATCGCGTCGTTGAAGATCGCCCTCGGGCCATCACTCGTCGTCCACGCCCGTGCGTCCACCCATTCCTCAAGCTCCCGCGCGACCTCCGAGAAATCCCGTAGCCCGCGGGCGCGTTTGATCTCCTCGGCGTGCTCGAAGCGGGTTCGTGCGACGCTCCATGTAGCGAGCCACACACGACGGATCCGCGATCGCCAGCTGACCCGCGAGATAGTCGAGCACGACGCCCGGCACCTCCACCGGATCCACCAAGAACAAGCCCAACGACCGGACGGTCGTCAACTGCAACGCGAACCCGAGACGGTTGTGATCACCGCGGTGCGGCGCGATCAACGTCCTGTCAGCGTCATCAAGGAAGAACGAGCGCTCCAGCTCCTCCCGCGACGGCGGCCCGATGAACCGCCCATACGCAGCCGCCTCCTCGTCGCTCAGAAACTCGACCGGCACCGCCAGACACGGTACGGCCGATCAGCCCCGAGGCCGCCGCTCACCCCTTTATCGTGACTTTTCGTTCCAATGCTCCTCAAGGGCCGGTCCTGAGGCGGAACCTGCCCCACCGGTCTTGCTGGCCCCCGTCGCGCCCGCCACCATGGATGCTGCCATCACGGCGCAGTCCGCCGTGCACGATCTCGTCAAACCCGGGGATGCCGACCTGGATCCGCTGACGCGGTGCACGGCTCATCCAGCCGCCTCCTGTCCAAGATCGAGCGCGTTGGCCACCGCATGCACGTCGGCAAAGTCCCCGATCACGCTCAGACGCCGCGTCGGGAACACCGGATCAGGAGCGGGGTCGCAAGAATCCGGTCAGCCTCGGCGAGCGCGGGCTGCTTGAACACGTCGACGATCTCGACCTCCCAATCCTCCCCGCCGAACCGCTCACGCAGCACCGCAAGCTGTCTGCGCGCCTGCGCTGAGGGCGCGCTGTCGCTCGCCACGTACATGCGAATCAGACCCGGCCTCCCGCCTCATCCGCCTCATCCGCCTCGGTCACCATTCCAGTGTCTCGCTCACCGGCAATATTGCAACCGCGGCAAACCACGCACAACCACCGGACCCCGAGCAGCAGCGAGCGACGCGAGCCGGCTGGCCGCTGGAGATTCGTTCAGCCCAAGAGCGGCGGCGTCGCGCACGATCGCTGTGGCTCTGACCGCGTCCCGGCCACGCTGGCTGTCTCAAGGAGATCGCTGGCATTGGTGGTGGCCGTCGGGTAAACGCTTCAGAGCGAGCGCCGGTTTCGGAACGGCTGATACCCGGGAGCGCGCGATCCGTGCAGGGGATGGGATTCGGGCGCCCGTTGACGAACCGCCGGCGCAACAACCCCTGACCGAACGCGGTCGCAGCTCAGGAGATTCACACATCAGCCACCGCGCAGTACGAGACCGACAGACGCGACGTCCAGATGGCCGGTCTGACATGAAGGGAGTCTCCGCGACGTCGGCTTGTCCTCATCTGTGCTCACAATCGAGCGCCAGGCCCAACTCATTCCATTGGCCCGGCGTAGGAGGAGCCCGCCCGCCGCCGAACCTCGCTGATGTGTCTCGTCCGGTCCGAGAGAGTTGGTCGATCCCCTCGTCGCGTGCTCCTGCTTCCGCGCGCGGAGCAGCAGTGCGGACACCGCTCGGCCGCGCTGCTCGCGTCCTCTCACACCAGCACTGGGCAATGACTGCCGGGTTGCTCGTAGAGACCAGCCGTCCGCTCCGGCTGATTGGCCGTCCGGGGCCCTGCAAATTGTCCAACTCGGGTGTGCTCGGAGACCGCGAGCCCGTCTGTTTGGCGATAGGGAGCGGGAGCGTCAAAACGAGCGAGCCCGAGACGGACTGTCCGCCGAGGCAGGCAGAGCCGTCCGATGTCCTTCGCGTAGCTCGTGCAGCCGGCCGGGACGGGTGACTTCACCGTTGCTCGTTGAGGCGCGGCGTAGACTCGCGCGGGATGTCCTTACAGCATCCTGTCGATCGTGGTCAGACGGATCGTCGCAGCCGGTTTGACGAGTTCGCCCAGCGCGCATCCCATTTCGCGAGCTCTCCTGTCTTCTTCGCGTTCTGCGTGGCGCTCATCCTTGCCTGGGTTGGAGGCTACGCCGTCGGCGCGGGCGCTTCCTACGAGCAGGCGACCGGATCCGCGCTCACCGCCACGACGCTGCTGCTCGTCGCCCTGTTGAAGAACGCGGAACTGCGATCTGAACACGCGATTCAGAGCAAGCTTGATGCGCTGGCCACCGGGATGCTTGAGGCGATCCGCAATGAGGGGGGCGAGGCCAGCCCGATGCTTCAGCGGGCCATCCGCCTCGACGAGCAGGTCTGAGTTTTACCGCACCGTGGATCGCCAGTATTCGCGCGCGACGCCCAACCACGCGAAGCTAGCCTCTCCGCGAGCGGTACAGGTCCTTGTAGCGCTTGCTCTCGCGCGGGATCATAAGCCGCTTGGTTGGCGCGCATCCTCTCAGGGTGCGCGGCTCGGTAGGCGGTGTAATAGGCGGTTCTGCGGGTGTGCCGCGTCCGCTCCGCGGCCGTCGCCGTGTCAGTCACCGCTTGCCTTCCGAGCGGACTCGATTGCCTTGAACTCCGGGAGCGCGTAGCTGACGCGCGCATCTTGCGGGTGGATAGCTAGCACCGCAATCGTGTTCCTGTCCACCGCCGCGGTTAGCCGATCAATCGCCTTGACGATAAACTGCGTGAAGTACTCCGCGTCATTCGCTTCCATACCGAGTCTCCCTAGTCCGTCGTCGGGTTTAGGTCCGCCGCGTGCTGGGCCGTCAGGCGCTTGATGTGCCGGTCGATGCGCGCGGCCCGGGTGCGCAGGGCTCGGCGTGCTTCTTCGTGTCCGGCCAGCGCTTCGGCTAGCTCCGCTTTGGTGATTTCCGTCGTCATTCTTGCTCCTCGGGATTGTGCTCTAAGCCTATCGTTGCTTTGAGCGAATCCGGGCGCGCTGCTGGCAGCGCCTGCCGAAGTGGCGGCGGGCCGTCCAGCTTCGTGCTTACGTGCCCAACGGCCAGCCGAACCGCGGCCGTCACCGCAAGCTCACGGTCTAGGTGGTCGTGCAAGTCCGAGAGCATCCCGCGCAGGTTCGCGTTTTGGTAGCGGAGTGCGCGGTTCTCGTCGGTGAGCGCCTCGGCCGTCGCCGTCGCCGTCGCCGTGCTCATCGCTCAGCACCCGTAATAGAGGAAATCACGAAGCTCCCTCTCCGCTGCACGGTAGCTACCCCCGCTCTTAGCCTGCCATCCGCGGACGCGGTCATCCCACTCGCGCGCACGGTCAGCGGGTCCGTGGCAGACGCGACAGAGTACGCGCAGATCCTCGGGAAGCTCGTCGCCTCCGAACCGAACATAGGTCAGGTGGTGAACGTGACCGGACCCTGTTTGTCGGTCCACCTCGGGTGAGAGTTGGTGGTGGATACGGGTCTCGAGGGAAG
>CALAQT010000575.1 GCA_937888775.1 uncultured Actinomycetes bacterium | reverse complement strand
GGTTTTACCCTCATCGAGCTTCTGGTCGTTATCCTGATCATCGGCATCCTCGCCGCGATCGCCATTCCGTCGTTCCTCAGCCAGAAGAGCAAGGCCACCGACGCCCAGGCGAAGGAGCTCGCTCGTACGGCCCAGACGACCGCGGAGACGATCTCGACCGACAACGGCGGCAGCTACGCCAAAGTCGGTACGGCCGGCGAATTGACAGCCTACGAGCCCTCGATCGTCACCGGCACGGGAACGCCGACCAAAGGAGCCTGGATCACGACGGCGACGGGCAACGGCACGATCGGATACACGGTCACGGCAACCTCGACGAGCGGTGACACGTTCACGATCGTAAACGCCGGCGGCGTTATCACCCGCAATTGCGTGCAGGTCACGGGTAGTAAAGGCTGTCCGACCGGAAGCTGGTAGACGACTCGATCGAGCATCCTTGCTCGGAGCGAGACCAAGTCAAGTCAGTCGAGAGGCGGCCCCCGGGCCGCCTCTCTCCGTCGTTGTGGACGCGTCTCACTTCGACCCGAAGCGATCGCCCCCAAATCGCTAAAGCCGGGGGCAGGCGGTGCCGATGTATTCCCTGATGAGCGACCGCGCCAATAACCGGACGAGGAGCGAGCAGGGTTTTACCCTCATCGAGCTTCTGGTCGTTATCCTGATCATCGGCATCCTCGCCGCGATCGCCATTCCGTCGTTCCTCAGCCAGAAGAGCAAGGCCACCGACGCCCAGGCGAAGGAGCTCGCTCGTACGGCCCAGACGACCGCGGAGACGATCTCGACCGACAACGGCGGCAGCTACGCCAAAGTCGGTACGGCCGGCGAATTGACAGCCTACGAGCCCTCGATCGTCACCGGCACGGGAACGCCGACCAAAGGAGCCTGGATCACGACGGCGACGGGCAACGGCACGATCGGATACACGGTCACGGCAACCTCGACGAGCGGTGACACGTTCACGATCGTAAACGCCGGCGGCGTTATCACCCGCAATTGCGTGCAGGTCACGGGTAGTAAAGGCTGTCCGACCGGAAGCTGGTAGACGACTCGATCGAGCATCCTTGCTCGGAGCGAGACCAAGTCAAGTCAGTCGAGAGGCGGCCCCCGGGCCGCCTCTCTCCGTCGTTGTGGACGCGTCTCACTTCGACCCGAAGCGATCGCCCCCAAATCGCTAAAGCCGGGGGCAGGCGGTGCCGATGTATTCCCTGATGAGCGACCGCGCCAATAACCGGACGAGGAGCGAGCAGGGCTTTACCCTCATCGAGTTGCTCGTGGTCATCCTGATCATCGGCATCCTCGCCGCGATCGCGATCCCTGCGTTCCTCAGCCAGAAGAGCAAGGCCACGGACGCAACAGCGAAGGAACTGGTCCGCACGGGCGCGCAGGCGGCCGAGACCTACCAGACCGACCATTCGGCAAGCTACACCGGCATCGAACCGAAAGTGCTGCAGGAATACGAGGCGGCGATCCCGATTGCCGCAGGCAACGGCAATGCGTGGCTCAAATCCGCCGAAGCCAAGGAATCCGGCCACGGCTATGTGATCACAGCGGTCGCGCCGGGCGGGGACACCTTCACGATCACGCGCAGGGAAACCGGCGAATCGACCCGCACCTGCAAAACGGAAACCTCCAACACGGGCGGCTGCAAGACCGGCAGCTGGTGAGGCCCCGCCGAGCGCGGGAGCCGGTTAGCGGACAACGTGCCCGGATGCAACGTGGTCGGCCGTGCGACTCAAGTAGGGGCCGCGGATGGCCGATCAGCGTCCTATGGAGGCAGCCACCTTTGCGGGAGTCCTCGGAGCGATCGTCGGCTCCTTCCTGAATGTCGTCGCGTATCGGCTCCCGCGTCACGAGTCGCTGATCACGCCGGCCTCCCACTGTCCCCGCTGCGGGACACCGGTGAAGCCCTACGACAACATCCCGATCCTCTCCTGGCTGCTGCTGCGCGGACACTGCCGCAGCTGCGGTGAGCCCATCTCCGTCCGCTATCCGCTCGTGGAGGCGGCCACCGCGGCGCTGTGCGTGGGCGCGGTGCTCGCGAGCGACAGTACCGTGACGATCGCGCTCTCGTTGCTCCTGATCCTGCTCGTCGTGCCCGCCGCGCTGATTGACATCGAGCATCGCGTGATCCCCAACAGGATCACCGTGCCCGGGGCCGTGCTCGCGCTCGCGATCGGGCTCGCGCTCGATCCCTCGGGCGAGCCGGAACGGATCATCGCGGCGCTCGCCGCCGGAGGCTTCCTGCTCCTGGCCGCGCTCGCCTACCCCGGGGGGATGGGCATGGGCGACGTCAAGCTCGCAGCCGTCATGGGGCTGTGCCTGGGCGCGGCGGTCGCGCCGGCGATCCTGATCGCGCTCCTCAGCGGAGTCGTCCTCGGCGCCTCGATCATCGCCCGCAACGGCGCCGCGGAGGGCCGCAAGACGGCGATCCCGTTCGGCCCGTTCCTCGCCGCGGGAGCGCTCGTGGCGGTGTTCACGGGACAGCAGATCGTCGATCTCTACATCAATCACTTCGTTCACTAAAGCGCTGACGTGTTGACGCCGATACCCGTCATGCGGCCGCTCCGGCCTCCGTTCTGAAGCACGCAACCACCGATGAACCTCCCCACCCGCATCCCCCGACCGAACCTGAAGCTGGGCCGCAGCCTCGGCCGCCGTCCCATGGCCGACGTGATCGGCCTGGACATCCAGCCCGGGTTCGCCGCAGCCGTCCAGGCGCGGGTCAACGGCTCGATCCTCGCCGAGCGGGCCGCGGTCCTGCCGCTGGCCGCGGACACGGTGCGCGACGGCGAAGTCGTCGATGAGGGCGCCCTCGCGGACGTCCTGCGCGAGCTGTTCGCAGAGAGCGGGCTGAGCAAGCGCGTTCGCGTGGGCGTGGCCAATCAGCGCACCGTCCTGCGCACGCTCGAGCTGCCCCCGGTCACCGACCACAAGGAACTCGCCGCGGCCGTCACCTTCCAGGCCCAGGATCAGGTCCCGATGCCGCTCAACAACGCCGTCCTGGACTTCCACCCGCTCGGCATCGTCGACACGCCCGCCGGGCCCCGCCAGCGGGTTGTGCTCGTGGCTGCCCAGCGCGACATGATCGAGCGGCTGCTCGCCGCGGTGCGCCGCGCGGGCCTGAGCCCCGAAGGCGTGGACCTCTCGGCCTTCGCGCTGATCCGCTCTCTCTACCGCCCCGAACCCGAGCAGTCCGGACGGGTGCTCTACCTGAACGTCGACGGGCTCACGAACCTGGCGATCGCCGAGGGCAAGATCTGCCGCTTCACGCGCGTCGTCGGCAGCGGCCTTGAGGGCATGGCCAGCGAGCTCGCCGAGCGGCGCAGCATCGCGCTCACCGAGGCCCGCGCGCTGCTGGCCGCCGTGGACCTGAACAGCCCTCCGCCTGCCGGGCCGGGCGCGGTTGCAGCGCGCGAGGATCTCGCAGCGCCCGATGAATCGGCGGCGCCGGTCGCCGAGGGCGAGGAGTCAGCCCCCGTCGCAGAGGCCGCCGAGCCCGTCGACCCGGAGAGCTTCGAGGTCGCATCGAGCGCCGCCCCGGCGCCCGACGCCGACGTCTGGAACCTGCTCGAGAACGGCATCCGCGACATCTCAGGCGAGGTTCGCAACTCCCTGGACTTCCACCGCTCCCAGGAGGGCGGGGGAGAGGTCTCCCACGTCGTCCTCAGCGGCGCCGCGGAGGAGATCCCCGGCTTTGCCGAGAGCCTTCAGCGCGCGCTCGGCGTCGACGTGCACAGCCAGTCCGTGGGCGCCGTCGATGAGCGCCTGGATGAGACCGTCTCGCTCCACCGCCTCGCGGTCGCGGCCGGCCTGGCCACGGCGGAGGCTCCGCAATGAGAGCCGTAAACCTGATCCCCGCGGATCAGCGCAGCGGCGCCTCGGTCGGAGCGGGCCGCTCCGGCGGCGCCGCCTACGCCGTGCTCGCGCTCGCCGCCGGTCTGGCCGTCATGGCCCTGCTCTACGGGCAGGCCCATCACCAGATCACCAGCCGCAAGACGCAGGCAGCCACGCTCACCGCGCGCGCGCAGGCGGAGCAGTCAGCCGCGGCGCGGCTGGCTCCCTACACGACCTTCATCGCGCTGCGCCAGGAACGCACTCAGGCAGTCGAAACGCTTGTGAACTCGCGCTTCGACTGGGCTCACGTCTTCCACGAGTTCGGCCGCGTGTTCCCGATCGACGCCTCGATCACCTCGCTGACCGGGACGATCGGGTCGCCAGCGGCCACGGCCAACGGCGCCTCTGCCTCCTCGTCAGCCGCCGCCGGCGCCAGTACCGTGGCCTCGGCCACGCCGCCCGGCAGCGTCCCGACATTCACGGTCTCGGGCTGCGCGACGACTCAGACCGCGGTTGCCCAGACGCTCACGCGCCTGCGGCTGATGGACGGCGTCAGCAACGTCACGCTGCAGAGCTCCACCAAAGCCGCCGCCGGAGGCGGCTGCCCCGGCAGTGATCCCGCGTTCGCGATTCAGGTCACCTTCCAGCCGCTGCCCGCTGCCCCGGCCGCGACCACGGCGACCGTCTCGGCTTCGCCGACCGCTTCGGGAGGGACCGTCAGATGACCGGACGCGATCGCATCGTGGCCATCGCCCTCGGAATGCTCGCGGTGCTCGCCGCCGCGTGGATGCTGGTCGTCTCGCCCGAGCGCAAGCAGGCCGGCGAACTCGACACGCAGGTGAGCGCTGCGCAGACGCAGCTCACGAGCACGGAAGGCCAACTCGCCAACGCGCGCTCAGCGCAGGCTCAGTACACGAGCGCCTACGCCGCGGTTGTGAGCCTCGGCAAAGCCGTGCCGCCGAGCCAGGAAGTCCCGTCGCTGATCTTCCAGCTCGCCCAGGCCTCCAACCACAAGAGCGTCGAATTCGCCTCGATCGTGTCCGGATCGGGGCCCTCGAGCTCCTCCGGAGCGGCGTCGGCGACGTCCACGACCGCCGCCGGCTTCACCCCCATGCCGTTCACCTTCGTCTTCAACGGCAGCTTCTTCGACCTCGAACACCTCTTCGAAGGGCTCAGTCGCTTCACGCTGCGCAAGACCTCCGGCGGGCTGGAGGTGAGCGGCCGCCTGCTCACGATCCAGAGCATCAAGCTCTCGCCGCTCGCCAACAACTCGACCGAAACTCCTACGGGCGCGGCCTCGACGCTCAACGGCACGATCACGGCCACCGCCTATGTGCTGCCGGCCAGCCAGGGTCTCACCGGCGGGGCGACCGCCGCCTCGCCCGCGGCCTCGCCCAGGACCGCCTCGACCACCGGAGCGCCCAGCTCCCCGACCGCGCCGGCAATCGCCAGGGTGATCCCATGACCGAGTTCCTGAGCTCCCTGAAGGCCGATCTGCTCGACCGGCGGATGCTGCCGCTCGTGGCGCTCGTGTGCGTCGCGCTGGCCGGTGCCGTGGCCTATGCCGTGCTCGGCGGCGGCTCGTCCTCCAGCGCGCCCGCGCCCGCGGCCATACCTTCCGGCCCCGTCCCGATCGGCGGCGCCGGCATCTCGGTCTCCCAGCCCCAGACGAGCGACAGCCAGGCGGTGGCGGAGACCACGAACGGGACCTCCTCCCAGCGTCACGGGATCGCCCGCGACCCCTTCGCTGCGCTGCCCGGCGCAGCCAAGAGGACGACCGCGCCCGCAGCGAGCGCCGCCTCCAGCGCGAGCAAGGGCACCACCGAAAGCTCCTCCAAGAGCGGATCGGGGTCCTCCTCGGGCAGCGGCTCCTCGCCGAGCACGCCCGCGACGCCGCCCAAACCGACGCAGCCCGCCAAGCCGAAGACCGCCTACAGCGTGGCTGTCCTGTTCGGCACGGTCCCGCCCGGTACCACGACCTCCCCGGCCCCGGGCCTGCAGCCCTACGCGAGCCTCAAGCTGCAGACGCCCCTCCCGGCCAAGCAGCCCGTCGTGATCTACCGCGGCGTGACCACGGGCGGCAAGAGCGCGGCCTTCACGATCTACGGCGAAGTGATCCTGCGCGGCAACGGCGTGTGCATGCCGAACACCGTGCAGTGCTCGCTGATTGACCTCAAGCCCGGTCAGTCCGAGCAGCTCGAATACCTCGACCCCACCGGCACGGCGATCCTCTACGAACTTCGGGTCGTGAGCATCGCCGTCATCAAGGCGTCCACCGCCGGGGTCAAGAACGCCCTCCACGCGGAATCGAAGGCGGGGCGCGAACTGCTGCGCCGCGCAGGTCTGGATGCCCTGCCGGGGATGCACTACTCCACGCAGGCCGGCGTGATCGCGCTCGACGGCCACCGCGGCTTCGCGGCGAGCGCGCGAGCGCACGCTCACACCGCCGTCGTCGGCGCGCACCACAGCGGCTGACCCCCCAGCAAATAAGCTAGGGGCGTGTCGCTCCGTCTCATAACCGCCGGCGAGTCCCACGGGCCCGGCCTCACATGCATCGTCGAGGGGTTGCCCGCGGGCCTGCAGCTCGCGCCCGAGGACCTCAACGGCGACATGGCGCGCCGCCAGCTGGGCCACGGCCGCGGCGGGCGCATGAAGATCGAGCGCGACACCGCAGAGGTCACCGCGGGCGTGCGCCACGGCCGCACGCTGGGCGGCCCCGTGGCGCTGCAGGTGGCGAACCGCGACTACGCCAACTGGGAGGAGCGGATGAGCCCCTGGCCGGTCGCGGAGAGCGTCGCCGAGGTCCACCTCCCGCGCCCCGGGCACGCCGACCTCGTGGGCATCTGGAAGTACAAGCAGAGCGACGTGCGCAACATCCTCGAGCGGGCCTCGGCGCGCGAGACCGCTGCGCGCGTCGCGGGCGGCGCGCTGTGCAAGGCATTCCTGCGCGCGTTCGGCGTGAGCGTGCACTCCCACGTCGTGCAGATCGCCTCCGTGCATGCCCCTGACAGCGACGCCGAGCTGTCCGCCGAGGACTTCGCCGCGGTCGACGAGTCGCCCGTGCGCTGCCTGGACGCGGAGGTGAGCCGCGAGATGGTTCGCGAGATCGACCGCCTGCGCAAGGCCAACGAGTCCCTCGGCGGCGTCTTCGAGGTCCAGGCCTTCGGGCTCGTGCCCGGGCTCGGCTCCCACGTCTCCTGGGAGGAGCGCCTGGACGGGCGCCTGGCGATGGCGATCTGCTCGATCCAGGCACTGAAGGGGGTCTCGATCGGGGATGGCTTCGCGGTCGCGGGGCTCCCGGGCTCGCAGGCGCACGATGAGATCTTCTTCAGCGAGGAGCACGGCTACTTCCGCGAAACCAACCACTCCGGCGGCCTGGAGGGCGGGATGACGACGGGCTCGCCGCTGGTGGTGCGCGGCGCGATGAAGCCGTTGCCCACGCTCACCAAGCCGCTGCGCTCGGTGGACACCGAGACCCACGAGCCCGCACAGGCGCTGCGGGAGCGCACCGACTCCTGCACCGTGCCCGCGGCCGGGGTCGTGGGGGAGGCGATGGTCGCGCTCGTGCTCGCCGACGCCTACAGGCGCAAGTTCGGCGGCGATCACATCGACGACGTCCTTCAGGCCGTTGGAGCCTACGAAGAGCGGATCGGATGGCATACGTCCTGATCGGCTTCATGGGCGCGGGCAAGTCGACCGTGGCCCGCGAGCTCGCCGAGGCGCTGGGGACGGCGCACCTGGACAGCGACAGCCGGCTGCAGGAGCGTCTGGGGCACTCCCTCGCGCGGGAGTTCGAGCTCTCCGGCGAGCCCGCCTTCCGGGCCAAGGAGGAGGAGCTCGTGTGCGAGCTCCTGAGCGCGGCCGGCCCCGAGCAGGTGCTCGCGCTCGGCGGCGGCAGCGTGCTCTCCGAGCGGGTGCGCGGGGAGCTCGCCGGCCATCGGACGGTCCTGCTCGACGTGGAGGCCGAGATGGCGTGGGAGCGCGTGCGCGCCGAGCCCGGCGGGCAGGAGCGCCCGCTGGCCCGGGACCGCGCGGCCTTC
>CALAQT010000574.1 GCA_937888775.1 uncultured Actinomycetes bacterium | reverse complement strand
TGACGAACACGAACTGGCAGTACTACGGCGGCGAGACGACGATGAGCTACTTCAGCCAGATGGCGGGGCTGACGGTGCAGAACTTCGTCTCAGCGGCCGTCGGGATCTGCGTGGCGGTGGCACTCATCCGGGGGATCATCGGACGCAGCGGCAAGGGCCTTGGCAACTTCTGGCAGGACCTCGTGCGCACGGTGCTGTATGTGCTGTTGCCGATCGCCGTTCTTGGGGCGCTCGTGCTCGTCTCCCAGGGCGCGCTCCAGACACTCGGTCACTACCTGAGTTTCACCGGCCCGACGGGGCTGGAAGGGCACATGGCGGTTGGCCCGGTCGCCTCACAGGAGGTGATCAAGAACCTAGGCACCAACGGCGGCGGGTTCTTCAACACCAACGGCGCGCACCCGTTCGAGAACCCCAACGGGCTGACGAACATCTTTGAGATCCTACTGGTCTTCTGCATCCCGGCCTCGCTCACCGCGACCTACGGCCGGATGGTTGGAAGCCGCCGCCAGGGCTGGGCACTCTTCGCCGCGATGACCATCATGTTTGTCGCGGGCGTCGCCGTGCTGTATGCGGCTGAGGTGCATGGCACGCCGGCGCAGCATGCCGCCGGTCTTCACACCCAGGTCTACAGCGGTTCGACCGGCGGGAACATGGAGGGCAAGGAGCAGCGCTTCGGCATCGCGGGCTCCGCCTTGTTCAACACCGTCACGACAGACACCTCGACGGGCGCGGTGAATGCTGCGTTTGACTCGCTGACCGGTCTGGGTGGCGCGGTGCCGATGGCCAACCTCGCGACCGGGGAGGTCATCTTCGGCGGGGTCGGCAGCGGGCTGTACGTGATGCTGCTCTACGTCCTGCTGGCCGTGTTCATCGGCGGGCTGATGGTCGGACGGACCCCGGAGATGCTGGGCAAGAAGATCGAGGCGAGAGAGATCAAGCTCGCATCGATGGGCATCCTCATAACCCCGCTGACCGCGCTGATATCCACGGCGCTCGCGATCGCCGACCACGCTGGGCGCGTATCGATCTTCAACAAGGGGCCGCAGGGATTCTCAGAGACCTTCTACGCCTACCTCTCCCAATCCAACAACAACGGTTCGGCGTTCGCCGGTTACACCGGGTTCATCCAGCCCAACGCGGGCAACGTTGGCTCGCATGGCATCACCTTCGCCGACCTGCTGGGCAGCTTCGACCTCGCGTTTGCGCGTTACGCACCGATCCTGTTCGTGCTCGCGGTCGCCGGCTCCCTGGCCGGCAAGCGGGTCAGCCCGGCGGGCTTGGGAACGATGCGCACCGATAACCCGACGTTCGTGGTGCTGCTGATCGGCGTGATCATCCTCGTCGGCGCGCTCACGTTCTTCCCCGCCCTGCTGATCGGACCGATCGTGCAGAGCCTGACCGGACACCTCTACTGACATGAGCATTCCCCGAAACGCACTCACCGCCGCGCTGGCGATCATCGTGATGACCGTCCTGCTCGGAGTTGTCTACCCACTGGCCATCACAGGTATCAGCCAGGTCGCCTTCCCGGGGAACGCCAACGGCCAGAAGGTATATGTGAACGGTAAGCTCGTCGGCTCGAAGATCATCGGCCAGCAATTCGCCACGCCCGTGGTCAAGAACGGCAAGCCCGTGGAAGAAGAAGGCGTCCCGGTAACGACCCCTGATCCGCGCTACTTCCAGACACGCCCATCGGCGACCGTCCCGCCCGATAACGCTGCCGCCACGACCTTCTCCAACCTCGGCCCGAACAACAAGAGCACCGAGGAAGAGATCGCCGCCAACATCAAGGCATACCTGGAACTGAACGCCCCCTACGACCCCGGTCTGAGCACCGCAAACGTCCCGGTTGACGCCGCCGACAGCTCGGCCTCGGGCATCGACCCGGAAATCTCCCAGGCCAACGCCCGCATACAAGCGCACCGGGTCGCCGCTATCCGCCACGTGCCTCTTACGCAGGTGACGGGTCTGATCTCCAAGTACACCACCGGGCGCTCGCTCGGCATCTTCGGCGAACGCGGCGTCGATGTGCTTGAGCTCAATCTCGCCCTAGACCGCCTCACAGGAGGGCAGTGATGTCAGCCGTACCCGCCACCCACGAGCGCGAGGCCGTCTCGCTATTCCAGGCGGACATCGTCCGGCGCGCGGTGCTCGACAGCCTCATCAAGCTCGACCCACGCGTCCAGATCCGTAACCCTGTCATGTTCGTCGTCGAGATCGGCGCGCTCATCACGACGATCGCGTGGCTCATCCAGTTCGGCGGCGGCAAGCCACTGGGCGGCGGCAACGAGCCGGCGTGGTTCACCTTCACCGTCTCGATCTGGCTATGGCTCACAGTCGTGTTCGCGAACATCGCCGAGGCGTTCGCCGAGGGCCGCGGCCGCGCACAGGCAAGCACCCTGCGCGCGATGCGCAAGGAGACCATCGCGACACTGCGCGACGGGAGCACCAAGCCAGCCTCGGAGCTCACCCGCGGCGACGTGGTAGTGGTCGAGTCCGGCGAGATGATCCCCGGCGACGGCACCGTCATCGAGGGCATCGCGACCGTCGACGAGTCGGCGATCACCGGCGAGTCAGCGCCGGTGATCCGCGAGTCCGGCGGCGACCGCAGCGCCGTCACCGGCGGCACCCGCGTCACGTCCGACCGGATCGTCGTGGAAATCACCCAACAGCCAGGCCACTCATTCCTGGATCGCATGATCGCGCTCGTCGAGGGCGCAGAACGGCGCAAGACACCGAACGAGATCGCGCTTGGCATCCTGCTCGCAGCGCTGACCTTGGTCTTCGTCATCGTCGTGGCCGCGCTACGCCCCTTCGGCCTGTTCGCCGATACCGCGATCTCCGAGACCACGCTGATCGCGCTGCTGGTGGCGCTCATCCCCACCACGATCGGCGCCCTGCTCTCGGCGATCGGGATCGCGGGCATGGACCGCCTGGTCAGGCGCAACGTGCTCGCGCTGTCCGGGCGCGCGGTAGAGGCCTCCGGCGACATCGACGTGCTGCTGCTCGACAAGACCGGCACCATCACCCTCGGCAACCGCCAAGCCTCGGAGTTCATCCCGATGTCAGGTGTCGCCGAGGCCGAGCTGGCCGAGGCCGCGCAGCTCGCCTCGCTCGCTGATGAGACGCCCGAGGGCCGCTCGATCGTCGTGCTCGCCAAGACCTACGGCATCCGCGAGCACGACATGGCCTCCATCCACGCCGAGTTCGTGCCCTTCACTGCACAGACACGCATGAGCGGCGTGGATCTCAATGGTCAGCAGCTCCGCAAGGGAGCGGGCGACTCGATCATCGCTTTCGCGGAGCAGGAGGGTGGCCATGCGCCACCGGAGCTGCAGGTTGAGCTCGACCGCATCGGTCGCGAGGGCGGCACCCCGCTAGCGGTCGCCCGCGACAGCCAGATCCTCGGCGTGATCTATCTCAAGGACACGATCAAGGAAGGCATGCGCGAGCGCTTCGACCACCTCCGCGCGATGGGAATCCGCACCGTCATGGTCACCGGCGACAACCGCCTGACCGCCGCCAAGATCGCCGAAGAGGCCGGCGTCGATGACTTCCTCGCCGAAGCGACGCCCGAGGCCAAGCTCGCGCTCATCCGCGAGCAGCAGCAGGACGGCCGCATGGTGGCGATGACCGGCGACGGCACCAACGACGCACCCGCGCTCGCACAGGCCGACGTCGGCGTGGCGATGAACACCGGCACCCAGGCGGCGCGCGAGGCCGGCAACATGGTCGACCTCGACTCCAACCCGACGAAGCTCATCGAGATCGTCGAGGTGGGCAAGCAGCTGCTGATCACCCGCGGCGCGCTGACGACCTTCTCGATCGCCAACGACGTCGCCAAGTACTTCGCGATCCTGCCGGCGGTGTTCGTCGCCACCTACGCTGCCACTCCGGGAGGTAAGGGGCCGCTGCACGTGCTCAACATCATGGATCTGGGCACCCCGCAGTCGGCGATCGTCTCAGCTGTGATCTTCAACGCGATCGTCATCCCGATGCTGATCCCGATCGCCCTGCGCGGCGTGCGCTACCGGCCGATCGGCGCCAGCGCGCTCTTGCGGCGCAACCTCTGGATCTACGGGCTCGGCGGGATCATCGCGCCGTTCATCGGCATCAAGCTGATCGACCTGATCATCCACAACCTGCTCGGCGCATGAGTAACACGAACGCCCTCATGCCAGCCCCTCTAGCCCCGATGAGCTCGCGCCACCCCCATCCACGAGTGGACTGGCTACTTGCGCGACTGCGCGCTCCATGGCTCGACCGGCAACTGGCCGCCGGCACCGCCTCCTGGCGCTCCCCCGTGCACGCCGCCCGCGCCCGGCAGCTGACCAACGACCGCACACGCCGCACACTCGCCCGCTCCCTCGAGCGCCTGGTCGAGCAGGCCGAGACACCACGGCCACCCTTCAGGACCGCAGTCGTCCAGCCGTGCCGACCACAGGTACGCGAGGCACGGCCCCTGATGCTCCCGATCGCCCAACGCCTGCGCTCCAACGCGCCCGTGGGTGTCTGTGGCGTCGCCCGCCTGCAAGCACTGCTCTCAAACGGCGCCGGGCCCTGCTACGCCCCCAGCCACCCCGACGCGCTGATCACCGAACTGCGAGCAGTCGCGGACCTGCTCGAAGCTCACGACTGAGCGATGCCTCGACGAGGCTACGTACGGCGCCGCGCCGCGCGACATCGAGCAGTAGTCCCACCAAGTCCACAGACTCTTGCTTCCAGTCTGGCGAAGCAGGTGTCTCGTCATCTCGGACCAGACGAGGCCGATCCCCTCGGCCCGCCGGCTGCGAACGCGCAAGTAGTGCAGCGCCGCGGTCACCTGAAGGTCTTCCTCGGGATGGCCGCCGGGGTTGGCAAGACCTTCTTCATGCTGCTCGAGGGCCATGCGGAGCAAAAGGCGGGCCGGGACGTCGTGATTGGCCTGCTCGAGACCCACGGTCGCGCCGAGACCGCCCAACTCGCCGAGGGCCTGCCGATAGTGCCACGTCGGCACGTGAGATACCGCGAGACGGTGCTGGAGGAGATGGACCTGCCCGCGATCCTGCGCCGCGCGCCCGCGCTGTGCCTGATCGACGAGCTCGCCCACACGAACGCCCCGGGCGTCGAGCACGCCAAGCGCTACGAGGACGTCGAGGAGGTCCTCGCGGCCGGTATCGACGTCCTCTCCTCACTCAACGTCCAGCACCTCGAGTCGCTCAACGATCGCATCACCGAACTGAGCGGCATTCGCGTGCGAGAGACCATCCCCGACGCCATCCTCAGTCGCGCCGACGAGGTCGAGTTCATAGACCTCACCCCGGAAGCGCTGCTCGACCGCCTGCGCGCCGGCAAGGTCTACCCGCTCGAGCGGATCGACGCGGCGCTCAACAACTTCTTCCGCGTCGAGAACCTGGCCGCGCTGCGCGAGGTCGCGCTGCGCGAGGTCGCCGAGGAGGTGGGCGCCAAGCGCCTGAGCACCGAGCTCGTCGGCTCGCGCGAGGAGAGCCTTGCCGCGGATGCGCCCCAGGCCGTCGGCGAGCGACTGCTCGCGCTCGTGGAGCCCTACCCTGGCGCCCAGCGCCTGGTGCGCCGCGCGTGGCGCTCCGCCCAACGCTACGGGGCTGAGCTAGATCTCTTGTGGGTGCGTGCACCGGGTCGGCGCCTCTCCGACGACGAGGAGCGCTCACTCTCCGCGCTGCGACAGCTCGCGTCGGTGCTCGGTGCGAAGATGCTCGAGGAGGAATCCGACGACGTGGCGGCGGCGATCGTCGACATCGCCTCACGGCGCGGGACGACCTACATCCTGATGGGTTGCTCGCGTCCGGCGCGCGGCTTCGCCCGCCTGCGCGTGCCGCTGCCCCAGCGGCTGATCCAGCGCCTCCCCGGCGTCGACGTGCGCATCGTCGCCGAGCGCTCCCGGCGCCCGAGCGCCGACAGGCCATGAGTGCCGCCGCGGTCGTGATAATCGCCGCTGGCGGCGTCCTCCTCGGGATCGCCGCTGGTTACTGGCTGCCACCGCACGGACGCCTCTCTGCGCGTAACCGTTCCCGGCCTGTGCACAGCATCCTGCTCCCGTTCACCGGTCAGGCGATCTCTCGCCGTTCGCTTGAGGCCGCCGCTCGGCTTGCCAAGGCCGAGAACGCGATCGTCATGCCCGCGTTCCTGGCGCGCGTACCGATGAACCTGCCCCTGGAGACGGCCCTGCCGGTGCAGTGTGCCACCGGGATGCCGCTGCTCGAGGCAATCGAGCAGCACCTTTCCTCACAGGGCATCAGCGTCGACTCCCGCGTGGGTCGCGGTCGCTCCGCCCGCGATGCGCTGCAGAAACTACTCGACGCGGAGCACTTCGACCGGATCATCGTCTCCGCAGACGAAGACCCGCACACGGGGCTGAGCTACGACGATTTGAGATGGCTGCTCCAGCGCATCCCGGCGGAGATCCTAATTCTCCGGCCCGCCCCCGAGGACACCCGCCGGATCTCCGCCGACGCGGTGAGCGGGCACTTCTGATCCGAACTTGCGAGGACGATGGCCGCGTTTGACGCTATTTCGCTGCACCATCCCCGCCGATCCACCGCGGGCGCTCCGCTCGCGCTCCGGCTCAGGGTGCACCTGACCCGCGGAAGGCTCGACCGGAAACGGCGTGGGTCCTGTTCATGCGACGCAGGGTGCGTATGGGCTGGGCTGCGGTCTGCGGATCTTCCTCCACGGCAGATGGCGTGACGCCCGCCTGGAGCCTCGGCACGCTCGCTCTGGAGACGAGGACGAGCACTCACGCGCATCAACCGGGCACGTCTCTATGGGCCAACTCGTCGACCAGCGCGACGGCCGGTCGCCGCGCCAGCAACGGGTCGAGATCCATCTCCTGAAGCGACACGCCGCGGTAGGGGACCAGGCGCGGCGGGACGACCTCTAGCTGTAGTTCCTGAGGACGTTGTTCATCCGGGCCTCCTTGGAGGCTGGGGGTGTCCAAGCCACCCAGTCCCAAGGAGAACACCGGATGAAGCTGCACGCTAACGCTCGCCTCAGCGTGAAGGGGCGCGAGCTGCTGGTTGATCGAATACTGATGCAGGGTTGGTCACTGGCGCAGGCGGCCGAGGCCGCCGGAGTCAGTGACCGCACGGCTGCCAAGTGGGTGCGGCGCTATCGCCAGGAGGGGCCGGCTGGACTGGCTGACCGTTCCTCAGAGCCCGTGCGTCAGCCCACTCGCACGCCTGAAGATCGCGTGGCGGCGATCGCTGCGCTGCGCCGCGTTCGCTTGACCGGCGTGCAGATCGCGATGGCGCTCTCGATGCCCCGCTCGACGGTCTCGGGGATCTTGACCAGCATCGGGCTGGGCAAGCTCAGCCGGCTGGAGCCACCAGAGCCAGCTAACCGCTACGAACGCCGCACCCCAGGGGAGCTGATCCATATCGACGTCAAGAAGCTCGGACGCATCCGTGGCGGCGCTGGGCACCGTGTGAGCGGCAACCGTGGTCCAGGTCAGCGCTCACGCGGAGCGGGCTGGAAGTTCGTGCACGTCTGCGTCGATGACGCCACACGCCTGGCCTACGTCGAGGTTCTCCCCGACGAGAAAGCGATCACCGCTGTCGCTTTCCTAAGGCGAGCTACATCCTTCTACCGCTCCCACGGCGTGCAAGTGCAGCGCGTGATGACGGACAATGGGCCCGCCTACATCTCCCTCGCGCACAGGCTCCGGTCGAGCATTGAGCGCTGCTGCACGGCCATCGTCTTGCGGGCCGCCAGCGGATGATGCCGTTTGCGCGGTTCCCGGCTCTCCGTCGAAGACTAGTGGCGTAGAGCCGCGGGCGGTCGTCGACGAGCGAGACCGCTGACCGCGCGGTCAGCGGAAACAACATCGAGAGCGGACCGCGCGAGCACGACGACACGCCCGGCTTCCCGAGCAAGCAGTCGTCTCCGATGGTGGCCATCACACGCCTGCCCCGGACGAGTTGCGAGAGCGCGGCTTCGTGCCGCTACTTCTACCTGCAGCGACATCCTGGCAGCAAAGCTAGCCTGGAAAAGCAAGCCACTTTAGGAACACTGCACTAGCGCCGCCCGCGCAGCGATTCGTGCGCTCCCGGCGCACGCGAGCAGCGAGCGCACCCCACGCCCGGCCGGGCACAATGGTGCGATGGCCGACCACGGGATGCCCCTGCGCGAGGAGGACGCCGACGAGGACCCGCTGCGGCAGTTCGCGGCCTGGTTCGCGGAGGCGCGAGCGGCTCGCGTGCGCGAACCGGAGGCCATGGCCCTCGCCACCGCCTCGGCCGACGGCGCCCCGTCGCTGCGCATGGTGCTGCTCAAGGGCTTCGACGAGCGCGGCTTCGTGTTCTTCTCCAACTACGCAAGCCGCAAGGGCCGAGAGCTGGCGGCCAACCCGCATGCGGCGCTGCTGTTCCACTGGGACCCGCTGGGCAGGCAGGTCCGGATCGAGGGGCCAGTCGCGCACGTGAGCGCAGAGGAGACCGCCGCATACGTTCGCAGCCGCCCGCGCGGCAGCCAGCTGAGCGCGCTGGCCTCGCCCCAGAGCCGGACGATCGCGAGCCGCCGCGAGCTCGAGGATCGCGTGGCGGAGCTCGAGCGCACCCACGCGCACGAGGATCTGCCGCTGCCGGGCGACTGGGGTGGCTTTCGCCTCGCCCCCGCGGAGTTCGAGTTCTGGCAGCAGCGCCACGATCGCCTGCACGACCGGCTGCGCTACGTCCGCGCGGGCGCGGGCTGGCTGATCGAGCGCCTGGCGCCCTGACTCGGCTGCGCGCGGCGCAGGGTCACCGCGAGCGGATGACCCGGCCGCGGCCGTCGCGCACGATGCAGACGGTCGCGCGTTTCGCGCAGTCCTCTTGACGCTTACGCGCGCGCTTGGCGCGCTTCCATGTCTTCAGCGGTGCCGGTAGGTGGGACATGCCTACGCATCGGCGCGCCCAGCGTCGGCCAGCGCAGCCAAAGCCCGCACGCGCGTGAGGCGAACTACTAAGGCCCCGGCGGGCAAGACCGCGGCCGGCACGGCATCATTGGGGCCAGCGCCGCGCACGGAAAGCGGCGGCGTGCTCATGTCCAGACACATTCACGGAGGACGAGGTCCCATGGACTGGCGGATTGGCAGATGCAGCTGAGCCGGACGTGGCGGCCTCGTTCGCGCTGGAGCCTGGCGCCGGCGCTGGCGCTCGGCGCGCTCCTGGCCCTCGCGGGCACCGCGGCGGCCGAAGGCGTGACGGGCGCGGCCGACGACCTGCGCACGGGCTGGTATGCCGACGAGCCGGCGCTCACCCCCGCGGCCGTCACCGGCGGCGGCTTCCAACGGGTGTTCAAGGCCTCCCTGCAGGGCCAGATCTACGCGCAGCCGCTGACCGCCGACGGCACGCTCCTGGTCGTAACGGAGGATGACCGCGCATACGGCCTGGACCCCAACTCGGGCGCCATCCGCTGGGAAGATCAGCTCGGCACGCCGGTCAACTCGAGTGAAGCGCCGATCGAATGCGCGGACCTCAGCCCGCACATCGGCATCACGGGCACCCCCGTGATCGATGCTGCCGGCGGGGTCGCGTACTTCGTCTCCAACAGCTACGTCAGCGGAAGCTCGGGACCGATCGCCTGGTACATGCACGCGCTGCGCCTGGCCGACGGGCACGAGGCCACCGGTTTCCCCGTCCAGATCTCGGGGCATGCGCAGAACCTTTCCGGCGTCGAATTCGAAGCGACCCAGGAGCTCCAGCGACCGGCGCTGCTGCTCATGAACGGCGTCGTCTACGCGGCCTTCGGCAGCCGCTGCGACAAAGCTCCCTACGAGGGCTGGATCGCGGGCGTGACCACGAGCGCACAGCTCGTCACGCTGTGGGCGAGCGCGCGCGCCGGCGCCTCCATCTGGCAGTCGGGCGGCGGCCTCGTCTCCGATGGCCCGGGGCAGATCCTGCTGGCGACGGGCAACGACAGCGGCGCGCCCGGCGAAGGGGATCCGCCGAAAGGCCCCGGAACCGCGCCGCCGGAAGGCCGCCTCGGCGAGTCGGTGGTGCGGGTCCACGCAAGGCCCGGCGGCGGGCTGACGGCCACGGACTTCTTCTCGCCCTTCAACAGCAAGCAGCTCGACGAAAGCGATGTCGACCTCGGCTCGGGCGCGCCGATCGCGCTGCCCTCGCCCTACTTCGGAACGGCCGCCGTCCCGCACGTGCTCGTGCAGGTCGGCAAGCAGGGGTATGTCTATGTGCTCAACCGCGACCGGCTCGGGGGCATGGGCCAGGGGCCGGGCGGCAGCGACCAGGTCGTCCAGCGGCTCGGGCCCTACGGCGGCGTGTGGGACGGCTCGGCAGTGTGGCCGGGCGAAGGCGGCTACCTCTACATACCCGGAGTGAACGGAGGCAGCGACCATCTCCGCTTCTTCAAGAACGGCGTCGACGAAGCCACTGGCGAACCCGCGCTCTCGCTCGCCGCGACGAGCTCGGAAGCGTTCGCGTTCGGCTCGGGCGCCCCGATCGTGACCTCGAACGCGACCACGAGCGGCAGCGCGATCGTGTGGATCAACCGCTGCACCCAATACGCCTGCAGCGAAGGCGAACTCGTTGCCTACGCCCCCGTGCCCGTCGGCGCATCCCTGCAGCCTCTGTGGCGCGCGCCCCTCGGCGCCGCCACGAAGTTCTCGCGCCCCGACGCGAGCGACGGTCACATCTACGTCGGCAACCAGGAAGGCGTCCTGCTCGCCTTCAGCGGACCCGCGCTGACGCCCTCCGCGAGCGCGCTGGATCTCGGGTCGGGAACCCTCGGGGAACCGCTCAGCGGCGTTGTGACGCTGACGAACACAGGCACGAAGCTCACGGTCAGCGCCGTGCGCGCGCCCGCGGCGCCGTTCCAGGCGAGCGGGCTTCCGGCAGTGGGCAGCGAACTCGCGCCCGGCCAGCAGATCAGCGTGCAGGTGAGCCTCGATGCGCCATCGGCAGGCAGCTTCAACGGGTCGCTCGGCATCACCGCGCAGGCGGGCGAAGCGAGCGTCGCCCTCTCGGGCTCACTCGCGCAGCCGGTGCCGGCCGAAACGACCCCATCGCCTCCGGGCGGCGGCACGAGCACGTCCGTCATCCAGGTCGCGTCCGCGCTCACGACCGGCATCGCCCGCGCCGAAGCGCCCGCGAGCCTCACCCGCCTGCGCCTCATCGCCCCGACCTCCAGGCTGGCCCGGCACCGGCGACTGTCGAACGTGGCCTACGTCCTCTCGGCGGCGAGCTCGGTGGCGTTGACGGTCGAACGCCCCGTCCTCAGCCACCGCTGCGTGCTCGGCGCGCGCGCCTGCGTTCACTACCGCCCCACGCGGGTCGCGCTCAGCATCCGCGGGCACGCCGACGCGAACGTCGTCGCGCTCGACCTCGCCCACCTGCCCGCCGGCGAGTACCGTCTGAGCGCTGTCGTGATCGACGCGGCGGGCGCGCGCGGCATCGCGCGCTACCTCGCGTTCTCAGCGAGGTAGCGCCGGATGCACGCGCTGCGCCCGCGGGGTTCGGGGCGCTCGCGTCAGGACCGGGCCGCAGCGGCGCACCCGCGCCCACGGGCGCTACCGGTGGAGCCGCAGCGTGATCGGGCGGCCGTAGCCGGAGCCGCCGGCGGAGGGCCTCGCGAGCACGACCGCGATCAGACGCAGGCGGCGATGCACCGTCAGGAGCCGCACGAACGGGGGCGAGAGGCGCACCGAGATCGTCGTGCGGGCCCCTGGCCTCACCGCGAACCCTGCCGAGTCGCCGGCTTCGATCCGGCTGACGCGAGCTCGTCGTCTGCCGTGCGCGCGCCCCGCAGCAACCGAGCGAACCAGCTTCACGCGCCCGACGCACCATCTGCGCAGGCCTCGCGGGCACGCCACGCCCACCCTCGCGAGACCCGCGGTCGAAGCGGACGCATGGCCGGTGGTGACCGCTGCGCCGACCCCGAACACCGTCACCGCCCCAGCGTCCTTGGCCGTGACGTACACCTCGCGTCCATCCGGGCTCACGGCCGCCCCGTCGACGCCGCCCAGCGACGGCATGCTCGTACACCGGCTGTCTTCGCCGTCCGCGCAAGAGACCTCGGTGAGCTTGCCCGTCGATGCATCGCGGGAGAAGATCACGGCCGAGCCGTCGCCGATCGCGTAGACCGACGAGCCGTCGCCGCTGACCGCGAGCGCGGCGATGCTCCTCAGGCCCGGGACGCTCGAGCAGGGGTCGGCGGGGCCTGGTTCGTGGCTTTCGTTTTCTTCTTCTTCTTCTTCTTCCTTGCTTTCGGGGTGTTTCGGCGGGGGCGGCGGCGCCTGGAAGTCGACGCAGCCCGCCTCCGACAGGGCGCCGCTGGAGGAGTCACGTTTGAACACGTCAATCTTGCTCGCCCCACCCGAGGAGTCCGCGCCATAGACGTTTCGACCGTCGGGGCTGATCGCGAGCAGCGTGGGCGACGTCATCAGGCTGCTCCCGTGGCAGAGCCCCGGCGGCGGGGCTGCCTTCAGGCAGCTGGTCTCCGTGAGCGTGCCCGTGGCATCGGGCGTGAAGACGTCCACCGCGTTGCTGCCGGGGGCCGCTCCGTAGAGCTGTTTGCCGTCCGGGCTCAATGCCAGGGAGTCGAGCCCCTGCGTGGCGATGCCCACCGAGCAGGCTCCGTCGAAGCCGTTGACCGCTATGCAGGGGCTGGCGAGGGGTTGCGTGCCCGAAGTGCCGAACAGTGAGGCAACTGTCGCTTCCGGGGTGCTCGTCGCCGAGCTCCCCGCGGGGGCGGGCGCGGGGGCGACAGTTGCCTCACTG
>CALAQT010000573.1 GCA_937888775.1 uncultured Actinomycetes bacterium | reverse complement strand
AACCACATCAACCATCACCACCACCAACCAGACAATGGCTATCCACCCCTACCCCGTTGACACCCGCTCCTCCATATGGGCGACATACCGATCGTGCGCCTGGTGGGGCCAACCGCGCGTGGGGAGCTGCGTCGCCGGCGAAGCCGCTGAGGCTTTTGCGTATGCACCGCCGCAATCCTCCACCGCTCCGGGTGCGCTCTGCTTCCGGCTATGAAGGCGTCCCGGCCGGGCGATCCCCCTGTTGCCATTCCGATCGCGCGCTGCGAGGCGAATCTCCTGCGAGCGCAATCGTCCCGACGCTGAAACGGGCCTGACGCCGGAGGCACGACGAAGAAGCGCCTCCCGGTGGGTTACACTGCGGAGCAGTCGCCGCATTCGCGGCAGAGGATGAGCACACACAACACCGTCGAGGTCTACCTCGGCAATCCCATCCCAGTAGCGAGCGAGCGTGAGTTCCTCGCCCGCCTGCGGCATGACCTGCTCAAGCTCGGCGTGACCGCCCGCATCTTCGCCAACTTCCGGGCCGGCCGGGAGGAGCGACAGATCGACTTCGTCGTGGTCACCGACCACCGCGCCGTCCAACTCGACCAGAAGGTCTTCCCCGGGCCGGTCATCGACGGCCCCACGAACGGACCATGGACCGTTCGCGTCGGCAGTAAACGTGTCGAAGAGTGGCGCAACCCCTTGTGCAGGCGCTCAACGCCACCTACGCGCTTAGCGATGAGATGCAGACATTCCGGGCAGCCGCCGGCGTGCCCGCGCCGAGCGCCCGGAAGTTCTACAGCGACATCGACACTCTCGTCTGCGCGTACCCGTCGCTCCCCGTGGGGTCGCGTGTGTGGCGCCGCGCGCATGTCGCGGTGGTCGGCTACGACGAGCTGCTGGAGCGTCTGCAGAAGCCCGGCCCGACCCTGCCCTGGTCCGATGAGGACTGGGACGCGTTGCGCCGCCACCTCAACCTGTACCGCGAGGAGGAGGACTCGCCGGAGGCGCTGGTACGTCATGCCGGCGCCGCCGCCGTGGACGCGTACCTCGGCCTCTTCCTCCAGCAGCACGCGGATCTGCCGCCACTCGTGCCGACAGGGGTGCATGTTGACGGTCAGCCTTCGCCGCGTCCTGAGATCGCCGATCTCGCCGCAGCGGGGCGGGCAGTGCTGTTGCGTGGCGGGTCGGGGCGCGGCAAGACGCTGTGGGCGCTTCACGTCGCCGGCGAGCTCGCCCGGGCCGGGCACGTCCCAATCTGGCTGGCTGCCGAGGTGTGCGAGGAGTCGTTTCGAACCGCGGTCGCACGCGCGGTCGCGCCGTACACGCCGCTGCCGGCCAGCGAACTGCTGCGCGCTGCAAACGCCGCGGGCCGCGCCCTGGTGTTCGTCGTCGATGACCTGAGCAAGGCGCCGCAGGGCGTACGTCGCGCGCTCGTCTCCGGCGCGCAGACCGCACGGCTTCGCACCCCGACTCATGGCATCATCATCACCGCGCAGTCAGCGCCGGAGACCGCCGCGCTGCCCGACCTAATCGACATCGAGCTCCAGGTTCCGCACGCGGACGAGCGTCTCGCCCTGCTCGATGCCTACGGGCATGCGGACATCATCGAACGCTGCGAACCGTTCACCACGCCCTTGGAGCTCGCGCTCGCCGCCGACTGCGCGACCGATCTTCCGGCCGAGACGACCAGCGCCGAACTGCTCGACATCTACGTCGACCGGGCGCTCGACGGCGACGAGCGCCACCGCGGCGCGCTGCGCGCGCTCGCCCTGCGCATGCATGAGGAGCTGATCCCCTCACTGCCCAGGCCGGACGTCAACCGCACGCTGCGGCGTGAGCACGCTCTCGACGGCGACGAGCTCCGAGAGCTGCTCACCGGCCCGCTCGTGCGTGTCACCCACGGCCGCGTCTCCTTCGCACACGAGCGACACGAACGCTTCCTGGCCGCCGAGGCGCTGATCGCAGATCCCGACGCCGCGGGTCTCGCCCGGGTCCTGAACGAGCCGCCATGCGGAGACCTGCGCTCCGACGCGATCGCACTGGAAAGCGACGAGACGCGCCTCACCGAGCTCCTCTCAGCCTGCGAGGACTCCGACGTGCTCGAAGCCGCTGCCACCGGGCGGTTGGGCCCGCTCGCCGAACGGGTCACGGACGCTCTGCTCTGCGACGCGATCGCGGTCGCCTGCGCTCACACCACACAGCCCGGGATCAGGTTCGCCGCGGGAGACGGTCCCGCGTTCACGGGCCACTGGATGCTGCCGGTGCAGGCGGATGCGGCCGGCGAAGCGCAGCTGACCGCGGTCGGGCGGCTGGTCGCGCAGGGGCGCTATCTCGAGGGGGTCATGCGGCTGCTGGAACGCACGGACGAGTTGTGCGACGCCGTCCTGGACAGCGTGGAGCAGAACATCCCCGGGCTCGCCGGCCACATCTTCGCGAACACGTACGCGCTGAGGGGCCGGGTGGTCTGCCCGCCCAGACGGTCATCAATGCGGCAACCGACCACCTGCACGTGCGCCGGTCGTCTCAGGCGTTCGCCACCGCGTCCGTGCTGCTCCACGACCACCCGGACCTCGGACTCGGGGCCCTGTACCTGGCTGCGGAACTGCTTCACACTCCGGACGCGCCGCCGGAGGTTCTGCCGGACGTGATCGCTCGCTGCTTCGCCGCCAAGCGCTACCACCTGCGCCTCGTCGGTCTGGGGATCGCCCATGACTGCGCCTGGCGTTTCGACGACAGACAACGCGCCCAGGTGATCGCCGCCGTCGAGGCGCTGCCCACGGGCAACATGATGCTCGACGGCATGATCGTCGAAGCCCTGTCCGCCCTCGGGGGCATCGAACCCGCACGAACCCTCGACGACATCACCAGGGAGATCCGCGCGGTCCTCGACCATCCCGAGGACTCAACCGCTCTGCGGATGGCGCGCGGGATCGTGTCCTCGCAGTTCGAAACCGAGGCCATTGGCCCCTACTACGAAGGGGTCAGCTCGCTTGACGAGAACGACCAGGAGCGCCTGTTCGCGATGGCACTACGCGCCAGCGAGACCGGCATGTACGACGACTGGATCCTCGGCCGGCTCAAGGACCTCTCCAACCCGCTCGTCCGCAACGCCGTGACCGATCACATCGCGCGTGCGAACCCGGAGCAGTGGATGATGCCGTCGGACAGCATGCGCGGCATCATCGTCGCGCTCCGCCTGCTCGCCGCCGACGGTCAGCCCATTCCCGAACCCGCGCACGGCGGCAGCAACGACCCAGCCTGGCGCGCCGGCCTCACCGTCATGCTCAACGCCGTCCGCGACCGCGAACCGACACCCGGCGAACGCCGGGCGGCAGACGCAGCGTGGGCCGCCCTCACCGGCGAACACCGGGATACCCTCGCCGGCTTCCTGTCGAGCTTGCACACCGCCCGCTGGCTCGACGACCTGCCCGCTCACGACCTCATACTCGCCCACATGCCAGACGCTGGCGTCCAGGCACTCACCTGGAGTCTTGAGCACCCGGATCGGCTCCGCACCGCCTTTGGCCGCGCCTGGGACACGCGGCAGCACATCGTCAGCGTGCTCGCTGACCGTGGTGATCGACGAGCCGCTCAGGCGCTCCGACGCTTCACCCAAGAACCCGACATCGGAAAGGCGGCCACCGCGGCGGTCCGGGCGATCGAGACACGTGTCAATGCGTAGGTGCCGCCGGACGCCGTCGGCGTCGAACATCGCGTCGTCGGCATCGACTTCATCGCGCGGGCTCTGCCAATGCGAGATTGCTTGCTGGACCGCTTCACAATGCCTAGATGGTTGATGCCACGGGACGTGGCTGATTGAAGGGGACATAAGGAAGCGATCGAAGTCGGCGGTGCTCAATAGCCAGCACCGACCGGAAGGGGCCGTGATGGACGCCGACCTCGATTCGCTTCTGACCGTGGTGTTCTGCACCGCGGACGATCTCCTGCCGACACCGCCAGGAAACGCGCGACGAATGGTGACCGACGCGGAGGTCGTCACGCTCGCCGTCGCGCAGGTTCTGCTGGGCTATCACGATTCCGATCGCCGGTTCGTGGCGGCCGCCAGACGCCGGTTGGCGCATCTGTTTCCCGTGATCCTCGACCAGGACGCCTTCCACAAGCGCCGCGCGCGGCTGGAGAGCGCGATCGAGTGGCTGATCGGCATCTTCGCCTCCCAGAGCCCGGGCTACCACGACAATCTGCTGGTGTTGGACTCCACGCCGGTGGAAACCGCCCGCTCGCGCGAAACGGTCAAGCGCGCCGGCGACAGCGCGCTGGCGGACGCGATCGGTGATGCCGCGGGCTACGGATACTGCGCCAGCCATTCGCGCTACTTCTATGGGATGCGCCTGCATCTGCTCAGCGCGCTGGACGGAACGCCTCGCGCCGCGACCCTGTGGTCTCCCGAACGCGGCGAGCGCGAGGTAGCGATCGGCCTGCTCGCTCGCGGTCTGCGCGGCCCCACCACGGTCGTCGCTGACAAGGGCTACGCCGGCTCTGAGTTCGAAACGGCCGCAGCCAAGCTCGGCGCAACGATCGTCAGACCCAACCGCAAAGACGAGCCCGGGCAGGCACCCATGATCTCGGGCATCCGCCAACGCGTCGAATCGATCATCCAAACCACCAAGAGCACCCTCGGCCTGGAACGACACGGCGCCCGCACCCTGCACAACCTCCGCGTGAGGATCTGCGTTCGCCTGCTCGCCCTCGCTGCCTGCATCAGCCACAACCACCAACTCGGGCTCCCAAGCCGCAACCTCGTCCCCTACACCACATGACCGTGGCATCACTCATTTAGTTGCCGGAGGGGCTAGTAGGGGTCGACGGGGGCTTGGTCGTCCGTTCGCGCGCCGATGCGCTTGGCTGCCGTGGCGGCGGTTGAACCAACCGGCGCCAGATCTCCGGCCACGCCCAAACCGCCCGGCGGCATGTTGCCGAAGATCGACTCACTCGCGCCGGCCGACACCCGGTAGGTCTCGTGCCAGATGCCGACGTCGCCGCTGTCACGCACAGTCGCGTTGAAGCGCTTCCAGGCGTCGAGATGCGGCGCGTCAGGGGATCGGGCAAAGCGCTCGAGATCCTCGAACGAGCGCCAGTACTGCACCAGCATCGGACTCAGTGGGCTGCGGAGCGACTGCTCGTAATGCAACAGCCCAGCCTGGGGGTGCTGCTTGAGCCATTTGATCATGCGGGACATCGCCACGAACACCGGCCACCATTGCCTTGGTTTCCACGGCCGGTTGATCCGCATGCCGATCATGAACACGACCAGTTCGCCGTCGTAGCTGGCGGCCCATCGTCCCGTGCGCAGCTTCACCTGGCAAAGCTTCGCAGTTTCGCCGCCGAGTAGCCTCGTGGCCACCCTTTGAGAGAGGAGCAGCTCGGATGAGAAGCCGACGAAGCCGCTCGATGGTGGCAGCGAGCGTGACGGTCGTGGCGGTTGCCGGCAGCACAGGCGCGCTGCTCTCCGGCGCGGCGCTGGGCAAGCCGCGCGGGCCGGCGGCCAACCGGCGCGTCG
>CALAQT010000572.1 GCA_937888775.1 uncultured Actinomycetes bacterium | reverse complement strand
CCGCCGGCGCCGCCACCGCCCGCCGGGACGCCGGTCGCCGCGCCGGACACCACACCAGCCGCCAACAGCTCGCTGACGATCGAGTCGCCGATGCTCGGGACCTTCTACCGCGCCGAGGGACCCGGTCAGGAGCCGTTCGTGGAACTCGGCGACGAGGTGTCGCCCGACACGACCGTGTGCATCATCGAGGTGATGAAGATGATGAACTCCGTACCCGCCGGCGTGACCGGGACGATCGTCGAGGTCTGTCAGCGCAACGCCGAGCTGGTCGAGTACGGGGCGCCGCTGTTCCGGGTCGAGCCCGCGCCGTGAGCGCAGCGCCGGAGGCCGTAGCGCTGCGGCGGGTGTTCGTGGCCAACCGCGGCGAGATCGCGCTGCGGATCGTGCGCGCGTGCCGGGCGCTCGGCCTGGAGTGCGTGGTCGGCACATCGGATGTCGACCGCGACGGATTGGCCGCACGCAGCGCTGACCGAGCCGTCTGCCTCGGCCCCGGGCCGGCGACCGACAGCTACCTTCGCGATGACATCGTCGTGCAGGCCGCCATCGGGACCGGCTGTGACGCGATCCACCCCGGCTACGGCTTCCTGGCCGAGAGTCCCCGGCTGGCGTCCCGCGCGCGTGAGCACGGGCTGGTGTTCGTGGGGCCGCCGCCGGAGGTGATCGAACTCGCCGGTGACAAGCTGCGCGCGCGGGTCCAGGCGGCCCGCGCGGGCCTGCCGGTGCTGCCCGGCGAGCATGTGGACTCCACCGAGCGGGCCGCCGAGCTCGCCGCCCGGATCGGCTATCCGGTGCTGGTCAAGGCCGCCGGCGGAGGCGGCGGGCGTGGCATCAAGCTCGCCCGCGACGCTCGCCAGCTGACCGCGCTGCTGGGCCTCGCCAGCAGCGAGGCGCAGGCGGCGTTCGGCGACCCGCGCGTCTACATCGAGCGCTACATCGAGGCCGCCCGCCACATCGAGGTTCAGATCGCGGCCGATCAGCACGGCGGCGTGATCCACCTCGGCGAGCGCGACTGCTCGGTGCAGCGCCGTTATCAGAAGGTGATCGAGGAGGCGCCGGCTCCGGCGCTGCCGGCCGCCACGCGTCGAGCGCTGTGCGACGCCGCGGTTCGCTTCGCTCAGGCGATCTCGTATCGCAACCTCGGCACGGTGGAGTTCGTTGTCGATCAATCCAGCGATCGCTTCTACTTCCTGGAGTGCAACTGCCGGATCCAGGTCGAGCACCCGGTCACCGAGGTGGTCACCGGGTGCGATCTAATCGCCGAGCAGCTGCGGGTCGCCGGCGGCGCCCCGCTGAGTCGGTCGCAGTCGCAGGTCACGTGGGACGGCCACGCGATCGAGTGCCGCCTGACCGCCGAGGATCCTGAGCGCGGCTTTGCGCCGAGTCCCGGGACGATCTCCCGGTTCTGGCTGCCATCGCTACCCGGCCTGCGGGTCGACACCCACTGCCAGGACGGCACGTTGGTGCCGCCGTTCTATGACTCGCTGCTGGCCAAGCTGATCGCGCACGGGCGCAATCGGTCCGACGCAATCGCGATCCTGCTGGCCGCATTGCGGGGGGCACAGATCGATGGCGTGCCGACCAACCGTGAGCTGCTTGTCCGGGTGCTCACCGATCCCCGGTTCGCCGCCGGCCCGGTCCAGACCGACTGGCTGGAGCGGTGGCTCGCCGGAAACCCGGGGATGCTCGCCGCATGAGCCGGCTGGTGAACTTCGTCGACACGACGACGCGGGACGGCAATCAGAGCCTGTGGAGTGCCACCGGGCTGACCACGCCCGACGTGGTGGCGATCGCGCCGACGATGGAGCGCGTCGGCTACGAGGCGCTGGACTTCACGTCGAGCACCCACATGGCGGTCTCGGTGCGCTTTCACCGCGAGGATCCGTGGGAGCGCATCCGGCTGATGAGCGCGGCGATGCCCAACACACCGCTGAGCTTCATCACCACCGGGATGCGGTTCATCTCCTGGGTGCCGGCGGATGAGGACTTCATGCGCTTCGCGTTCGGGCTCGTGGTCCGCAACGGGATCCGCCGCTTTCAGATCGCCGAGCCCTCGAATGACCCCCAGCGCCTGCGGACTCTGGCCGCGATGGCCAAGCAACAGGGCGTCGAGCAGGTCGTCGTCGGCCTGACCTACTCGATCAGCGACGTGCACACCCATCGCTACTACGCCGAGCACGCCGCCGCGCTGGCCGACTCCCCTGACATGGACCGCCTCTACCTGAAGGATCCGGGCGGTCTGCTGACCCCTGACGCCGTCCGGGAGCTGGCACCGCATTTCATCGCCGCGGCCGGCGGGCGGCCGCTGGAGCTGCACAGTCACTGCACGATCGGGCTGGCGCCGCTGGTCTACGTCGAAGGCGTGCGAGCCGGGTTTGAGGTCCTGCACACGGCGTCCGGGCCGCTGTCGCGCGGCACCTCGCAGCCGGAGGTCGCAGGCACGGCCCGCAATCTGGAGGCCGCCGGTTACTCGCACGCGCTTGATCTGGAGGCCGAGGCCGTCGTCGCCGAGCACTTTGCCCAGCTCGCCCGCGTCAAGGGCCTGCCGGCGGGAATCCCCCGGGAGTACGACGCCGCCTACTACCGCCACCAACTGCCCGGCGGGATGGTCACCACCACGCGGCGGATGCTGGAGGAGCTGCGGCGCGGCGAGCTGTTCGACGCGGTGCTGGAGGAGGTCACGCGCGTGCGCGCGGAGATGGGCTACCCGATCCTGGTCACCCCCGTGTCTCAGTTCGTGGCCAGCCAGGCAGCACGCAACGTGATCGACGGCGAACGCTGGACCAACGTCTCGGACGAGACCGTGCGCTTCTTCCTGGGGCATTACGGGGACTCCCCGGCTCCGGTGGATCCGGACATCGCCGAGCGCGTGCTGGCGCGCTCGCAGGCACGCACGCTGCGCGAACTCAAGCCGATCAGCCTTGACGGTGCCCGGCGCCGTTTGGGTGCTCGGATCTCCGACGAGGAGCTGCTGCTGCGCCTGACGATGCCCGGCGAGCAGGTCGACGCGATGGTCCAGAACCGCGGCCGGCCCGCCCCCTCCGCGGCGGCCCGTCCCGGGCGCGCGCCGCTGGTCAGCCTGCTGCAGGAGCTGGCGGCCCGGCCCACGATCTCCAAGTTCTCGCTCGTCAAAGACGGCGAAACCGTAATCTGGCGCCGTGCGGTGTCACCTTGAGCCGGTGGTCTGACGACGGGCGATCTGACCTCGAGGCGGTGGTCTGGCGACGTGCGATCTGACACCGAGCCGCTCTCGTTGCA
This sequence comes from uncultured Actinomycetes bacterium, assembly GCA_937888775.1. The sequence goes on along the minus strand of CALAQT010000572.1, from coordinate 5,010 downwards.
GAAGGTCAAGGGCTTCGTGTTCGACGTTGATGGCACGCTCGCCCACCGCGGCCCCGACGGCCGGGCGATCCCCCAGCCGGGCGCGGTGCGGGTGCTGCAGCGCATCCGCGCCTCGGGTCGACCGTTCGTGCTGTTCACCAACGGCAGCCACAAGAGCTCGGCCGCGATCGCGCGCGGTCTGCACGAGGACGGTCTGCCGATCTCCGATGACCAGGTGCTCACGCCGATCGACAGCACGATCTCCTACCTGCGCCGCAACCACCGAGGGCGCCCAGCGCTGCTGCTGGCCACCGACGCCACGCGGGAGCTGATGGAGCGATCCGGCGTTCCGCTGGCGAGCGCGGAAGAGGCGGAGGTCGTGTTCGTCGCCCACGTCGACGAGATCGAAATGGCCACGCTGGAGCGAGCCGCCCGCGCGGTCAAGCGCGGCGCGCCGCTGCTGACCGGCAGCTACGTGTCGGCGTATGCGGGCGCCCACGGTCCCATCTTCAGCCGTGGCGCGATGGTCACCGCCGCAATCGCCAAGGCGGCGGGAGTCAACCCGCGGGTGGTCGGCAAGCCATCCCGGGCGGCCGTCGCCGAGCTACGCGAGCATCTGCGCCTGCCGACCGACGAACTGGCCGTGATCGGCGACGACGTGAACATGGACATCGCACTTGGCCACATCGGCGGCTCGCTCACCGTCCTGGTGCGCAGCGGCATCAGCGATCAGGCCCAACTGGATCGGGTGCCGGTGCGCCGCCGGCCGCACGCGATCATCGACGGCGTCGCCGATCTGCTGGAGCTGCTGTAGGTCAGGCGACGGCGCCGGCGAACTGCCTAAGCCTGTAGGTCAGGCGACGGCATCGGCGATCTGCCTAAGCTGCTGTGAGTCAGGGGTCGTAGGTCTGCCAGCAAGCGCCGCCTGGCGGACCTCGCTCGGCGTCGCCCGGAACGTCCGCTTGAACACGCGGGAGAAATGCGCCGCATCGCAGAAGCCCCAGCGGAACGCGATATCGGTCACCGAGCCGCCGTTGGGGCGCTGTAGATCCTCCATGCAGCGCGCGAGCCGCTCGCTGCGAACCAGCCCCGCCACCGAGGTGTCGGCCTCCTCGAACAGCGCGTGCAGTGCGCGCACCGACATCGCGTGGTCGCGCGCGATCGTCGTCGGCCCGAGCCGAGGGTCCTGCAGGTGGTCCCGCACGTAGCGGCGGATCTCCGCGCGGATCGCGATCCGCGAGGCCGAGCGATCGGTCGGCAGGTTGGGCTCGATCGCCGCCCGCAGCAGTTCCAGGGCCGCATTGGCGGCGGCCGCGGCGGCCGCGGGCTCCAGCCACGGCAGCTCGGCCGCGAGTGAGTTCATGTAGCGCACCAGCAGCCGCGCCGGGCCGCTGCCGGTCAGCGGCGGAAGCGATGCCTGCTCGCCCAGACGGGGGCAGAGCGCCAGCACCCGGTCACGCGGGAAGATCAACGTGCGCTTGTAGAAGGGCTTGACGATCTCTATGTCGGTCGGCTGCAGGCCGTCCCAGAGGACGATGTCGCCGGGGTTCAGCGCCAGCTTGCGATCACCCTCACGGACCAACTCGACGCCGCTGCGAACGAACTGGAAGCCGAGGATGTTCTCGTCCTGCTGCTCGTCGCGCTGGGCGCCCATCACGACCCGGCCGCGGTGGCCCAGGAAGGGGGACGCCGCGCAATCGACCAGCATCAGATCGCCGAACGCCCGGCGCGCGACCGCGCCTTGGAACTGCCCGGGGGTCCGGTGCGTCTCGTGCACGTCGAAGGCCAGATGCGTCGCGGCCAGCACCTCTGACCACGACTCCAGCCGGCGTGCGGTATCGGTCCCCTTCGCTCGCCAGCGCTCGGCTGGGCTCATCGAAGGGCTCGGCGGGTGCGCCGATGAAGACCCGTCAATCAGAGCTCATCTCCTTTTCCTCTCCCTCCCGGACTGTCGTCTGGGCCCGTCAATGGTAGAGCAGCCCGTGCGGACGCGTAGCGCACAATTGTGCGATCTGGCTACGTGCAGCGTTCCGGAAGACCTTTGATGGTCTGGCGAGTGGCTGGGCGTGACTGGGCGTGTCCCCCGGCCTTGCTCGTACCGGGCGTACCTGGATGGCCGGGGGACGCCGTCAGGCGCGTCAGCCGAAGACTCGACCGCCGCCCGATCAGGCGAGGCAGGACGCCGCGCGGGCTGCAAGCTCGAGGCCGCCAGAACGCAAAGGCGTTCCGAGAACGGTGCAACTAAGGGTCCGTAGGGAAATTAGTGGCGGAATCCGGCGAGTGGCTGGGCGTGCCTGACGCCGCCGGCTCGCCAGGAGAATACCGGGAGTATTTGACGGCGAGCCGGTGGCGTCAGGCGCGTCCAGACGCCGTCGGAACCGTCAAGTAATTTTCCTACGGGTCCTAAGCCCGGTGCGCCGAGACCCACGCCACCGAGCCGGCGTCGACCGGCAGCGCCACGCCGGTGACGAACGACGCCTCGTCGGAGCACAGCCACAGCACCGCGGCGGCGACCTCCGTGGGGTCGCCGAAGCGCGTCATCGCCTGCGGCGCCAGGATCTCCTGTTGGCGCTCGGGCGACTCGTTGGACATCAGCGGCGTCATGATCGCACCGGGGCAGACGGCATTGACCCGGATCCCGTGATTGGCGTACTCCACCGCGGCGTTCTTGGTCAGGCCCAGGATCCCGTGCTTGCTGGCGGTGTAAGCGCTGAGCAGCTTGACTGCCCGCAGCCCGGCATTGGAGGATGTGTTGACGATCGCGCCGCGGACCGGCGGGTCGTTGCGCAACATCGCCGTGATCTGATGCTTCAAGCCCAGGAAGGTTCCGCGCAGGTTGACCGCAATCACGCGGTCAAAGTCCTCCTCGGATGTCTCGTGCAGCAGCCGATGGACGCCGATGCCGGCGTTGTTATGCGCGAAGTCGAGCCGCCCGTAGCGCTCGATCACCCGCTTGACGAGCGCCAAGTTGTCAGCCGAGCTCGACACGTCGCAGGCGAAGAACTCGGCTCGCCCGCCCGCGTGGACGATCTCGGCCACGGTCTGCTCGCCCCCGGCGCGTGAGGACTCCAGATCGGCCACGATCACGGCCGCACCCTCGCGTCCCAGGCGGATCGCGCAGGCTCGCCCGATGCCGCTGGCCGCGCCGGTGACCAGGCCCGCCCTGCCTTCCATCGCCGTGCCCATCGGCGGAGCCTATCCGGCGCGGACGTCCGCGTCGATCCTGCGGCGCGCGACCCGTGCTTGGGATGAAACGATGAATAACTCCGCTAAATCGCCCAATCGCGGTCGCGATCCCCCACGGTCCCGCGATCCCCCACGGTCCCGCGATCCCGCGGTCCCGCGGTCGAGCTTCTACCTGGCGGCTTGGCCGGCGTCGGGAGCGATCTCGCCGGACCCGCGGGCGATCAGGCGGGTGGGGATCGTGTGGGTGCGGGGGGACGATGAATCCCCGTCCATCCGCTCAAACAGCACCCGGCACGCAGCGGCCCCCATTGCCGCCGGGTCCTGAGCGACCACCGTCACGGCCGGCTGGAGCATGTCGGCGAGCATGAAGTCGTCGAACCCCACCAGCGCGATGAGGTCGCTGAGGCCGAGCTCGCGCAAGGCGCGCAGTGCGCCGATCGTGATCAGGTTCTGCGTGGCGAACAGGGCGCTCGGTCGCGGGCCGAGCAGCAACGCGCGGACCGCGGCCTCGGCGGCCTCGACGCTGTGGAGGTCGAACCGCACGAGCTGATCGTCGACCGCGATCCTTGCCACGGCGAGCGCCTCCGTGTATCCGGTGAAGCGCTCGGCGGCCGTGGGAATCTGCCTGAGGTCGCCCAGAAACCCGATCCGGGTGTGACCGCCCGTGATCAGGTGCAGGACGGCTTCGCGCGCGCCGACGGCGTTGTCAGACACAACCGCGTCGGCGCGCAGCAGTCGCGGCGGACGGTCGGCGAACACCAGGCTCAATCCGGCGCTGCGCTCGTTTGCCAGATAGCTCTGATCATCGCCGGCGGGCACGATGATCAAGCCGTCGACCCGGCGTGCGACCAGCGCCAGCGCGAGGTCCCGCTCCCGCTCCGGATCCTCGTCGACGCTTCCGGCGAACACGGCCACGCCCCGGTCGCGCGCGAGGTCCTCAACGGCACGATGCAGCGCCGACGAAAACGGGTTGGCAACGTTCTCCAGCAGGAGTCCGATCGTCCGGGTGCGGCCGTCGCTGCTGCGAAGGTTGCGCGCCGTCAGGTTGGGCCGGTAGCACGGCGACCGGCGTGTTGAACGGCGCGCTCGTCACCCGCTTTCGCCTGCCGCCATTCATCGCCACCCTCGGAACGCTGAGCATCTTCTCCTCGGTCGGGCTGCTCTACTCGAACGGCCAGACGACCCAGGCCTCGCAGATGCCGCACATCCTCAACTGGCCCGGTGACACCGTCAAAATCGGTCCGTTCAATCTGATCAACGGCGTACTGCTCATATTGGGGATGTACATCGTCGTGAACTACATCCTGCGCCAGACGACATGGGGACGCCACGTGTTTGCGGTCGGAGACGACGCCTACGCCGCCCGCCTGGCCGGGATCCGCACGAACATGGTGCTGTTCGGCGTATATGCGTTCGCCGGCCTGATCGTCGGAATCGCCGCCTGGGTGTCGATCGGCTACACCGGGGCCGCCAGCCCGAACAACGCCGTCGACGCGAACCTGCAGAGCATCACTGCCGTGGTGATCGGAGGTACGAGCCTGTTCGGCGGACGCGGCGGTGTCATCGGGACGCTGTTCGGGGCGCTGATCGTCGTCGTCTTCACCTCGGGCCTGACACTCGCCAACGTCAACGACCTGTATCAGCCAATCGCCGAGGGCATCCTCGTGATCGCCGCGGTGGCGGTCGATCAGTGGATCAGGAGGGTAAAGCCGTGACCCAGACCACAAACGGTTCCACGCGGGCCGCGGTGGCAGATCCGAAGGATGCCCCCGCCCCGGCGGACAAGCCCGGGGCCTCGCCCGGCGCGCCGGGAGCGGCCGGCACTCCCGGCGTGCCCGGCGCTCC
>CALAQT010000571.1 GCA_937888775.1 uncultured Actinomycetes bacterium | reverse complement strand
CGCTGCCCCACACGGGACCGAATCGCGGTTGGGTCGATCTGCCGCGCCGGTGGGCGGCTCGCGGCGTGCCCACTGTCCGCATCGATCTGAGCGGGATCGGCGAATCCGACGGCGACGATCCGGCGCTGCTGAGCGACGAGAGCTTCTATTACCCGTGGCGGACCGGCGAGGTGCTGGGCGTGCTGGATCAACTGGTGGCGCGCGGCCTGCCGGAACGATTCCTGCTCGGCGGGCTGTGCTCGGGGTCCTACCAGGCACTGCACGCTGCGCTGGCCGACCAGCGCATCGCCGGCGTGCTGCTGCTGAACCTGTTCGCGTTCAGTGGAGTGAGGAGCTGGTCGCTGAGCGCGGGCGCCACAGCGTGCTGGCGGGAGGACTGCCGAGCCTGCGCAGGCAGGCCAGCGGCCGCGTGCTGGTCGCCAAGGCGATTCACTACGCCCGGCCGGACCGAGCCTGGCGGCTGCTGTCGCGCTCGGCCGAACGCAAGCAGCGTCGAACGACCGTACAGGCGCTGGACACGCTGCGCGACAACGCAACCGAGACGCTGCTGGTGCTCGGGCACGACGAGCCGCTGCACGATCAGCTCGTCCGTCAGGGCCTCCTCGATCGGCTCGATCGGTGGCCGACCCTGAACGTTGAGCGAATCCCCTCACGCGACCACATGTTCCGCGCCCGGTGGCTGCAGCGCCAGGTCTATGAGTCGTTCACGGCCACGCTGGACCGCGTGCTCGCCGCGGCTGACCCCAACGGCGGCTAGCCTCCTTGCCGATGCCCCGCCACGCCACCGCATCGACCCCCACGTGCCTGCTGGGCGCGGCCGGCGCCAGACGCCTGGAGGAGCGCCTGCACGAGGGGCTGCGCCGAGCGCGTGAGCGCGGCGCTGGCGCTCTGATCAGCATCACCGCGCCGACCGAGGCTGTCGCGGATCCGAGCGCGCTGGTCGCCGCCTCGCGCCGGCCGGGTGAGCCGTGGTTCTGCTTCGAGCAGCCCGATCGACACGGATTCGCGCTCGCGGCGCTTGGTTGCGTACAGGAGCTCAAGGCCGACGGGCCGGATCGCTTTGAGCACGTGGCGGCGCGGTGGCGGGCGCTGGTCTCCCACGCCTTCTGCGATGCTCCCGACGGGCCGCCCGGCTCAGGACTCGTGGCGCTGGGCGGCTTTGCCTTCGCTCCGCACGGGGGCGCCTCGCCGGGCTGGGAGGGGTTTGAGCCGGCGTCGCTGATCGTCCCCGAGCTGTCGCTGGCGCGCAGCGCCGGTGCGACGTGGATCACCGTCAACGCCGAGATCTCGCCCGACGACACGCCGGCCGACGTGCTGGGCCGGGTGAGCCGCCGGCTCGGCGGTCTGCGCCAGGCGCCGCTGCCGCTGCTGGACCCCTCGCCGATCGGCCGTCACGACGTCGTCAGCCCGATCCCGCCGGCTCATTACGAGGAGGCCGTGGCGCGGGCGGTGTCACGGATCCGCGCTGGAGAGCTGTCCAAGATCGTGCTGGCGCGCGAGGTCGAGGTGCACGCGCCCCAGGGGCACGACCCGGCGGCGGTGTTCGCGCTGCTGCGCGACGCGTTCTCATCGTGCTTCGTGTTCGCGGTCGGGCGCGGCAATGCCACATTCATCGCCGCCAGTCCCGAGCTGCTGATCCGCAAGGAGGGGCGGCGCGCCAGCACGGTGGCGCTGGCCGGCTCGATCCGCCGCAGCGCGGACCCGGCGGTCGACGATCATCTCGGCGAGCAACTGCTGCGCAGCGAAAAGGACCGCCAGGAGAACGAGATCGTGGCGCACCGGATCGCCCGCGCCCTGCGCCCGCACGCGATCTGGGTCACGACCGCGCCGGAGCCCGGGCTCGTGCGGGTCGCCAACATTCAGCACCTGGCCCGCCCGATCCGGGCTCAGCTGGCCTCGTCGCTGGGGGCGATCGAGCTGGCCGGCCTGCTGCATCCGACCCCCGCCGTGGGCGCCGAGCCCGAGGATCCGGGGCTGGCACTGATCCCGGCGCTGGAGGGCTTTGACCGCGGCTGGTACGCGGCTCCGGTCGGCTTCGCCGACGCGCGGGGAGACGGCGAGTTCTGCGTCGCGTTGCGCTGCGCGCTGCTGCGCGGCCGGGTCGCGCGGTGCTACGCCGGCTGCGGGATCGTGCGCGATTCCCAGCCGGAGGCCGAGCTGGCCGAGTCAGAGGTCAAGCTGCAGGTGATGCTCCCGCTGCTGGCGGGCTGATCAGCTCGGCTGCATGCGCGGCCCGCGATCGCCTCGATCAACGGCGACCTCCGCGCCTCGGTCAGGCGGCGATCGCGGCAGAGACCGCGTCGGTCAGGCGGCGATGCAGAGCGAGGTTGTCCCGCCGGTCGGTGCGGACCTCGATGATCGTGGTGGCATTCGCGCGCAGCGAACGCTCGATCCCCGCCCGCAGCTGCTCGACTTCCTCGGCACGCTCGTAGCCGCAGCCGTACAGGGCGGCCGCGTGGGCGAAGTCCAGCCCGTGCGGCGTGGCGATGTGCTGCTCAAAGGCGTCGCTCTGGCCGGCGACCGGGAGGAAGTGGAAGATCCCGCCGCCGTCGTTGTTGAGCAGCACGATCGTCACCGACAGACCCAGTCGGCGGGCGGCCAGCAGGCCCCCCAGGTCGTGCGCGAGCGCGACGTCGCCGATCAGCAGGACGACCGGGCCGCTCGCCGCGGCGGCGGCCCCGAACGCGCTGGACACGGTGCCGTCGATCCCGTTGGCGCCGCGATTGGACAGCACCCGCGGGCTCAGCTCGCTGGCGGCCCAGAACAACTCCACGTCGCGCACCGGCATCGAGGAGGCGACGAACACCGTGGCGTCGGGCGTCAGCCAATCGCCGAGCCGCGCGGCGACCAATGGCTCGGACAGCTCCTGGCCCAGCGCGCGGCTGATCGCGGCGCTGGCGGCGTCGTCGGCCGAGCGCCACAGCGCCAGCCAATCCGGATCGGCCGGCGTCTGAGGGGTGAGCGAGCTCAGCGTGAGCGCCGGGTCCTCGGAGCTGGAAAGGCTCAGCACCGAGGACGGATCCTGCCAGGCGGCCTCAGGGTCAAGCGCCCACTGCTCAACGCCATCCAGCGACGCCAGCCAGGAGCGCAGCGCCTTGGACGTCGGCAGATCGCCGACCCGAATCACCAGCTCAGGTGCAGCCGCCGCCAGGAACGGCGGCTCGCGCAGCAGCGCGTCGTAACGGGCGATCGCCGCCGGCCCGTGGCGCGCTCCGGACAGCGGGTCGGCGAGCAGCGGATAGCCGGCGTACTCGCAGAACCGGGCCGTGACCGCGCCGAGCTCGACGCCGCGCTCGTGGCGTCCGGCGATGACCACGCCGCGGGCCGCCGGCCCGCGGGGTGGTGTCGACGGCGCTGGGGAGGGGGCCGTCCTGACCACGTACGGCCGGCCATCCGCGCGTCCGGTCAGATCCTCAGGCAGCGGCGCGTCGGTCACCAGCGACTCGCGCAGCGGGATGTTGAGGTGCACGGGCCCTGGACGTCCCTGCAGTGCCGTCCAGTAGGCCCGGCAGGCCAGGGTACGGATCCAGCGTAGCCGCGCCTCGCCGGCCTCCTGCACGCCCACTTCGACGAACCACTTGACCGCGTCGCCGTAGAGCTTGAGCTGATCGATCGTCTGGCCGGCGCCGACGTCACGCAGCTCAGGCGGGCGGTCAGCGGTGAGCACGATCAACGGGACGCGGGCGTGATGGGCCTCGATCACCGCGGGCGCAAAGTTGGCGGCCGCCGTACCGGACGTGCAGGTGAGCGCGACCGGGCGCCCCGACGCCTTGGCCGCCCCGAGCGCAAAGAACCCGGCGCAGCGCTCGTCGATATGCGACCAGCACGCGATGCGTGGCTCGCGCACCAGTGACAGGACGATCGGCGTGCTGCGCGAACCCGGTGAGGTGCAGGCGTGCTGCATTCCGCACCGCGCGAGTTCGTCGCACAGCGCGCGCAGCAGCAGGTGGGAGTCGGTTGCGGTCATGATGGAATCGATGCCTGAATCACTGGTCCTGCTCCACGGCTTCACGCAGACCGGCGCCAGCTGGGATGGCGTGGCCGCGGAGCTGGCTGAACGCTACCGGCCGCTGGCGCCCGACCTCCGCGGTCACGGGAGCGCCTCCAACGCCGTGCCCGTCGATCTGGGAGCCGTGCTCGGGGACATCGCCGCGCTCGCGCCGCCCGCGTTCACGGTGGTCGGTTACTCGATGGGAGGGCGGATCGCCCTGCATCTGGCGCTGGCGATTCCACAGCGGATCGCGCGCCTGGTGCTGATCGGCGCCAGTCCGGGGATCTCCGATCCCGTGCTGCGCCAAGCCCGACGTGACGCCGACGAACGCCTGGCGCAGGAGATCGAGCGCGGCAGCATCGATCAGTTCGCCCACCGCTGGGCCCAGACGCCCGTGCTCTCCGGCCAGCCGCCCGCCGTGGCCGCCGCCGCCCACGCCGACC
>CALAQT010000570.1 GCA_937888775.1 uncultured Actinomycetes bacterium | reverse complement strand
CGCTGCCGACACCGGGGGAACGTTCACCGACCTCGTCGTCGAGCGCGGCGGAGAGTCCGGAGCGCTGCTGCGTCCATACAAGCGCGCCGCCGACGGCGAGATCGTCGAGCTCGAAGCGTGGGCCCGGGTCGTGCTGGCGCCAGGTGAGACGATCATCTCCGTCTCCTCGGCCGGCGGCGGCTACGGGCCGCCTCCGGAGCGCGACCCCGATCGCGTGCCATGATCCCCGCCACCAAGTCCGGCGCCGAGTCATCCTCGTCCCTCCTCGGCGACGCCGCCCGTGCCTGGCTCCAGCGCTCGTCGGTCCACGACCTGCTCATCGGCGGCGAGCGCTCGCCGGCAGCGGACGGCCGCACTTTCGAGACTATCGACCCGGCCAACGGGCGTGTTCTGGCCCGCGTCGCGCACGCCGGCCGACAGGACGTCGCGCGCGCCGTCGCCAGCGCGCGCGCCGCACTTCAGTTCTCATCGTGGGGCTCAGGGTCCGCAGCCTCACGGTCGGGCGCGATCCTGGCGCTGGCCGACGCGCTCGAGCAGACGGCGTCCGAGATCGCGGAACTGGAAGCGCTCGACAACGGCAAGCCGGTCAAGCTCGCGCTGTCGGTCGATGTCGCGCTAGCCGTCGCACACCTGCGCTACTTCGCCGGCTGGCCGACGAAGATTGAGGGCGCCGTGCTGCCGGTCACCCAGCCCGAGATGCTTTGCTACACCCGCCGGGAGCCAGTCGGGGTCTGCGCCCAGATCGTGCCGTGGAACTTTCCGCTCCTCATCGCGGTGTGGAAGATCGCGCCCGCGCTGGCGGCAGGCTGCACGGTCGTGCTGAAGCCGGCGGAGCAGACGCCGCTCGTCGCACTGCGCCTTGGTGAGCTTGCGCTCGACGCGGGCATACCGCCGGGCGTGCTCAACGTGCTCACCGGTGATGGCGCCACGGGAGCTGAGCTGGTCGAGCACGCAGACGTCGCCAAGGTCACGTTCACCGGCTCCACCGAGGTCGGCCGCGAGGTGGGGAGCAAGGCTGGCAGGGATCTCAAGCGCGTCACCCTCGAGCTCGGTGGCAAGTCGGCCGCAATCATCCTCCCCGACGCCGATATCGACGCAGCAGTGAAGGGTGCCTTCCAGGCGATCTACTACAACTCCGGTCAGGCGTGCAACGCCGGCTCTCGCCTGTTGGTCCCCGCCGAGCGCTACGACGAGGTGCTCGCGGCGCTGAGCGAGCGGGCGACCCGGAGCCGGCTCGGACCGGGTCTAGAGCCCCAGACGCAGCTGGGGCCGTTGGTCTCCTCCGAGCAGCTCGAACGGGTCGTCGGCTACATCGAGGCCGGGCGCAGCGAGGGCGCCGAGCTCGTCACCGGAGGCAGCGCGGTCCTGAAGGACAGCGGGGGCTACTACGTCGAGCCGACGCTCTTCAGCGCGACGTCCGACGATCTGCGCATCGTCCGCGAGGAGATCTTCGGGCCGGTGCTCGTCGCCTCGCCGTATCGGAGCCTCGATGAGGCCGTCGAGCGGGCGAACTCGAGCGACTACGGGCTGGCCGCGGGAATCTGGACCCGCGACCTGTCCGCCGCGCACCGCGTCGCGGATCGGCTGCACGCCGGAACGGTGTACGTGAATCGCTGGGGAATGAGCGATCCCGCGGTCCCGTTCGGTGGGGTCAAGAGCTCGGGCGTCGGACGCGAGCACGGACGCGAGGGGCTCGATGGGTATCTGGAGACGAAGACCGTGTGGGCGTCGCTGTCATGAGCCGGGACCGCTGGGAGATTGGGATCGAGATGCGAACACGCGTGCTCGGCAGCGACTACGTCAAGGCCGCGACGTCCGATCCGCACGACATCTTCCGGCCGCTGCAGAGCTCGTGACCGAGTACTGCTGGGGGACGGTCTGGACGCGCCCTCAGCTCTCGCCCAGGCACGCGTGTGTGGCCGCTGGAGAGGTCGGAAACCCCTGCAAACCGGGCATTGCTGACACACGAGAAAGTTCTGAGCCGTGACCGCCGAGGCGCACCCGCTCTGTGCGCGGGGCCACCGCTGCCCGCCGAAAGTCCCGGCGAGCGCAAGGCCGCCGACCGTCCCGGACACGCACAGCAGCGCGATGGCGACCAAGAGCCGCCGGCCCGACCGTGTTCGTTTGCCGCTCTAGAGAGCCATTGTCCCCGCATTTGCGGGGAAACGAGCCCACGGTAGGCGGGTGTCGGCGAGTGACGCGATGCCGCTAGAAACCGCCTGAAACCGCCCGTTCCGCAATGGGACTGGCGCGCAACTGGCGCGCACACGGGCGGGTCAAGCCGCGCCCAGGCGGCGCAAGGTCGGCTCGCCGCGGGCACAGACATGATCGCCGAGTCTCCAGAAGGCGAGGATCCGCCGCCGCCGAGTACGCCGAGCACCCCCAAGTCCTCGGGATCAAGGAGGACAACCTGCTCGAACCGATCCTCTCCTTCCTCGCCCGCCGAGTCTTCGGCCCGGAACGGCTGTGCCTCCTGCGCGACGAACTCGCAGACGCGACAGCCTCCACATGGGAGGATCACAACACCGAGCTTGAACGCCTACAGGGCGAGCTACGCGAGATCGAGCGTTCCCTACGCCGTCAGACACTAAGACTGGAGGAGCGCGAGGACCCCACGCACCCGGTCGTCGCGCTCGCCATAGAACGAATCGAGGAGCTAAGCACCCGCAAGGCGGCCGTCACCGACGCGACCCAAACCCTCAAGACCAA
>CALAQT010000569.1 GCA_937888775.1 uncultured Actinomycetes bacterium | reverse complement strand
CGGAGAAGATCGTGTACTCCCGGATCCTTCAGACGGTATCCAGCGCGAGGACCCAGATCGAGCGCGACCTCGACCCCGATGCGGTCCGCCTGCTCAAGGAGACCTCCAAAGCTGACATCACGATCGGGGGTGCCGAGCTCGCTGGCCAGGCGCTCGCTTTGGGGCTGGTCGACGAGTGCCATCTGTTCCTCGGGCCGATCGTGGTGGGCGGCGGCAAGCGCGCACTGCCCGACAACATCCGCGCGCAGCTCGAACTCCTCGACGAGCGCCGGTTCCGAAACGGCGTCGTTCATCTTCGATACCGCGTAAGCGGCTGACCAACACGGCTACACGCGCGAGAACAGACTCCTGCTCTGGCGATACGGCGAGCATCTGACTGACGCTCCGAAGCGGCGCGCTTTGGGCGGGATCCGGACCTGGCGGCGAAGCAAGCAGGGGTCCGCGAGGGAACGACGCAGTGTTGTCGGGCGCTAACAGCGGCGGGCTCGGTCGCCGCCGGGAGCAGGGCTCGCAGGCGTGCGTGGAGAATCCGAGCCTTGCCTATGTGTCCCCGGCGCAGAGGCCACCGGCTCAAGCGACCTCTGGCGGCCTGCGATTCGCTCTGCCGGTGCTTCCGGATCGCGCATGGGAAGTGACAGACTGAGCGCAACCGGACCTGCTGGGCGTGTGGCCCCCTTGGCGACGAGAGAGGAGGAGCGCTCGCCGGGCACGTGACGTTTTCTCCGAGCAGTGGCCCGTCACGGCTCGGCTAGGATCGCGTCGCCGAAGTAGTCGTCGACGTGATGCAGCGTGGTGCCGTTGAACGTCCACACATCCGACACGTCGGGATCGTCGGTGATGATCTCGCTGACGAGCACGGCGTGCGCGGCGGGATCGCTCTCCAATTGGGCCTCGAGCCCGTACTGGGGAGGATCGAAGGAGTCCAGCCCCCGGCGGTCCAGCACCCGGCCGCGGCCGCTGTATTGCAGGAGCGTGCTGTTGGTGCCACCGTCGTTGTCGCTGCAACCCACGATGGCGACGATCCCGGTCGAGTCAAAGGCGCTGGCCTCAAACCCGCATGACGCCCGCACGCGGATCATCGCCCAGCTCGCTGGCCGCGTCGTGCGACCGGCTGCGGCGGTGGCGAGCTCGCACCCGGCCGGATAGTCGTTCAGGTTGGGATGGGGCGCGTAGGCAAACACGAGCGTGGTTGAGCTCGGATTCCAGCTCACGTCTGAGCCCAGGCCGCACTGGGACAGCTGGCGAGTCACCAGCAGCGAGCGTCCGGTCGCCAGATCGCGCACCTCTAACTGCGTCGCGCTTCCGCTGCAGCCCTCCTCGACGAGCGCTACCGAGCGGCGGTCGGGGCTCGGTACGGCGTCGAGCACCCGCCAGACGCCCGACACGCTGAACAGTGACCGGGGCTTTCCGGAGACCGGGTCCAGGGTCTCCACCTCGCTCGAGCACGAGTTGGGAATCGCATGACAGGCGCCGTGCGAGCTGCGGCACACCTCGCCATGACCGAGCGTGAGCAGGTAGTCGCCGTTGGCCAGCAGATGCGGAGTCGAGACGGTCGAGCTCGAGGCGGTGGACCTCAGCGGCGGGATCTGGACGAGCACCCCGAGACTTTGGCCGCTGGCGAGCGAGTAGCGGTCGATCTCGCTCGCGTCCGAGAGCGGATACGCCGAGACGAACGACGAAACCGCCGCCCCGGTTCGCCCACGGCTCCGTGGCGCTGCCGAACCGACGCCGGCGACCGCGAGGCCACACGCGACCGCTAGACATACCACGCCCACGATCGTTCGCTTGCCCCCGACGCCAGTCCATGTGCGGCGCATCCCAGGAACCCTATGCAGCGCTTGCACGGCCGTCAAGCTGAAGGACCGCCCACCGCAGCCGCCAGAAAAGGCACCCGCGTGAGCGTGGGGCCAGCCAGCCGCATCTCGCCTCGTTCCTGTCGCGCACAACCCTGCCCGGTCCGCAGGTCCACGCTCAGCGAAGCCGACCCTCGTCGCGCATCGAGATCAGTGCGCGTCTCCTTGTCGCCGACTCCATTTCTGCGTTCACCAAACCCCGGGAGTCTTGACGTAGTTGACCGCTCGACTCAGGCCGCTGCTATCGACGAGCAGCGGCAGTGGGGCCGCGGCTTGGCGGGGACGGCGCGGGATTCGCCGAGAGCGGGGCTCGCACAGCGGCGAGCACAATGGCCGATCTGCATAGGTAGCCCGTGGGCTGGTGCGGCTACGGCCTGCCGGCTCCTGAGCGGCGGCATGGTGCGCGGTGCGCACTGCCGCTTGACGCCTGAAGCAGCAGTTCTGGTGTCGACGCCAGCGCGACCGCCTTGGTGCTTGCAGCTTCCCGACCTTCAGCTAGCGGCCCGAGCAACGATCGGACCGATCCGTCTGCGACGCGGAGCGTGCGCGCTTGTGGCGACGAGCAGGGCTGACGGCGAGCGCGCTTCTCGCCCTGGATTGCTGTCGAGGCGAGCATCCGACGCTCCTTATTTAGCCCCTGTCCGACGCTCCACTCAGACTGAGCCGCAGACCCTGCGTGCCCGTGGACGCGAGGTCGGCACACCGCGGTCTGCCTCCAAGCCAGCGACTACAGGTTCAGTTGCCGATCTCGCTGCAATGCCCTGTTTCAGTGCGTCAACGTTCGCTTCACACCGAGAGACGGTGGTTCGAAACTACCCGTGCTCATCATGGAAGTAGGGGGGCAATTTGCGGCGCCCCTCAGATTCCAGCTCGTTGACCTGAGGCTCGTTCTGGGTTCGGCCAGATGGCCGCGTCAGGGTCTGCGGCCGGATCAAATCATGTTCGTGATCTGGTACACCACCACCGGGGTCGGAGGCGCTCCCTCGGGCATGATCGGCACGACGTGACCGGAGTACCACGCGCTGTGAGCCTCCTTGGATTCCCACAGCTCATTGACCCGCCAGCCTCCGTCGACGGGCCCGGCGGCATGGGAGATAAATCCCGGCGCTTCGGCCAGCTTCGATCCGAGCTCCGATACAAGTCCGGCATAATCGGCATCGGTGACGCCCGGCAAATCCTGCGTGACGAGAACGGTCATGGCCAACTCCTTGTTCGGACGGAACCCCACTCAGTGTCGGTCGACGTGTCCTTAGTGCATCACCCGAGGACAGCGTGGCTAGCGTGAGCGCCGACGCAGCCTACCAGCGCTCGTGGCCAGAGCCGTCCTCACTCGCCCGAGGCGATGGTCGCAAAGGACTCTGAATTTGATCGGGCCCCGGAACGGCGATTGATGTGACGAAACCGATGCGCGCGCGCCTGGGCGAGGTTGAGCTCTGCTACGAGCTTCTGGGTCCCGTCGACGGAATCCCGATCATCTTGATCGCCGGCGTCTACCAACAGCTGTCGTCGTGGCCCCAGCCCTTCATCGATGCTCTGACGGGCTCAGGGATGCGGGTGTTGATCTTCGACAACCGCGATGTCGGGCACTCGTCTCGAGAGAGAGGACCCGCCCCCAGTCTCGGTGCTGTCTTAGGCGGTGACCTCACCGGCGTCAACTACATGCTGTCGGATATGGCGACCGACGCCGCCGGCCTCGTCCGAGCAGTCGGATGGGACTCGGCGCACGTGTTCGGCCACTCCCTCGGTGGTGCAATCGCACAACGGGTCGCTATCGCACATCCCGGGCTGGTTCAGACCCTCACCCTCATGGGAACTGGACCTGGCGACGGTGTGACTGGCATGGTCAACCCTGATTTCGGGCCCTTCCGTACGCCTCCGCCAGACCGTTCACGAGAGGCCATCACCCAGTGGCTCACGGGCTTTCACCGATTCTGTATTCAACCTGACCCGGTGGACGAGGACGTTCTGGCTTCTTTCGTTCAACGCCAAGTGGACCGGGCGCCGAACGCCGATATGCAGTGCGTTCAAGCCGGGGTTGCGAGCAACCATCTCGGCCTGACCACTACACCAACCCACGCTGACCTCTTGGGCCAACTACACGTAGAGACCCTCATCATCGGTGGAACCGGCGACCGCGTGATCGCGTTCGATGGAAGCGAGCGGCTCGCCGAGCTGATCCCGGATTCAACGCTGGTGGCCGTCGAGCGAATGGGCCACCTCCCCCTTGATCCGAGCCGGTGGCAGATCGTTACCAGCGCAATCGCGCGCCACGTCACACGCGCGTGACGGTAAGCGCCCGGATCGGACCTGAAGGTCCAGCTCTCCGGCTAGCGGGGAGCAGTTCGTCCCGTCACCAGACCTCGTCCTTAGCGAGAAGGGGCAGCATCTATGACTCCCTTGCCGGAGACGCTGACGACCTTCAGACCGGTCCGGCAGCCGGGTCGAAGCAGCGTCCGCTCCGGAGCCACGCTCGCCGCGCCTCCGGGTGACGCAACGGTCACCTGCGTGGTCCCGAAGTCGCGACTGAACGACAGGCCCGGGCGCTGGCGAGAAGGGTCCCCAGGGGAGGCTTGAGATCCGTGCGCGGCATAGCCAGGCTTCGGCGATCGCCGCTACGACTTTAGTCAGTGAAGATCCCGTCCCAGGCAGCAGCATCGTCAGGATAGATCCATCGTTCGAGTTGCAACCCATCGCTGTAGTCGAAGATGCTGACGACACGTGTCTGCACATCGACGCCCTGGCGTCGCGCCCCCATTGTGCTCAGAGCGCAGACGTGCAAGTCGTTACCGAATACATCGAGCTCGGTCAGCCAGAATCCCATCCCCGCCAGCTGGCCCAGCCACAAGAGCAGCGCCGCGCGTCCACGGATGTCCCCAGCCATGGGATGCGAGCGCGTGCAAGGGGCGCGGCTCGTCTCACAGCCGAACGCGCTCACGCCCTCGGAAGCGCTGCTCACCCTGAGCGGCATCGCGGGGTACGACCCCTTCGGGGTCGTCTCCGCTCTACGGTGGGAGACCATCTGGCTCACCTGATAAAGAATCACTTCTGAACTACTGAAACAGCAGCTGTTGCGAGGACCGGTTGAGCCTGGGGTGTGTTCGATCGTGACTGTGAAGTCGGGGAACGCGCCGTAGTTCTCGTCGTAGAACGACTGAACCTCGGACGCGCCGTCAAAGATCTCCCCCGTGGCGATGATCTCGTAGCGGGGATGGTCGAAGGTGGCGATCGTCGCCTCGCCATCGTGGCGATTCTCTGCCTCCACGTGCTCCCGCACGATCGCCTCGCGACGCTCGCGAATGGTTGGAGTGGTATCGGTCGCCATGGGTGCCTTTCTACAAGGATCGGCGCGAGGGTAGCTCCCCTGGCTCCCACCGACAACCGCTGCTGCGGCTTCGCCTGGTCCAGGCAGAGCTGCAACGCCCGCGGGTGCGGGTGACGTCGGCTAGGCTCGCGCTGTGCAGTTGCCCGAGACGCGTTATCTTGCCCGGCCGGACGGGGTTAGCATCGCTTATCAGGTGTTCGGAGCGGGGCCCGACCTACTCGTTGCGCCGGGTCTGGCGTCCCATCTCGACCTGGCTTGGGCGGATCCCGACCTTGCCCGACTCTTCCGGCGGCTGGCGACGTTCGCCCGTGTGATCGTCTACGACAAGCCGGGCACGGGACTGTCTGACCCGATCCTGCACGTTCCGACGCTTGAGGAGCGACGCGACGACATCCTGCTCCTGCTTGACGCATCGTCATCGCAGCGCACGTCGCTGCTCGGCTTCTCAGAGGGTGGCTCGGCCTGCCTCGTGCTAGCCGCCACGCACCCCGATCGCGTCCAATCACTGGTGCTCTACGGAGCGTTCATCTCGGGTGGCATCGCCGAGAAGGAGCTCAGTGACCCAGCCGACGTGGCCGCGCAGAGGCGCGTCCAGGCCGCCCACGCGGACCTCTTGAAGAGTTGGGGACAGGGAAAGCTGATCGACTACTACGCCCCCAGCGTCGCGAGCCGGCTCCAGCGCTCGACGTTCGCGACCTTCGAACGAGCAGCCGCCAGCCCCGCGCTGATCCGGGGCGTGATCGAAGCGACGCGGCAGATGGACGTTCGCGGCGTGCTCGAAGCCATCAGCGTGCCCACGCTGGTCCTCCACCACGCGGACGACATCATTCCCGTGTTCAACGCCCGCATTCTCGCCGACGGAATCCCGGGCGCGGAGTTGAGGATCCTGCCGGGCCGCGATCACATGTTCTGGGTTAGCGACTTTGAGGAGTCGGTACGAGAGATCGAGCGCTTCGTGACCGGCTCCCGCGGCTCAGCAAGCCGGGAGCGGGCGCTGGCGACGATCCTTTTCACGGACATCGTCGGGTCGACCAACCGCGCCTCGGAGCTCGGCGACAGCGCGTGGCGCCAACTACTCGAGCGTCACGACCGGGCGGTGCGCGAGCAAGTGGCCGATCACGGAGGCCGGATCGTGAAATCCCTCGGCGACGGCATGCTGGCGGTGTTCGACGGGCCGGCCCGCGCGATTCACTGTGCGGAGGCTATCCGTACCGATTTGAATGACTTGGACATCAGCGTCCGGTCGGGCGTCCACACCGGCGAGTGCGAACTGATCGGAGACGACGTCGGGGGCATGGCGGTCCATATCGGCGCTCGCGTCGGCGCGTTGGCCGAAGCGGACGAGATCCTCGTCTCAAGGACAGTCGCGGACCTGGTCGTCGGCTCCGGGCTTCGCTTCACGGACCGCGGCGAGCACGAGCTCAAGGGCATTGCCGGTCGCTGGCGGCTGTTCGCAGTCGGTGATCCCGCAGACCGACCCGTCCAGCCCCCAGGAAGCGGATCCACGGAGCGGGAGATGCGGCTCTCGGATCGGATAGCGCTCCAGATCGCGCGGCGCACCCCACGCGCCATGCGAGCCGCCTCGGAGCTCGGACGCCGCTCAGTCCGACGCCGCAGCTAACCGACGGCCTCTGACTGAAGCAGACTGCTCGGCGACCAACCAAGCAGCACGACGTCGACGACAACCTCGCTGCTGTGCGCGGAAACCGGGCACCCGGTCCGACGTGCCCGCACCGGCTCACCAAAAGCCAAGCGAACGACGCTGCGCTGCTCGCGAGCGCGTTTGGCAAGCACCGTGGAGCTTGCCGCAGGCGACCGGGTCTCAGCGTGAAGCCCCAGGAGGTCGTGTCCGACCTGTGAGCCGATCCTATGCGTGGATCGACTCGCTGGTTGCGCAGCGATCAGCGAGAAACGGCTCCTCTGTCAAGCTCGTAGGCGCCGGGAGCGAGCTGGGCGGTCCTGCGCCGGTAGGTGCTCCACGTCCACGGCCACTGGTTCGGGTCGTTGCCGTTTTCGTCCACGTACCAGTTGGTGCATCCGGTGTGCCACACGGTGGTGCTGAGCGCGTGACGCAGCTCCCGGTCAAAGCTCGCAGCCGCGTCGCGGCGGACCTCAATCGTCTTCGCGCGGGAGCGCTCGAGCGCGTGGACCGCCTCGATGACGTGCTGGACCCCCGCCTCGATCGTGTAGATCACCGAACCTGTGCCGCCGTTCGTGTTCGGGCCGTAGAGGAGGAAGAGGTTCGGGAATCCTGGGACGCTCATGCCGAGGTACGCCCGCGCGAGCTCAGACCACTCCTGCGCCAAGCTGCGCCCGCCGGTACCGAGCACCTCCATCGGAGCGACGAACCCGTGCGTCTTGAAACCGGTCGCGAGCACGAGCACGTCGGCCGGACGCTCGGTGCCGTCATCGGTCCGGATCCCCGACGGTGTCACCTCGCGGATCGGGTCGTTGACCAGTGACACATTCGCACGCGTCAGCGTCGGGTACCACTCGTCGGTGAGCATCATCCGCTTGCAGCCGATCTCATCCGCAGGCATGACCTTCTGTCTCAGCTCTGGGTCCTTGATCGCCTTGGTTATCTGCCACCGACCGACGGCCCGCAACGGCGTCCGTAGCCTTGGCCGGCTCGTCAACGCCAGCGCGCCTAACTCCATGAACCCGAAGGTCGCCTGCCGGTCGAGCCGCTGGACGAGAGGGAAGCGCTCAAACAGCCGCTGAGCCCGTTCGCTGTAGGGCCCGTCCAGCCTCGGCACCGTCCAGCCGGGGGAGCGCTGGTAGACGTCGACGTGTGCAGCGATCGGTTGGATCGCCGGCACGATTTGGATCGCGCTGCAGCCGCTCCCGACGACCGCCACGCGCTTGCCCGCGATCGGCACGTCGTGGCGCCAGCGTGCGGAGTGGAAGGCCGGTCCCTCGAAGCCGTCGAGACCGGGCAGCGACGGGACGCTCGGTACCGACAGCTGTCCGCACGCGGTCACTAGCAGGTCGGCTTCGTGCACGCCGGCGCTCGTCTCGAGCACCCACTTGGCGCGCGCCTCGTCAAAGCTTGCCCGCTGCACCTCGGTGCTGGTTCGAATCCTGTGCAGCACACCTTCGCGTCGTGCCACGTCCTCGAGATAGGCCTGGATCTCAGCCTGCGGCGCGTACCGGCGCGACCAGCGCGGGTTCGGCGCGAACGAGAACTCATACAGATGCGACGGGACATCGCACGCGGCACCCGGATATGTGTTGTCATGCCAGACACCCCCGACCCGCTCGCCCCGCTCGAACACCGTAACGTCTTCATAACCGGCTCGGCGCAGCATCACGGCCGCACCGACACCACCGAAGCCTGCACCAACGACCGCAAAGGAGGGCACTCGATGAACCTACCACGCACGGAAAGCGCCGTCGCGCGCCGTAACGCTCAGCGGACACCGAGCGGGGCCAGCAGAAAGTGTTGTTTGCCGGGAGAGCGGGCGTGATCGTCGTGACGCCTGCTTGACGCGCCAAGCGACCGTCTCGACGCGGCGGATCGAGGTGCCTGCCTTTGAGCACCTGCAGCACACTGGTCGACCCGCGTGGGCGCTCCTGCATTCATCGCAGGATGAGCATCTCGTCGCCAC
>CALAQT010000568.1 GCA_937888775.1 uncultured Actinomycetes bacterium | reverse complement strand
CCCGGGCGAGCGGGCCGACGCGCCGCCGCTTTGGCGCTGTTGGGTGAGTGTGCGCGGCGCATCCGCCCGGCGCCGCTTGCCGCGCTCCCGCGACTCGCCGTGAACTCTGCCGCCCACTCGATGCTCGCCAGTAGAGCGGCGAAGCGGCTCTCGTGACGCTAACGTCTTTCTGCACGTAGCGACGGACGCTTGAGCGTGCTTCAGAGCTTCCGGAGGCCAACATTGCGGCCGAACGTCCGGCTCGTCAGCCAATGAGTGGAGGGTTCTTATGAAGGTCTTGGTGATCGCGAGCGAGCCGATTTCCGCGGATCGTCTGCGCAAGGCGCTTGGCGGGACGGCCGATGACGCGGAGATCATGGTCGTGGCGCCGGCGCTTCACCGTTCGGCGCTGCGTTTTTGGCTCTCTGACGCCGACGAGGCGATCCGACGGGCAGAGCTGGTGCAGCGAGAGACAGTCGAGGGCCTCGACGAGGCAGGATTGGATGCTCACGGCGATACCGGTGAGAGCGATCCGGTCAAGGCGGTGGAGGACATTCTCGCCACCTTCCCGGCGGAGCGGATCGTGCTCTTCACTCGACCCGGCTCGGAGCGGCGCTACGACGAGGGCATCGACGCCGACGCTCTGCAACAACGGTTTGGATTGCCCGTCCAGCAAGCCGAATGAAAAAGCCAGAACTACTGCGCGCCCAGCGCCGCTGCGGAATGCAAACGATCAGCCATCCATGAGCTTTCGGAGGGTTGCGTCGGCGCGGCCGCCCCCCTGCGATGTGGCTCGCTCGCTCTATCCCAAAAATAGGAGGAGCGGGCGACCCCGCGGGAGGGTCCGATTCCGTTGCTTTGTTTGGGAGGTCGCTCGTCGGTTAATCCGCCCTTCGCCTCGCGAGCGAACCCCGACCCGGAGGGGTGGACTTGCGGAGCGTCCGCGGGGGATATGATCGACTCATGGAGCACCAGCGCGAGAGACTCGATGAGGCGATCGAGGATA
Organism: uncultured Actinomycetes bacterium; assembly: GCA_937888775.1. Next base: position 5,239 of record CALAQT010000568.1, on the reverse strand, counting down.
TGCAGTCGGACGTCACAGAGATGCAGGAGCGCTCCGAAGAACTCGACGACCGGGCGAAAGCCGTCAAGAGCGACTGGCGCGCCAAGCAGGCCGACGATGCGGTCCCGGGCGCACAGCCGTCGCCGGACAGCGACGAGTAGCAGCCGCCGAGCGAGCCGGCGCGCAGCCATTCGCGCCGCGCAGGAATACGATCCGGGCCGGCGCCGAAACATCAGCCGCTTCTGCTCGTCCAGGCTCGCAACCTGATCACCAACCTCGCGCTGCCGGCGCTCCTTACGGACGCCGAAGGTCAGCTGTTTTCTTCAACGATGCGGCCGCAGCGTTGCTCGGGCGCGGGTTCGAGGAGGTCGGTCGGTTGCCGCGCGAGCAATGGGCGCGCGAGGTCGGGCCCTTCGACGATCAGAGACGGGCGCGGTTGGCCGACTCGGCGCCGATCGTGAGCGCGTTGCGGAGCGGACGTCCAGCGCACGGCCGCTTCCATGCCCGCCTTGGCGAGGTCGGAGTGTGTGAAGTGGAGGTCACGGCACTCCCGCTGCTGGAGCCGGACTACTTCGAGGGTGCGCTCGTTGACTTCTGGCCGGTAGAGACCCCGGCGCCCGAGACGACCTGAGCCCGATGCAGATCAAGTTCTGGGGCGTGCGCGGGTCGATCGCGGTGCCCAACCGTCGCATGCTGCGCTACGGAGTGGGAGATCGGCGGGGCCAGAGCATCACGATCTGAACAGCACTCCATTACCTGATGTGAAGGTTGATCCCCAGGAGCACGAGCGGCCGGAGGGCGATGGCCAGCAGCGCCGAACTAGTGGCTTGAGCGTGCGCAGCGAAGTAATGGTGTGCCGACACGATGATCTCTGCTCGGTCGCTGCCGAGAGTGCTGCGGGCGAAGTACGCGCGGCACACGACGCGGGGGAACTCCGAGTCCCACGGTAGTGTCGGCGCGCCGCTCGGTTCCTACCCGAGCACGTACTCGCCGGGCCCTTCCGCCAGAACCGGATGACGTCGGCCGCCAACCCGCGGGGGCTTCCCGAGGGGGCCGGCGCGGTCCGCCATCCAGCGTGCCCAATCCTCCCACCAGGATTCACCCTTACGAGTCGCCGCTCTGCGCCATTCCTCTGCGTTTGGAGGGTTCTCGTCGGAGGTCATCACCCAAGCCTTGGGTTCGGGTGGGCTGACGATGCCGGCAATGTGGCCCCCGCTCGCGAGGACGTAGCGTACGTCGCCGCCCAGCAGCCCGGTGGTCCGGTAGGACGAGCGCCACGGCACGATGTGGTCGCGCTCTGCCGCGACGACGTAGGTGTCCGGCTTGACCGTGCTGAGGTCGAGTCGCTGGCCCCCGAGGACCATCGTGCCGTTCGCGAGCTGGTTTTCCATGTAGCACGAGCGCAGGTACCAGGAGTGCATCGCGGCCGGTAGGCGCGTCGAGTCCTCGTTCCACGCCAGCAGGTCGAACGCCGGCGGCTCCATGCCCATCAGCCAGTTGGAGACCACGTAGCTGAAGATGAGGTCGTTGGCACGCAGGGCGTTGAACGCGCCGCCCATGTCGGCACCATCGAGGTAGCCCTTGCGCGCCATGCGCTGCTCGAGCTTGACGACCGTGCCCTCGTCGAGGAAGCAGCCGAGTAGCCCCGGCTCGGTGTAATCGAGCAGCGTGTTGATCAGCGTCAGCGTGCCGATCCGATCTTCGCCGCCCGCAGTGAGCTGCGCCGCCGTCATGACAGCCAGCGCGCCTCCGAGGCAGACGCCGAGGATGTCGACGGTTTCTGAGCCCGTGATCTCACTCACCGCATCAAGCGCGGCACGCATACCGTGCGTGGAGTAGTCGTCCATCGTGACCCCGGACATTGAGCTGTCCGGGTTGCGGTAGCTGATCGCGAACACCGTGCGACCGTGCTGGACCGCCCATTCGATCAGGCTGCGGCCCGGTGCGAGGTCCATGATGTAGTACTTATTGATCCACGGCGGGCTGGCCAACAGCGGGACGGCGTGGACCTCGTCGGTCTGGGGCAGGTACTGCAGCAACTCGACCAGTTCATTGCGAAACACGACCTTGCTCGGCGTCGCCGCGATGTTCTCGCCGAGCCGAAACGGGCTCGTGTCGACCTGGCGTGGGCGGCCCCCGTTGTGCCGAAGGTCGCCGACAAAGTTGCCGGCGCCGACGAGCACGCTTCGCCCCCCGGTTTCAAAAGCCCGCTTGAGTGCCGCCGGGTTGCTCAGGAGAAGGTTCGTCGGCGCCAGCGCATCGGCCAGCAGGCTGACCGCGAATTCCGCCTTTGCGCGTGTGGGCTCGTCAAGATCGCCCGCGGCGACGAGATCCTCGGCTAGCCGCCGGAATATCAGATAGGACTGGCGAAGCCAGAAGAAGGCCGGATTGTCCTCCCACGCCGGGTCGGCAAACCGACGATCCGCGCCGTCTGGGGGCAGCGGCCCCGGCGCGCTCTGTCCAAGGGCGCGCAGCACGATGGAAAGAGTCGCGCGGGTCAGGTCGACGGCGCAGCTAATGCCAGCTTCGGCCACTGCCGCAGGGCGCCGCGCTGCGCCTGCCGCCGCCTTCGCCAGCGCCCGCCCGAACAGCGCCGGGTCAAGGTCGAGCGCTCCCGTCTCCGGCGCTAACGCGCTAGCCGCCTCGGCGTACGCCTCCGGTCTGTCCAGGGCTGGCTTTCTCGCGCGCACGTCAGTCATCGCCTGCCTCCTATAGCAGTTGTTCCATCGTTTGCCGCATCCCCCGCTCGAGGGCCTCGATGAGGTGAGGTCGGAGACGAGCGGCGGGGATGATGAAGCGCGATCGGGGTCATCCACGGTGGCTGGCCGGTCACGAAGCGGCTGGTTCCGTCGAGCGGATCCAGATGCCAGCAGAACTCAGACAGGCCACTGGGGCCGTACTCCTCGCCGACGACCGCGCGCGCATGTCGGTGCCGGGCGATGTGCTCACCGAGCGCGCGCTCGACCTGGCGGTCGACGTCGGTGACCGGCGACCCATCGGCTTTGGAAGTGGTCGTGAAGTCTCGGGCGTGGGAGCGCGCCAGAGCGATCTGCGCTGCGAGATCGGCCAGCTCAGACGCCAAGCTGAGGTCTTCGCTCACACTCTCAGTCTGGTGGGCGGATCGCGCAACTGTCTGAGACGAATCGCAGGCGTCCGATGCCAAACGCTCACCGCGACAGCATCGCCGACCCGCCTCGGCGCCGCACGGGGCTGAGGCTGTCGGGGTCGCTCGTGCCGGTGAGCGATAGTCGGCCACCCGTCCGGCCGCGATGCTGCTCGGGTAGCGGAGCAGTTGTTTCGGCGCTGCCGCCCAGCATGCTGCGGCCAATCCCTCAAGGGAAGCCAGTGCTGGAGCGTTGTTGTCCTTTCTGCAATCGCTGGGCGAGCTGCGTGCTGACCAAGTGACGGGCGGCGACGACCAGCGGATGCTAGTCCCGAGTGCTCAAACCGTCTGGGAATCGGCGAGTTGCGCGGTGCATTGCGGGCAGCGGCGCGCATTGACGGGTATCGCGCTCGTGCACTCCGGGCACTCTTTCGTGTCCGGATCCTCCTTCGTGCGTCGTGTCATCAGTGCGTTGTAGGGCTTGACGACGAAAAAGAAGACCGCCGCGGCCGTGGTCACGAACGTGATCAGATTGTTGATGAAGTCGCCGTAGGCGAAGTGGCTCCCGTTGATCGTGAACGAGAGCGCCCCGAAATTCGGCTTGCCGAAGATCAACGCGATGATCGGCGTGATCAGGTCGGCGATGAACGCCTTCATCAGCGTCGCGAAAACGGCGCCGATCACGAATGCCACCGCTAGCTCGACGAGGTTCCCGCGCATCAGGAACTTCTTGAAGTCCGCCATCACGCCCATGTGCCCTCTCCATTCGAGTCAGAGGCGCTGCGCTTCTTGATGGCGGCCGCCCTCCTGCTTGCCGTCGGTGATCCGAGTCCGACGCTACGTGCTTGCCGTCGGTGATCCGAGTCCGACGCTACGCCCCGGCACAGCCGTCCGCATCGAGCGTCTATACGCGACGGTACGGGTGGTTTCTACGGGCCCGACAGCCACCACCGCACAACCGGGCCCGTGAATCTTCCCGTGCACCACCCGTAGCTGCGGCCGTGGCTCTCATTCTCTGGCCAGCTGACTCGAGACCCCGGCCCCGGACCGAGCGAGTCGCATCGCTAGCTCCTAATCCTAAGCACCGGTGGCTCTCAACGGGGGTGACGCCGGCGCACGGTGCCGGCTCGGCGCGCTCCCTCGTTGCCGCGGCAACAGGGCAGCGAGGCCTCACACTGTTGATGTTGAGGGTGGCTGTCGGTTAACCTCGACCCCGAGCGCTCGGAGGTGGGAAGGCATCCGGCTCAAGGTGTACCCGAAGAGCTCTCGGGGTGGCGTCTCGTTTGCGGGATCGACCAGCGGACGGTCCGGCGCGTCGGCCTGATCGTCAACGCGATCGTGCTCTACAACACGATCTACACCCAGCGCGCACTCCACGCCAGCGCCAGCGCCAGCGCCAGCGCCAGCGCCCTGACGATCGACGACCCAGACATCGAGCGGCTCAGCCCACTCGGCACCGACCACATCACCCTCACCGGCCGCTACCGAATCGCGCTTCTGGAGTCGCTACGCGACCGCGGCGCCCACCGCGAGCTCAATACGATGCCCGCTCTCGCGGCTTAACCCGGTTTTGCGTACGAACTCGCTATAGACCCCAAGGTGCTGCGGAAAAGCACATCAGGCGGCGGGTCCGAGCCCGGGAAACCTGATTTCGAGGGTTGATCGGCGCCAGATTGCCCCGTCGAAGGCGCCGGAGGTCCGTCGAGTCAGACGCGAGGGCCGGCTCAGACCGCTGAGAGGCTCTCAGTAGCGCTGATGTGCTTTTCGCCCTTATCTTGGCTGGACCCCTAATCTCTTCTGGATGGCTGTTTGTCAAGGCTTAAGCACCGGATGCCCGCTCGTGGCGGCGATGGGAGGTGTACTCTGTCTGGTGACGACGGCATCGGTTCCGGGGTCTGACCGGATGGTGCGGGCGGCAGCGGAGCCTTCTGAGCCGCACCAAGCGGTGGCGACCTCGGAAGGATTCGTGTTGGACACCTGTAGGAGCGCGGCCCGCGGTTTTTCTGAGCGTATCCCGCGCGCCCGGCGACGCGGTCCGGGTGGCTGTCGCGGGCGGGCTGGTTGTCGCGACTTGCGGGCGCTGCAGCAGGCGCTGCGCGGGGTGCACGTTCACGACCAGCCGATCGTGCTCGATCTGCGCGAGCTGGAGTTGATGGA
>CALAQT010000567.1 GCA_937888775.1 uncultured Actinomycetes bacterium | reverse complement strand
GATCACCCTCCACCTACCGCACGAGCACCACTCACCGTGACACTGACCACATCGATGCCGAGAGAGCCCCAAATTGCCGCCTCGACGAGTCGCGGACGTCCTGCGTCTTGCAATCCACGCCAGGCGGTCTGGCGCGACTACCGAAGCAGCTCCAGGAACGCGCCGGGCGTCAGCACCGGTGGCACAAGGGAGGCGAGGCCTGTCAGGTCGCCGTCTCCGGACACGAGTCCGCTGGCTCTGATCCATCGAGGCGGCGTGAAAGCCACGCTGCGCGAACACGCGTCCGGCCACCTCAAGCATCTCGCGCTCGCGGACCACACGGGGCACCTTCTTGCGACCCCGCAGCGGCGAAACAGGGCGGCGCGGCGTCTCGGCTGACACGCCACCAGCATAAAGACGCCGAATCGCCCACCGCAGGACACTCTCGGCCACCCGGCGCGACCGAACGCGTGACTGCAGCACTTCCCTGACCGCAAACGCCGTCAGCAAACCGGTCCCCAACAAACCGGGGTCCATAACCCAAAGTTGAAAGGCCAGCCCACTTCATGAATGATGAACCGCGGCCATCATCGGAGATGAGCCGCGGCCATCATCAGAACTGCGCCCCGCTGTTCAATACCGCTCATATCGGATTCCCGCCGATCCGCTCGGCCGTGCGATGGCGTCTCGCGACCCTGGCAACACGAACCGCCACAGACATCGCGCCAATAAGCTACCGGATTGTAATATTACCTTCCAGTAGAATAGTAGCTCAGAAAGATGCTCTCGCCGTCACCAAGCTGGCCATTCGTCACCCTCGCTGAAAGCCAGTGGGCGCGATGCCCTGCGGTGGCGCGGCAGTTGGTGTACGTGAGGGGATCGTCGGCAGGTTCTCCTCGGGTGCTGTCGCCGTGGCGATCCATTTCCTGGGTGGATGACCGCGGCGCCGCCTAAAGCCAGTCTGAAAGGAATACCTGATGAGCCTTACTCAGATCGCTGTTGTACTCGTTGGCGCCTGGATGATCCTTTCCACGCAGCTTTCATCGTGGTCGAACACGGCCACTACCGTCGTCGGGATCGTCGTGATTCTGCTCGTCGTGCTCGACGGACGCGCAGTTTTGTCCCGCCGATGAGGCTGACCAAATGTCCGCCCACGGACTGGTCGTGCTCATGATCCTGACTTCCTGCTGCTGATCGTGTTGCGTGCAGCCAACCGAACATCCTCGTGCTGACACCCAGCGCTAGAGGACACGGACGCACCCGACGGGAAAGCCTGAACGACTGGGGCGCCCGCTGCAGTCCGCAGAGAGCCGGCGACCGCTGCTCTCCTCAGGGAGAACCAGCAGTCTCCGGCGGCATCTGGACGCTCTTCGCCGAAGCGCAGACTTCCGAGCAGACCCCGGATGCGTCACGTGGTCGCTTGAGTCATAGCGCCGGGCGCTACGGCGACGTCGTGGAGGGCGGCTATGCCTAGCAGCTTGCGCAGGGCGGGTGAGAGCCCGACTTCGGGGATTGGCATCTGGATCTCGACTGTGCCGAGTTCGCGGTCGATGATTCGGAATGGGCCGAGATTCGTCAGCACATCCATCATGTCCTGGTTTGTGGCCAACATCAGGGCTGTGAAGGTGGTGATGCTCGCCTCGCGTGCTCGTTCGCTGAGGACCTCGAGCAGGAGCGTGCCGACGCCTCGTGCTTGCCAGTCGTCGATCACGGTGACCGCGACCTCGGCCGTGTCGGGGCACTTGGTGTTGCGGATATAACGCGCCACCCCGATCCCTTCGCCGGTTCCCTCCTCAAGAGCGATGATTGCTTCGTGGTTGTGGTGGTCGACCTCGAGCAGGTAATGCACCATCGTTTCGCTGAGCTCCGGCATCGGCGCAAGGAACCGGCGGTAGCGTGACTCGTTGCTGAGTCGCTCAAAGCCGCGCAACAGAAGCTCTCTGTCAGAGCTGCGGCCCTGGCGCACGCGAATGTGCGCACCGTCTCGGGATTCGACCGGCGCGCCACGCGCAGCCAACTCATTCGTTGAGGGAAACGGTGGTGTAGACAACGGTCCAGTTCGCTTTCTGGGTAGCGTCACGGTTCGTTTTGGGTGAGGTCGCGATCGAGGATCGCGGCGGAGTCCGACTCTTATGGTCGCGCGCCCGATGCGCTGGCTGCTGCAGTCAATGGCTCACCTCAGCCGTTTGACTTCGTGCCGTCGCGGCGGCTCAGCGACTTGGCAGCGCTGTCGATGACCTTGCGGATGAAGTCGTACTGCGTGTGCACCAGCCCGTCGGCCATCTCCATCGCGGAGTTGAGGACTGTGTCGACAAACTTGCGCACCGCTTCGATCGCCGCTCGCTGACCCGCCTCGGCCGACTTCAACACGTCATCGGACAACTCGGCGGTCCGATCGACCGCCGTCACATGACGAGCCGCTGTGACGCCACGCCGATGAGTCGCTTGAGCCACAACCGGACTACGCTCGGTGGTGATCTGAGCCATTTCGACGCTCCCTTCGGAACGTATGTTCGTACATCAGTACTCTAGGCCGCAACCGGGCATCTGCCATCCGTAAGAACCCGCGCCGACCGGGTCCGTCGCGCCGGCTTGATCAGAACAGCACCGATCTACCCGACGAACTCGCCCGAGGAATGCGAGTGGGTCGCTGGGAACTCCGGAGCGGTTGCGGTGATCGTCGAGAACGCGGCGCAGCTCGCCAAGATCGACGCGGTCCGCGAGGCGCTCCCGGTGCTGCGCAGCGTCTTGGTCATCGAGGGTCGCGACGCCGCCGAGGGAGTGGTCGCAATGGACGCCATCGCGGCGTCGGGCGGCGACCGCGAGGAGCTCTCGCGTCGCCGCGACGCCGGGGTCCCGACGATCCCGCGCTGATCATCTGCACGTCGAGCACGACAGGCCCACCGAAGGGTTGCGTGCTGTCGCACCGCAACGCGATGTCGCTCTGCTCGATCGTCGTGGAGATCGAGACGCTGCTGCCAGGCGAGGTTGCCTACCTCTATCTCCCTCTCGCGCATGTGTTCGCGCAGATCGCACAGCTCGCGGCCTTCCGGGTCGGCGCCGCGCTGGCCTACTACGGCGGTGACACCAGGCAGATCATCCCCGAGCTGATGGAGGTGCATCCCGACTACGTCCCGTCGGTGCCGCGCATCTTCGAGCAGCTCTAGGCGCTGGCGATGACACAAGTTCCGCCCGAGCAGCGCGAGGATCTCCGCCGTGCCGTGCCGTGCAGCTCGGCGTGCGGGTCCGCGCGCTGGAGGCCCGGGGCGAGCCCGTGCCCGCCGACCTGCGCGAGCCCTTCGAGCGTGCCGACGAGCACGTCTTCTCCAGGGTCCGGGCTCTCTTTGGCGGCAACCTGCGCGAGGCGCTATCTGGCGGCGCGCCGATCGCGCTGGAGATCCTCGCGAACGTCTTCGACGACCTCTACGCACGCTGACCAGCGGCGCCGCAAAACCACCGCGGAACCCAGGCGGCGCTCTGATCGGTGGCCAGCTCAGCGAGACCAGCTTCGGGTCGGCGAGTCGCTCATCAAATGGCGGTCGCAGCTTCAAATCCTGCCTCCCCGATATGGGGAAAGCCCTGCTAACGCGGGGGTGACCTCACGCGCGGCCGCGCCATCTGGCTGAGACCCAGCCAGCCGGTTGCTCGTGCCGTCCGCAAAAGCGCGTCCGCGTTGGCTTAGATCGAATACGATCGCGAAAATGGCCGACCTCAGGGCCGCCGAAACCACGACTCCAGGACGCCCCTAGCGATGGCCATCGCCTACCTACGTCTGCGACCTCGCGGCGCGCCTGGTGAGACGCTTGCGTTCAACGACGAGCTGACGCTTGGCCGCACTTCGCTCGGTAGGGCTGCGCTTGAGGACGAGAAGATGTCGCGTCAGCACGCTCGCTTCTACTTCGACGGTGACGGCCGAGTCTGGGTGCAAGACCTGGGGTCGACCAACGGAACGTTCGTCAACGGGGCGCGGATCGACCGGGCATGCCGGCTCGCTCTCGGCGACCAGATACGGCTCAGCGCGACGATGCTCGAGCTGGTGGCGGCCTCCGCTGACGCTCCGGCTCCGGCCGCAGAGCGCCGGGAGGTCCGCGTGCCGAGGCCACCCCGGCCCCGCCAGCCCGGCCTCGTCGACCGCTGGAGGGCGCTGAGAACGCAGCGTGCCGGCCTTCCCCCGTTCCCGAATTACACGCAGATCCCGTCTCTACTCTCGATCCGCCCGTGGTGGGTGGTCCGCGGGGCCGGACTGCTTGCGACCTGGATCGTGATTGTGCTCCTGTTTGTGGTTCCGAAGACCGGGCTGAAGATCATGTGGGGGATCGGCATCCCGCTGCTGCCGATCCTGTTCTTCGTCGCGCCGGGCTTGTGGCGCAACATCTGCCCGCTTGCGGCGTCGAACCAGACCCCTCGTGTGCTCGGGATCACGCGCGCACTCGAGCCCCCCGCGTGGCTCAAGCGCTACGGCTACGGCGTTGCGATCACCGGGTTCGTCGTCTTCATAACGCTGCGTAAGGTGGGGCTCCAGACCAATGGTCCGCTGAGCGCGCTGCTTCTGGTGTACGCGCTCGCCAGCGCGTTTCTGGGGGGGATGTTCCTGAAGGGCAAGAGTGGATGGTGCAGCTCGATCTGTCCGCTGTTGCCGGTGCAGCGCATCTACGGTCAGACGCCGTTCGCGCTGGTCGGGAACAGTCACTGCCAGCCGTGCGTGGGTTGCACCAAGAACTGCTACGACTTCAATCCGCGCGTCGCCTACCTGGCCGACCTCAACGACGATGACCCGAGCTGGAGCGCCGGGCGCAAGTTCTTCATCGCCGCTTTCCCGGGGCTCGTGCTCGGGTTCTTCAAGGTCCCCGACGTGCCGAAGATCTCGGTTGGGCTCATGTACGGCGAGCTTGCTCTGTACGCGGCGGCCGGCGTCACGGTCTTCTCCCTGCTCGATGCGTTCGTCGGCGTAACGACGCACAAGCTGACGACGATCTACGGCGCCACCGCGATCAACATCTTCTACTGGTTCGCTTTCCCGACGATCTTCAAATCGTTCGCCAGCGAGTCGTCGCCCACCGCTCTCACGTGGGTCGCGCGCGTGGTGCTGTTCAGCCTGACCGCGCTATGGGTGGCTCGTACCTACATCAAGGAGGGCGCGTTTCTCAAGAAAGCCGGCGCCGCCAAGCCCGTGGCGGGCGCCGGACAGCGGTCGATCGCAAGCCACTCCGCCGCGGGGATCGGGAAGCCCGAAGTCCGATTCGTTCCCGACGACAAGCGGATCGTGGTCGAGCGCGGCCAGACCGTACTCGAAGTGGCCGAGGCCAACGGGCTGCAGATCGAGGCGGGTTGCCGCATGGGGGTATGCGGCGCTGACCCGGTTGCGATCGTGGACGGGATGCAGAACATCTCAGAGGTCTCCGACGACGAAGCCGCAACGCTCGAACGCCTCGGCCTCGCCGAGAACACGCGCATGGCCTGCTGCTGCCGGATCAAGGGCCCGATCTCCGTCTCGCTCGACCCCGAGACAGCTTCGCAGCCGTCGCCGAGCAAGATCGCGCGCCTGAACTTCGACCGCTCGGTGCAACGAGTGGTCGTGATCGGCAACGGGATCGCCGGCATCACTGCCGCCGACTACGTGCGTCGCAACCACCCCGAGTGCGCAATCGACATCGTCGCGGACGAGATCCATCAGCTGTACAACCGGATGGCGATCACCCGCCTCGTGTACGGCCGCTCGGCAATGCAGGGGCTGTACCTGAACCCCGACTCCTGGTGCGAGTCGCGCGACATCACGCTGTGGCTCAACACGCGCGCGAAGGCGATCGACCGCGACGAACGTGAAGTGCTGCTGGGAACCCAGGAGAGGCTCGCATACGATCGCTTGATCCTCGCCACCGGCAGCTCGAGCTTCGTTCCGCCGATCGACGGCTGGGGTGCACCGGGGACGTTCGTGCTGCGCTCCGCGGACGACGCGCTGGAGCTGCGGGCGTTCATCCAGGTGCACGGTGCCCGCCGTGCGGTGGTCGCCGGCGGTGGACTGCTCGGCCTCGAGGCCGCGTACGCGCTACACAAGCTCGGGCTCGCGACGACCGTTCTGGAGCGCTCGGACCGGCTGCTGCGCCGCCAGCTCGACGAGCGGGCCGCGGAGCTGCTGCTCCGATACATCGAGGGGCTCGGGATCAAAGTCTGGACGCGGGCCGAGACCGCCGCGGTCGCCAGCAGCGGTAGCGTGAGCGAGGTCGTCCTCAAGGACGCTCGGAGTGCACCGGCCGACGTTATCGTCGCGGCCGCGGGTATTGCCCCCAACGTCGCGCTCGCTGATCAAGCGCAACTCGACGTCCGGCGCGGCGTGGTCGTCGACGAGCACATGAAGACCAGCGACGATCGGGTCTTCGCAGCCGGCGACGTCGCCGAGTTCGAGGGGCAGGTAGCGGGGCTGTGGCCCGCCGCGGTCGAGCAGGCGCGGGTCGCGGCTGAGGCGGCGGTGCTCGAAAGCACCAACCCGTATCGCGGGACGATCCCCGTGACGGTGCTGAAGGTCGTTGGCGTTGAGCTGACCTCGATCGGACAGATCGAGCCCGCCAGCGACCGCGATGAGGTGATCGTGCAAGATGACGACAGTGCGCTCCGTTACGGCAAGCTGGTGATCTCCGATGGCCGTGTCACCGGGGCGATCCTGTTGGGCTACTCGCAGGAGGTATCGCATGTGACGAGTGCAGTCAAGCAAGGATGGGACGTGAACCCCGTTATCGAGGATCTCCGGGCCGGAAGGTGGGCCGCGCTCGAGCGAGTGGGTCGGGGCAAGACCCTCGCTCCCGTCAGCGTCGTCGGTCTCGGAGCGAGCTGAAAGGCGATCATGGACACGCGAGTCTTCTTCACGTACCCGACCGCTGCCGCGGAGCCGGCAGCGTCCGAGACGGGCTTCCTGGACCACTGCAGCGAACGCGAGTGGAACACATTGCTTTCACACATGCAGACCAGAAACATCCGTGCTGGGGAGATCGTGTTCGCTGAGGGCGACCTCGACCGCGCGCTCTACCTGCTCACCGTCGGCCTGGTCGAGCTGTCCGGAACACAGTCGCCGCCGGCCACCGTTCAAGCGCCGGCGCAGCTCGGAGAGCTCGCCTTCATCGACGGAGACCGACAACCGGCAACGGCGCGCGCGGTCACCAGCGGGGAGGTGCTCCGCCTCTCCTTCGAAGCCTTCGAGTCGCTCGCCGCCCGCGACCCGCATCTGGCAACGCGGATCCTGCTCGACCTGGGGCGAATCCTGGCTGCGAGGCTACGAACGACTTCGGCATAGTCAGCGCTGCACCAAAGCGCCCCGCAGCGGATCCAGGCTTAAGCTCAAAACCACGCGACCGCGATCGGGCGCAGGGACAGCGTGGCGCTGTGCGGGGTGCCGACGTAGATCGTCCAGGCGGGGCCCGAGCGCTGGACGTTGCCGTACAGGCCGACTCCGCCCGAGCAGTCGTAGCCAAGCCGCTGACCGGCGATCACGTCCGTGGCGCCGCTGATCGCCACGCAGTTGGTGCCGGTGCCTAGCTGGATCGCCCAAGGTTGGCCATTGGTCCCCTGATCCTGGGTGCCGGGGGCGCTGGGCAGCGTGCCAACGTTCAGCAACAGGCCGCGATTCGTCCATGGCCCACTGTTCGGGCACAGAACCTGGGTTTGATTAACGAAGAAGCAGGGGTCGTAGATCTGGTTGCCCGACATGCAGCGGTACGCGTCGGTGCGCGTGGTGACGTTTGAGCTGCCGAAGCACGAGCCCCCCTCCGAGCGTGCGGACACCGCAAGACCGCCGCTCGCGTTCGCGGGGCTATAGATCTGCTTTGCCGTCGGCTGCGCGGTGCTCGTGGTCGAAATCGAGGTCGAGGTCGAGGACGTGGTCCGGGGCGTCGTGGTCGTCGTCGTGGTGGTGGTGGTCGCCGGGCCCGAGCCGCTCGCGCCGAGCGCGATCGCCACACCGACGCCGATGACCGCCACGAGCGCGGCGGCCCCAGCCCCCAGCGTCCACCTTCGGCGCGACGGTTGGGTCCCAGCCGTCGGCTCCGAGTGCGCCGTCGGGGTCGGGGTCGGCGCGTATTGGGCCGGCGTCGGCCGGTCGGTCTCGGTCGGCGCGCCCGGCCCGATCGTCGCCGGCGGGTATCCGGCGAGCTCGGTCGGCGCGTGCGCCCCGGCGATCGCCGCATCGCCGGTGGCGACCGTGCGATCCCCGTCCGCGATAATGCGGCCCGCGGCACCGGCACGCACGGCACGGCCGAAGTCGCCGGCGGAGAGGAACCGGTCCTCCGGGCGCTTGGCCATCGCCCGTTCGACGGCCGCGGCCAGCGGCTCGGGAACGCCGAGCAGCCGCGGAGGGGGGTCGTTGACGTGCGCGAAGATCTTGGCGACGTCGGAATCACGGGGGAACGGCACCGTGCCCGACAGCAGCTCATAGGTCACACATCCCAGCGCATAGACGTCGGCGCGCGCGTCGATCCGGCGACCCTCGACCTGCTCGGGAGCGATGTAGTCGACGGTGCCGACGAACATCCCCGTCCGTGTCATCCCGTGCGAATCCGTCGTGCGCTTCGTGAGGCCGAAGTCGGTCAGATACACGTGGTCACGGTCGGTGACGAGGATGTTGCCCGGCTTCACGTCGCGGTGCACCAGCCCGCGCGCGTGGGCGGCATCGAGCGCATCCGCCACCTGCGAGATCAGGCGCGCCGCGCGCTCCGGATCGAGCCGACCGCTCTGCGCCAGCAGGCGGCCGAGGTCGACCCCGTGAACGAACCGCATCGAGATGAACAGCAGCCCGTCTTCCTCACCCACTTCGTATACCGGGATCACGTTCGGATGCTCGATCTCGGCGGCGGTCGCCGACTCCTGCTCAAAGCGGGCCCGGAACCCCGGATCGGCCGCCAGCTCGGGCGCGATCACCTTGATCGCGACGGTCCGGTCGGGCCGCCGCTGGCGGGCGCGGTACACAAGTCCCATGCCCCCGCGTCCGGCGATCGCCTCGATCCGGTAGCCGGCTATCTCATCCCCAGGCCCCAGCTGTCGCACGCGCGCCAGACTACGGCGAAGGCCCAACTCTGTCCACACCTGAAGCGCAAAGCGCCAAGCGGTCGCGTTTCTGGCGCCCGCTGGTTAGGATCGTTTGCGCATGGCACTTAGAACGTGCGAGCACTGCGGCAACGAGGTTCCGGCGAGCCGATTCTGCATCCGCTGTGGTCACGAGCACGAGGGTGGCGTGTCGGCGCTGTCGGGGATCAGCCGGGTGCCCGGTGCTTCGGCAGTGGGACGAGGTCTGTCGGGCGTGCTGAGGATCGACCCGTCCTCACTTTCAGGTGTGCGGCGCGCGTTCGCGGCCGCCCCGAACGAAAGCGTCCTGCGCCCGACGATCGTCTCGACGATCTTCCCGCAGCTGCCGCGTCCGTCGATGGCCATGTTTCGGACCTGCCTGGGTCTCGGCCTGGCCACGGTGCTCGTGCTCGGGCTAGCCAAGCTTTACCCCGTCGCCCTGATCGCCGGAGCGGTGCTGCTGCCGGTACTGGTCGTGCTGTACATGGTCGACATCAACGTGTTCGAGGACCAGTCGCTACCGGTCATCGGCGCCACGCTAGTGTGGGGCCTCGCCGCCGGAGTGGTGACCGCGCTGATCGCCAAGGGCCTGTCGCCGTCCGGCAGTCAGGTGTTCGTGGGCGGCCACGGCACCTTCGTCCTTACCCGCGGCGTTGTGATCCCGCTGATCAGCGTCGCATTGATCCTGCTTGGGCCGCTGGCGATGTTGAGATATCCGCGCTTCTCGACGGTTCTCGACGGCGCCACGTTCGCCGCCGCGAGCGCGTCCGCCTTCGTGGCTGCCGAGGTCATCGTGCAAGCGCTGTCGGCGTTCGGCCACGGGCTCCGTCCACCCGGTTCCGTCATCCCGTGGCTGGTACAGCTGGCGGTCATCGCGATCGCGCTTCCGCTCGCGACGATGGCGGCGATGGGTGCGAGCGCAGGCGCCGTATGGCTGAAGCTGCGCGCTCCGATCCGAGATCGACGAGCGCTCGGCCGTCTCGGATCCCTGTACATCGCGATTTCAGCGGGCGCCGCGTTTCTGGTCGTCACGGCGGTGGTGCAGATCACGGTGGCCAGCGGCCTCGCGCTCGCGATCATTGCGGTGCTGGCGGTGCTGGCGCTCCTGTGGTTGCGACAGGTGATTCACGTCGGGCTGCTCGAGGAGGCACTGCTGATCGAGGATGCGCCGATCATTACGTGCGCCAATTGCGGTCATCGCACACGGCGCGGCGCCTTTTGTGAGAGCTGCGGTATCGCACTGGCCGCTTTGCCGGGGAGCCGCTCGTCGGTCGGCGTCTCGCCGCCGGCCCAATCCTCCGGCGCCAGGCAGTAAGCTGCCGCCGGGTCGCTGAGGCCGAAGCGAGGAATCGGGGCGCAAATTGAACATAGTGCTGCGATGCACGGGGGGGCCGTGTACCGGCGAGACGATCACGGTCGATTCCGAGCTGGTGCTCGGGCGAGAGGCGTCTGAGCAGGGGCGCCTCGGGGGGGACGAGCGGCTCTCGCGGCGTCACGCCAGGGTGTTCATCGACGGCGCCGGGCGCCCGACGGTCGAGGACCTGGGGTCGACGAACGGGACGTGGATCAACGAACAGCGGCTGACGGACGCCCGGATCGTCGCGAGCGGAGACGTTCTCAGGGTCGGACAGACGACGTTCGAGATCGAGGTCCCCGCCGCCCCGGCCGCGACCCGTCTGGCCACCGCCGTGCCGATCGCAGCGCCAACGGTCGCGGAAGTGCCGAGCCCAGGACCTAGGCTGCGGGTCGTCGCGGGACCCACCAAGGGCGAGGAGATAATGCTGGTCGATGAGCTGCTGATCGGCCGGGGCTTCGGCGAGCCTGGCGCCCTGGGGG
Organism: uncultured Actinomycetes bacterium; assembly: GCA_937888775.1. Next base: position 247 of record CALAQT010000567.1, on the reverse strand, counting down.
GCGACAAGCGGCTGTCACGGCGCCACGCCCGGATCGCCCGCGGCCCGGGCGGACTGTTCTTCATCGAGGACACCGGGTCATCGAACGGAACGATGATCAACGGCGTGCGCGTTGGCCACGGGCGTGCGCTGAGAGAAGGAGACCAGATCGAAGTGGGCTCATCCACGCTGGAGGCGCTTGGGCTTCCGAGCGCGCCGCTCGCGGCCGAGCTCGATGACCAGCCGCCGGCTGCGCCCGCGCCACCGCT
>CALAQT010000566.1 GCA_937888775.1 uncultured Actinomycetes bacterium | reverse complement strand
CGGATGCCCCTCCGTCACCGACTCCGACGTAAACAAAAACTCATTCTCAGAAAGATCGGTCATGGGATTAGGAGGTACCGCAGTCGGAAAAGACTAGTGCACGGTGCACGGGTGCACTGGGTGCACTGGGTGCACTGGGTGCACTGGGTGCACTGGGTGCACTGGTGCAACAGTGCACTAAGCAGCCGCGTCGCGCGCGCCCACTGAGCGCCGCTCGTTTCGTTCCACGAAATCGATGATCACCGGCACACCCTCCATCCGGTAGCGCTCGCGCAGCCGGTTCTCCAGGAAGTAGGCGTAGTCACGGGTCACGCGGGCCCGCGAGTTGACCTGGATCGAGAAACGCGGCGGGCGCTCGGCGGTCTGGGTCATGAACAGCAGCCGCAGCCGGTGGCCCTGGCCCCGCCCCTTCGCCGAGCCCGCCGGCGGCTGACGCGCGGCGACGGTCTCCGACAGGAAGCGGTTGAGCTGGGGAGTCGGGACGCGCGCGCGGCTGCGATCGGCCAATCCCACCGCCTCGATCAGCAGCCGCTCGACATGCCGGCCGGTCTTGGCGCTGGCGGTCATCACCCGAGGGCGCAGGCGCAGCTTGCGGTTCACGTGGGCACGCTCGTGGTCAAGGTCGACGTCCTCGGCCAGATCCCATTTGTTGAGCACCAGCGCCGTGGCGCAGCCGCTCTTCATCGCCATCTCGGCCACGCGGAGATCCTGGGTCGTGACGCCGTCGGTGGCGTCACACACCACGAGCGCCACGTCGGCGCGCTCGGCGGCCCGGCGCGAGCGCAGCGCGGTGTAGTACTCCAGCGACTCCCCCACCTTCGCCTGACGGCGCAATCCGGCCGTGTCGACCAGGATCAGGTCGCGGCCGGCGAACGTCATCGGCAGATCGATCGCGTCGCGGGTGGTCCCGGCCTGCGGTGAAACGATCACCCGCTCGGCGCCGACGAACCGGTTGGCCAGTGAGGACTTGCCGGCGTTGGGTCGCCCGATCAGGGCCAGGCGGACGACGTCGTCGTCCTCGGTGAGCGCGTCGGCCTCCGGCGCCAGCGCCGCGATCTCGTCCAGCAGGTCCCCGGTGCCGAGACCCTGCGCCGCTGAGACGGCGATCGGCTCGCCGAGCCCCAGGCGGTGGAAATCGGCCGCCAGTGCCAGGTCGCCGACCGAGTCGATCTTGTTGGCGGCGACGATCACCGGCAGCGTCGAGCGGCGCAACAGGTCCGCCATCTCCTGATCGCCGGCGCGCAGGCCGGCCTTGGCGTCGACCACCAGCACGACCGCATCGGCGTCGGCCAGCGCCGCGCGCGCCTGAGCCTGGATCTGGCGCGCCAGCGTGTCCCGGTCCTCCAGGTCGATCCCGCCGGTGTCGATTAGCGTCAGCGCCCGCCCGTTCCAGTCGGTGTGCAGTTCCTTGCGGTCGCGCGTCACGCCCGGGCGCTCGTGCACGACCGCCTCACGCGACTCGGTCAGGCGGTTAACGAGCGAGGACTTGCCGACGTTGGGATATCCGACGATCGCGACTTTCATCACCAGGCCAGGCTAGTGCACCGGTCTGCAAACCCCTTTGCGCTCTGTCAGCCCGCACCGGCGCGGGGCCGCTGCGCCACCAGGCCCACGATCCGATCCACGACCTGCTCGAACGCCAACCCCGTGGTATCAAGCACGGTCGCGCCAGGGGCCGCGGTCAGGGGGGAATGCTCACGGCTTGAGTCGCGCTGGTCACGGATCGTCTGCTCGGCCAGCACCGTGGCCGGGTCGACGCCGAGCTCGGCGGCGCGGCGGCGCGCGCGCTCGTCGGCGCTGGCGGTGAGGAACACCTTGATCTCGGCCTCCGGCGCGACCACGGTGCCGATGTCGCGTCCCTCGGCGACCCAGTCACCACTGGACAGCATCCGGCGCTGTTCGGCCACCATCGCGCTGCGCACCCGCGGATCGGCCGCCACCCGCGACGCCGCCTCGGAGATCTCCGCGGTGCGGATCTCGGCGCTGACGTCACGGCCGTCCAGGCGCACCTGCCCGCCGAGCTCGATCTTCAACGCCGGGGCCACCTCGGCGGGCGCCCGGCGCTGCTGCGCCGCCGCCAGGGCCACGCAGCGGTACATCGCCCCGGAGTCCAGATAGGTGAACGACAGCGCGTCGGCGACCGCCCGCGCCACGGTCGACTTGCCGGCCCCGGCCGGCCCGTCGATCGCCACGACGGTCACGACGCCAGCGCCCGCAGGTCATCGGCAAAGCGCGGATAGGAGACCTCAGCGGCCTCCATCCCCACCACCTCCACGCCCTCCTGGGAGGCGAGCCCGGCGACCGCCCCCAGCAGCGCCAGGCGATGGTCGCCGTGCGCCTGCAGCCGTCCGCCGCGCAGCCCTCCGCCTCCGCGCACGACGAACCCGTCCGGGAGCGCTTCGATGTCCGCGCCCAGTCCTCGCAGGCCGTCGACCACGGTGCTGATCCGATCAGATTCCTTGACCCGCAGCTCGGCGGCGCCGCGCACGCTCGTCTCGCCTTCGGCAAAGCAGCCCAGCAGCGCGATCAGCGGAAGCTCGTCGATCGCCAACGGAACCTCGTGCGGCGCCACTTCGGTGCCCTCGATCGGCGCGTTGCGCACGTCCAGGTCGGCCAGCGGCTCGTCGGCGTCAGAGCACCGTTCGGGCTCCAGCTCGCCGAGCACGATCGCCCCCATCCGCTCCAGGATCCGCAAGAAGCCGGTCCGCGTCCAATTGACGCCGACGCCCTCCAGCACCAACCGCGAGCCGGGCACCAGCACGCCGGCCGTGATCAGGAACGCCGCCGAGGACAGGTCGCCGGGCACGACGATCTGGTCCAGCTCCAGCTCGTCGGTGTTGGCGACCGTGGTGATGTAGCCAGATCCGGCCTCCTGCCGTGTGATGGCGGCGCCGGCGCGCATCAGCATCCGCTCGGTGTGGTCACGGCTGGCCACCGGCTCGGTCACCGTCGTCCCGTTGGTCGACAGCCCGGCCAGCAGGACGCACGACTTCACCTGCGCGCTGGGCACCGGAAGCTCGTAGTCGATCCCGGTCAGACCCTCGCCATGCACGGTGAACGGCGCAAAGCGTCCCTCACGCGCATCCAGCCGGGCGCCCATCAGCGACAGCGGCTCGGCAATCCGATCGACCGGCCGGCGCCGGATCGACTCGTCGCCGTCGAGGGTGAAGCTGGCCCCCTCCTGAAAGGCCAGCCAGCCGGGCAGCAGTCGCATCAGCGTGCCGGCGTTGCCGACGTCGATCACCGCCGGCGGCGGCTGCGCGTTGCGCAGACCACAGCCGCGGATCAGCAGGTCATCGCCGCGGCGCTCGACGATCGCGCCCAGCTCCGCCACCGCCTGCAACGTCGAGCGCGTGTCGGCGGCGTCCAGATAGTTGACGACCCTTACCGGCTCTGACGCCATCGCGCCGATGATCGCGGCGCGGTGTGAGATCGACTTGTCGGCGGGTGGCGCGATCCGGCCGCGCAGCCGGACGCCGGGCTCGAAGCGGACGTTCATGCTCGCGCCACCGGGAATCCCAGTCCGCCAACCAGCTCCTCGGCACGCTGGGCCGCCCGATCGCCGGCCACCCACAGCGCCACCACGCCCTCGCTCATGTCCGCGGCCGGGTACAGGGCCATGTCGGCGATGTTGACCCCGGCCCGGCCGAGCTCCAGCGCCAGCTGGGCGATCACCCCCGGCCGGTTGGGGACCGATGCGCGCAGCTCGAACAGCGGGCCGCCCGCGAGCTGGGCTTCCAGCAGCCGGCGGCGGTCCTGCGCGGCGTCTTCGTTCCAGGCGGCGATCGCGGCCCGGTCGCCGGCGGCGAGCGCGGTGCGGATCGCTCGCAGGCGCACCAGCGTCTCGTCCAGCTCGGCGGTCAGCGCGTCTGCGTTGGAGAGGTAGATGTCGGTCCAGATCGCGCTGGGCGCGCCGGCCACGCGGGTGGCGTCCCGGAAGCTCGGCCCGGTCGCCGGGAGCCGCTCGTCCCCGGCGGCCAGCGTCCCGGCCGCCTGGGCGACCAGCACGTTGGCAAAAACGTGGGGCAGGTGCGAGACGGCCGCGAGGATCCGGTCGTGGGTCTGGGCGTCGATCGCCGTCGGACGGGCACCGAGCCCGCGCAGCAGGCGGTAGAGCCGTTCGTAGAGCAGCCCGATCGTGTTCGAGCCCGGGGTCAGGTACCACGTCGATCCCTCGAACAGGTCGGCCCGGGCGTGCTCGACGCCGGCCGTCTCGGCCCCGGCCAGCGGGTGACCGCCGACGAACCGGGGATCGCTGTGGGCCGCCATCACGGCGCGCTTGGTGGAGCCGACGTCGGTGACCACGCAGTCCTGGGGCGCCCCCCGGAGCGCTTCGCCCACCACCTCGGGCAGCCGGCCGACCGGCACCGAGACGAACGCCACCTCGGCGTCGGTGACGGCATCGGCGATCGTCTCGCAGCTGCGGTCCAGGACGCCACGCTCCAGCGCGCTGCGCAGCGCGCTGCTGCTCTCGTCGTAGCCGTTGACGGTGGCGCCCAGGCGCTCGCGCGCGGCCAGGGCCACGGACCCGCCAATCAGCCCGATGCCGATCACCGCAATCCGCATGCCCGGGCGGTGGCTAGTGGTCGGCCGCGTAAGTGCGGTCGCACCGAGAGTGGTCGCCGGCGGATGCCTGGCGCGGACGCAGGAGGCGAGGTGCAGCAGCGCTGCATGAGCCTCCGAGGACAAAGCCATGCGCCGCCGGAGGCCGCTCGAATGCGGGCGCGTTTGCGTGGGCGGCCACTAGGCCACGCCGCGGCGTGCCCGGACCGCGTCCGCCAAGCCGCCGAGCACCTCGACGGTGGTGTCCCAGCCGATGCAACCGTCAGTGATCGACTGACCGTAGACCAACGTTCCTGGGCCGCCGAGGTCCTGGCGCCCGGCGACCAGGAAAGACTCGAGCATCACGCCGACGATCGCCCGGTTGCCGGCGGCGATCTGGCCGGCCACCGCATCGGCGACGGCCGGCTGACGCTCTGGATCCTTGCCGCTGTTGTCGTGGGAGAGATCGATCATTACCCGCTCGGGCAACCCCGCCGCGCGCAACAGCTCGATCGCCCGGGCAGTCGACTCGGCGCCGTAGTTCGGCGCTCGCCGCCCTCCGCGCAGGATGACGTGACAGTCCTGGTTGCCCCGCGTGTAGAGGATTGCCGGTGTGCCGCTCACGTCGATCCCGGCGAACGCGTGCGAGACGCCGGCGGCGCGCACGGCGTCGACGGCCACCTGCACGTCGCCGTCGGTACGGTTCTTGAAACCGACCGGCATCGACAGGCCGGAGCCAAGCTGGCGGTGTATCTGGCTCTCGACGGTCCGGGCGCCGATCGCCCCCCAGCAGACGGCGTCGGAGATGTACTGCGGGGTGATCGGGTCCAGAAACTCGCAGCCGACCGGTAGCCCGAGCGCCAGCACTTCCAGCAGCAGCTGCCGCGCCATCCGCAGGCCGGTGTTGACGTCACCCGAGCCGTCCAGGTGGGGATCGTTGATCAGCCCCTTCCAGCCGATCGTCGTCCGCGGCTTCTCGAAGTAGACCCGCATGGCCACGCACAGGTCCGAATCCAGCCGCTTGACCTGCGCGCTCAGACGCTCGGCGTACTCCCGGGTCGCGTCGACGTCATGCACGCTGCACGGCCCCACGACGACGAGCAGGCGATCGTCGCGCCCATCGAGGATCGCCTGCACCTCTGAGCGGCCGCGCAGCAGGACATCGACGTGCTCGTCGTTCAGCGGTAGCTCTTCGATCAGCGCACGCGGCGCCGCGAGCGGTTCCAGCCGCTCGATCCGCTGGTCGCGAACCGAGTCGCTCCGCCACGTACCGGCGAGAGCCACGTCAGGCCAGCGCGCCGGTCGTGACCGGCTCCCGCCACAGCGTCGTGCCGGCCACCGCGGCCGCCGCCTGGACGCGCTCGAGGTAACCGGCGAACTCGTCGGCCGGGAGCTGCTGGGCGGCGTCGCAGATGGCCTCGTCCGGACGCGGATGGACCTCGACGATGATGCCGTCCGCGCCGGCGGCCGCGGCCGCCAGCGACATCGGCATCACCAGGTCCCGCCGACCCGCGGCGTGGCTGGGGTCGACGATCAGCGGCAGATGGGTCATCTGCTTGAGCACCGGGATGGCCATCAGATCGAGGGTGAAGCGGTAGGCGGTCTCGAAGGTGCGGATCCCGCGCTCGCACAGCATCACCGACTCGTTGCCCTCCTTGAGGATGTACTCGGCCGCCATCAGCAGCTCCTCCAGCGTGCTTGACAGGCCGCGCTTGAGCAGCGCCGGGCACCCGGAGCGGCCGATCTCCGACAGCAGCGTGTAGTTCTGCATGTTGCGCGAGCCGATCTGGATCACGTCGGCGACCTCGAGCACCGGCTCGAGGTCGCGCGCGTCCATCACCTCGGTGACAATCGGCAGCCCGGTCTCGGCCTTGGCCTCGGCCAGCAGGCGCAGACCCTCCTGACCGAGCCCCTGGAAGGCGTAGGGGGAAGTGCGCGGCTTATAGGCGCCGCCGCGGAACATGGTCGCGCCGGCGTCGCGGACGATTCGCGCGGTCTCCAGCGTCTGCTCACGGCCCTCGACCGTGCACGGGCCCGCGATCATCACGAAGTTGCCACCGCCCACCTTGCGCCCGCCGATCTCGAACACGCTGCGCTCGCCGTGCTTGATCTGGGTCGAGGCGAGCTTGTAGGGCTTGAGGATCGGCACCACCCGGTCGACGCCGGCGGTGCCATCAAGCGCTAGGCGGGCCACGTGTTCGCGGTCGCCGATCGCGCCGATCACCGTAAGCTCATCGCCGCGGATCATGTGCGTTCGCGCACCGACACTCTCTACTCGGTCGATGACGGCCTGCACCTCCTGGGGCGTGGCCGTCGGCTTCATCACGATCATCATTTCTTGGTCCTTTCTGGCGATCCGGAGCTCCGACGTTCGATCGCAACTCCGGGCCTACGCAACTTTACGGGTAGTCCGATGTGAACTGGATCAGCCAAGCTGACCCGGGTGGAATCCGCGCCAGCGGATTCCACAACTGAAATCCGCGCCAACGGATCTGCGGCGCCCGGCCTCCGAGTCAGCCCATCGCAAGCGGGCGCAGGGGAGCTGTGGCCGGGCGCCTAGCTAAATCGCCAGGCGTAGAAGCGCAGATAGCAGGACCAGCCGGCCGCGGCGTAAGGGGTGCTGCAAGCGGACGTGTGGGTTTGGTCGCTCATGCGCTTGCCCGGGTTTGTACCAGACCGGCGCCGGCCTGCCAACCCAAGTCCCCGAACGTTTACACCAGCTCGCGCATCGCGCTCAGAAAGCGCCGGTTCTCCGCCTCTGTGCCGACCGTCACGCGCATCGCCCCCGCGCGGCCGAGCGCCGTCCCCGCCCGCACCAGCACGCCCCGTTGGGCGAGCCCGCGCACGACTTCGGTCTCCACGTCGCCGGCATCGTCGCCGTCGGCGACCAGGACCCAGACGAAGTTGGCGTCTGACTGGGCCACCCACAGGCCCAGCGCGCGCAGGCCGTGCTCCACCTCCAGGCGCCCGGCGACCGTCTGGGTGACCCGGCGCTCGACGTCGTCCTGGTGGCGCAGCGCCTCCACGGCGGCCGCCTGCGCGGCCATGTTCAAAAAGAACGGCTGGCGCATCTGATCGACCGCGACGCGGAAGTCCCCGGCGCCGCACAGCGCATATCCGACCCGCAGTCCGGCCAGCCCGTATACCTTGGAGAAGGTCCGCAGCAGCACCAGGTTGGGATGGCGCGCCAGCAATTCCAGCGACGCCGCCGGATCTCCCAGGGTGAGCGCGAACTCGCAGTAGGCCTCGTCGAGGATCACGCATACGTGCCGCGGGACCCGCCCCAGGAACGCCTCCACCTCGTCGAGCCCGAGCGCCGTGGAGGTGGGGTTATTGGGGTTGCAGACCAGCACCAGCCGGGTGGCCACGGTGATCTCGGAGGCCATCGCGTCGAGGTCGTGGCGCTCGTCTGCGTCCAGCGGAACCTCGATCGCCCGCGCGCCTGACGCCGCCGCCAGGTGCGGGTAGACGCTGAATGCGGGCCACGCGTAGACGACCTCGGCGCCGGGCTCCAGCAGCGCCTCGCCGGCGGCCAGCAGGATGTCGCAGGAGCCGTTTCCGAGCGCGATCCGGCCTGACGGGATGCCGTAGCGCTCCGACAGCGCGGCCCGCAGCGGCGAGTAGGACGGATCCGGATAGCGGTTGGTCCCGCGGAGCACGCGCGTGGCCGCCTCCACCACGGCGGGCAGCGGCGCGAAGCAGGACTCGTTGGATGCGAGCATCGCGACGTCCGTGCCGAGGTCGTAGCCGGCGGCCACCGGATAGACCGGCATTCGGCGGATCCGCTGGGCGAACTCGATTGGCATCGAGGACTATTGTGCCGATTCCAGGTCGGCCCTGAGCGTGCGCGCGTCGCCCAGGTAGACGTGGCGCGGCTGGTGATCCTGGTCGGCGTAGTAGTGCATCAGCACGCGGATCACCCGAGGCAGCGATCCCGGTACGGGGACCTCCCTTGCGCACAGCAGCGGCACGCGATGCAGGCCGAGCCGGCGCGCGGCCACCGCCGGGAATTCGGCGTTCAGATCATCGGTGAGCGTGAAGATGCAGCTCACCATTTCGTCGGGCGCAACCGAGTTTCGCTCCATCAGCTCGCGGATCAGCAGATCCGTGGCCGCCAGGATCGCGCTCGCCTCGTTTGCCTCGACGCTATTGGCGCCTCGGAGTGCGAACAACCGCATGAGGCGAGGATTCTGCCAGAGGACCGGTCGGCGGACTCGGCGCCCGGAGCTCGTACACGGTCGCGCAGCCAAAGTGGCGCACGGACACGATCAGCCGGCCGAGCTTGGGCGTAAGGTCAGTCTGCGGCGCGACACAGCTGGCCAGCACGAACCGCGCCCCGGTCTGTCGCACGAAAGTCTGTGACGCCTGCGGCGACAGGGCTCCGGTGAACAGCGTGTCGGCGGCGGTCGATTTTGGCATGCAGTTGGGCTCTGACCACAGGCAGTCGCCGACGAAGGTCTGGCGCCCGGTGCGGGCCGGGACCGCCTCGCCCAGATAGAACTGCGTCAGCACTCCTCCCTTTACGGGAGCGGTCCGCAGGTAGGTCAGCGCCGCGCTCTCGTCGCGGTTGATGAAGTTCGAGTTGGCGGTAACCGGAGCGGCGTCCTGCTGGGCAAGGCGCAGCGCGTAGACGTTGGCCGGGATCGTCGCCAGCGCCACCGCCAGCGTGCCGATCACGCGCCGGGTCGACACCGGCCGCCCGCGCCAGCTCAGCCGCCCGCCCCGGGTCGACACCGGCCCGCCGCGCCAG
>CALAQT010000565.1 GCA_937888775.1 uncultured Actinomycetes bacterium | reverse complement strand
CCTCACCCCGGCAAGCCTCACCCCGGCAAGTCTCACGGCCACGGGCCGCCCCGCCCCCCAGTCCCCGGTACGCCCCCGCCTGCGCCCGCCCGGGTTCAGCGCACCGTGGTCGCCGCGGTCCCGGCCGGGTCCGCGACGAGCGCCGCGCCGGCCGCCCCCGCAACCAACGGTTTGCCGGTGCCGACCAAGCCCCGGCGGCAACGCACCTCATCTAAAAGCCGCACTGGCATCGCTCGGGCCCGACACGCCTCCGGACGCACCAGCGGCGGCCGCGGTCGTGGCGGCAGCGTGGCTCAGTCGACGCAGCCTGGCGCCGGCGCGCGCCTGCTCGCAGTCTCCCCAGGCTCAGCGCCCGGGATCTCCCCAGGCCCCGCGGGTTCTCGGCGCGCCCCCGCAGGAGCCGGCGGGCGGGCTGAGCGAACTGTTCGCAGTCGGTCGAGCACCAGGCCGGCCCGTGTTCACGGCCTGGCCGCCATCCCCAGCTTCATGGGAAACCTGATCCCGCTGCCGTTTCCGGTCCCGGACTGGAGCAAGCCGATCATCTTCATCCTGCTGGTGCTTTGCCTTCTTCTGGGGATCCGGTCCTGGGTCAGCGCCCGCCGCGCACGGCGGCTCGAGTCCCAACGGCGGGAGCTTGCCGCGGATCTCGCCTCGATGCAGGCGGCGCTGGTGCCCGAGATCCCCGCTCACCTCGGTCCGGTGGCGGTGTCAGTCGCTTACCGTCCGGCTGACGGACCGGGCGCGGGGGGCGACTTCTACGACGCCTTCCCCGTCGACGGAGGCCGCGTGGCCATAATCGTCGGCGACGTCTCCGGGCACGGCCGGGCTGCGCTGACCCGCGCCACCCACATGCGCTACACGCTGCGAGCCTACGTCGAGACGGGGCTCGACCCCCGTTCTGCGCTCAAGCTCGCCGGTCGCGTGCTCGCGACCGACGAGGACGACCTCTTTGCCACCGTGGTGATCGGCGCCTACGACGCCCGGGCGGCGACGCTCACCTACGCCACCGCCGGGCATCCGGACCCGGTCATCCTCGGCTCCTCGCTGCACGAGCCGCTGACCGGCTTCGCCTCGCCGGCCCTGGGCTGGGGAGCATCCACCGGCCGACGCCAGACGACGGTGCCGTTCTCCGATCACGCCCGCGCGTGCTTCTTCAGCGACGGCGTCACCGAGGTCCGAACGCAGCACGGATTGCTGGGTCGCGAACGCCTGGCTCGGATCTTCACGCAAGCCGGCTCAGGAGCATCGGCCCCGGCGCTGCTGGAGACGGTGCGAAATGAGGCTCGCACCATCCGCGACGACATGGCCGCGTGCGTCCTGGAGGCCACCGCAGGCACAGCGGTTTCTGAACACGTGGTCGAGGAGCTCGAACTGGAGCTCGGCCAGCTCAAGACGGGTCAGGGGGACCGCTTTCTGTCGGCGTGCGGGGTCTCGCCGGCGCAGGCCGCAGTGACCCTGGCCCGGGCCGGGCAGATCGCCGGTGAGCTGGGTGCAGCGCTGCTGCGGGTCGAGCTGACCGGTCACTCGGCTGAAGCCACCGCCTGCGGCTCGGCTCCGGTCGCCCTTGAGCCGGCTGCAGAGCCCAGCCTGCAGCGCCGGGAAGCGGGCACCGGGCGAGCCCGTCCGCCGGCCGAGGTGCCAGCGCTCGTTCAGGCGACGGCATCCGTCGGGCCGTAGACGTCCAGAGCGAGACGTCGGTTGGCCGGGTCGGCAGCGGACACCGGTGGGCGGCGTCGCCCGGGCGCGGGGTGGGGCGCGTCACACTAACGCGGGCGGCAGCGTCGCGCTCCCGCGGGACCCCGTGACGCAGTTCCTACATCTAAGCCTGGATCCACCGCGAGTTTAGGCTCGTTCCGTCCGGGGCGGTCTCTTAAGTGACCTCCTGAGCAGGGCTTTTTCAGGCTGTGTGCGCAGCCGGGCCCCGCGTCAGGAGGTCATTCTCATGGTGCATGATGAAGAGCCGATCGGACTGGACGGCGTTCGGGTCGTTTTTGACGACGAGCGGGTCGTCTCGGCCGGTGGGATCGCGCTTGTCGCGACGCTCGCTGGGCGGCTGGGGATCGAGGATTTGGTTGGCCGGTTCGTGCGGTTGCGTCGAGAGCGTCCGGGGGCGGCGCACGCCGGGCGCAAGGTGATGGCGTTGATCTTCGCGATGCTGCTCGGCGCCGATTGCATCGACGATTGTGAGGTGCTGCGCGCTGGGCGTATGCGGCGGTTGTTGGGCGGTTGGCTGCCGGCACCGTCGACGCTGGGGACGTTCTTGCGTGCGTTCACGTTCGGGCATGTTCGCCAGCTCGACCGGGTGCTCGCTGACACGCTCACGCGCGCGTGGCGGGCGGGTGCCGGCCCTGGCGCTGAGCGCTTGGCGGTGGATGTCGACAGCTTCGTCGGCGAGGTGCACGGCTACGAGAAGCAGGGTGCCGGGTTCGGGTACACGCGCAAGCGTGGATATCACCCGCTGGTGGCCTCGCGCGGAGGTACTGGCGAGATCCTCCACATCCGGCTGCGCAAGGGGTCGGCAGCGAGCCCGCGCGTGTGTTGCGGTTCGCGGATGAGCTGATCGCAAGGGTCCAGCGCGCCGGCGCGACCGGGGTGAAGCTGCTGCGGGCCGACTCGGCGTTCTGGAACAAGAAGCTGCTCGCCCGCCTGCAAGCGGCCGGGTGGCAGTACTCGATCAGCGTGCGTCTGCAGGCCTGGGTGCCCGACGCGATCGCCCGGATCCCCGAACCGGACTGGCAGCCGCTCGCCGACTACCCCGAAGACGGCGAAGCGCAGATCGCGCAGACGATGGTCGGCCAACAGCGCCTGGTCGTGCGCCGCACCCGACTCGTCGGCGCGCAAGCCGAGCTGTGGCCAGAGTGGCGCTACTTCCCGTTTTTGACCAATCGCACCGAACCACTCGAGGTGGTCGAGGCCGAGCACCGCCAGCACGCCGTCGTCGAGCTCGCGATCCGCGACCTCAAAGACCAAGCCCTGGCGCACTTCCCCTCCGGCCAGTTCAACGCCAACAGCGCCTGGACCGTGATCGCCTGCCTCGCGCACAACCTGTCCCGCTGGACCAGCCTGATCGGGCTCCCAGGACAGACCGTCCGCGCCGCCCGGACCATGCGCCGCCGGCTGCATGAGATCCCTGGCCGCCTGACCCGCACCGCCCGCCAATGGACGCTGCATCTCCCCGCCCGCTGGCCCTGGCAACACGACTCATCCACGCGCTCGCACGAATCAGGGCGTTACCCGCCATCGCCTGAGGAACAACCGCTGCTACGAGGACGAGCAGACCCAGCCGCCGACACCGGCGCGCTCATCCTCGATCAAAAGCGGCCGCAAACGATGCCACCAGCCCGCCCGCGCCACGCCCGGCCACCCGGACCGCGCCAGAACGCACCATCAACACCCAACAACAGCTATCCGCAACCCTCGACGTCGTTACGCGGTGGATTGAGGCTAAGCCCGAGTGCGGCTCAGATGCAGGAGGTCAAGTGCCCGGCCGCGCCGGCCTTTGGCCGTGCGGTCCGCCATACGGTGGGCCAGCTCGGTCAAGTCGCCGGCGTGGCCTTCGAGAGCACGCTCGAAAGCCTCACCGTAGTGGGCCATGACTGCCGTGAGGATGTCCAGCGTTCCCACGCTCGGCGCATCCCGATCGGCGGCGAGCTTTGATGCCGCCATCGTGATGATCTGCAGGGTCTCCTCAGGTGAGGACGAGCTCTGCCGGGTGGGGACCTCGACCGAGCCTTCTCCTCGCGCCTCGCTCACCCCCATTCCCTGGAGGGCGGCACCTGATTCTCCGTAGAGCCGCAGGGGACGGAGCCAACGTTCGACCTCATCGTCGATCGACAGGGCGAAGCGAAGGGCGGTGCCGGCCAATCCGAGGACCGTGACCGCATCGAGAGAAAGGCTGAGCGTAGTCATTGCTGTGTATATCGGCCGGGAAGCCCCGGCCCTTGACCGATCCGTCCCGGCAAAATCGAACACACGTCCAAAATGCCGCCTCGATTCAGCCGTCGCGCGATCTCCCGCCGCCCGCCCAGGCTTGTGCACCCGGCGACACGATCGTCCCGAACCCGGGTGGGCGCGGCGCAGCTCGCTCTCGAGTTCGCCGAAATGCGTTCACCCGGGCGCGGCGTAGGACGGGGGTTCAACGTAAGCAACCGCGACTCCGAGTAGCGGCCAAATCCCGTGGTACAACCCCCTCCGGACAATCTCCACCGAGTTACTTGCTTTTTCCCTCGGTCCCGGCGTTCACGGTCCGTAAATGAGAAAAGTGGCGATTACCATGGCTTTTCAGTGGAGCCAGCCGGGATCGAACCGGCGACCTCCTGCTTGCAAAGCAGATCAGTTTGTCCACTCGTGTCTCGCGGTGCCTCGAAAAGCCCTGCAAATCGGATTGTTCTGTTGGACACAGGGGGACACGACAGGACGGCGCGAGACAATCTGATGCACCCCTGGTGCACCCTCAGCGTGGCGTGCGTCTGGGCGGCGGGGAGCAGGGCTGCCGTCGAAGGTGCGCCCGGCTGCGTCAGCTGGTGGAGGTGGCCGCGCCGTCCAGGGCCGCCCTCGCCTTGACAATCGCCGTCTGCGCGTCGAGCCGCGGCATGTCCTCGAACTCGTCCATCACGTGCCCGTAGGTGCTGAGCGTGAGTCGAGCGTCGTGGCCGAGCTGGCGGGCGACGTAGATCACCGAGCGCCCCTCGTGGAGCAGCAGCGACGCGAACGAGTGCCTGAGGTCGTACGGACGGCCGTGCGCGAGCCCCGCCGCCTCGATCGCGCGCTTGAAGGCTCGCCGGCGCCACGACTGGTACGCCGCAAGCGTCCAGGGCGCGCCGGTCGCTGACGGGAAGATCAGCGAGGTTTCGGATGGCCGGCCGCTTCTCAGCCGCCATTCTCGGAGGTCGACGGCGAGCGGCTGGAGCACACGCACCGTCCGATGAGCCGCCGTCTTCGTGTCCTTCTCCTCGCCAAGCGAGATGGCGCGCTCGACCAGGATCGTCTGCTCGCGGATGTCGCGCCACTGGAGCGCCAGCGCCTCACCGGGTCTGAGGCCGGCGTACGCCAGGACGCTGATCAACGTCGCGTCGCGCGGCGAACTCGCGGCACGCATTCGTTCGACCGACGCCGGCGCGAGCGGACGGACCTCGGTGCGGCGCGGCAGCGCCGCCTTTCGCACCGCTCGCGCGGGGTTCGACTGGATCTGGCCATTCTCGAAGGCGCGCTGGAGGATCGCTCCGAGCAGGGTAAGCGCATACCGGACCGAGACGCGGCCGTAGCCCGCGGCGAGCCGCTCCGCCTGCCAGCGTCCGATCGTCTCCGGCCTGATCGCCCGAAGTTCCAGCGAACCGAGCGACGGCAGGATGTGCTTGTTCAGAAGTTGCCGGTAGTGCATCCACGTCTTCGGCGAAAGCTGGGATGCGTACGCCTCACACCAAGTGCCGACCACGTACTCAGCGAGCGTGACCCGGCCCATGTCCATCTCGGTCAGCGTCCCCAGCTGCTGCCGGCGCCGGAGTTCAGCACCGAACGTCACCGCATCACCCTTACGGTCGAACGTCTGTACCCGGTACCGCCCACCCTGCCGCCAGCGAACCCGCCAGCGCACCGCCCCGTCCTTCAGGACCCGCCTCTGGATCTCCATGCTGCTTCCTCGCTGTCTGACTTCCTACAGCATGCCACCCTGCTCGGCACCTTCGGCGAACCCCACCTTTCTCCGGCACTCACCACGCCCGCCGCCGTATGCCCCGCCGCACGCCAATGACACCAAGCTCGGGCCAGACTACCCGAACCCCATGCACTGCATTTTCCTACGTGGGGGGCGGGTAGTCTGGCCCGAGCGCCGCTCCAATCCCCTTCTGCGGCGGGGCTTTTCGGGTCGTCAAGTGTGGAATTGGATTCCACACTTCCGTCCACACATCGCTACACACCACTGATACCATTTTGGTATGCGAGGTGGCGACTACGTAGTGATGGCCCGGCGTCGCGCGGGACTCACGCAGCGCCAGCTGGCCGAACGGCTCGGCCTCCGCCAGGCCACGATCGCGCGGTGGGAACGCGGCGACCGCGGCGTCAGCCTCAACGACGTCGAGGTGGTCGCGCGCACCTGCGGCCTGCAGCTCGACGCACATCTCCTGGTCGAAGACCGCAGCTGGTGGCCGCAGATCGCCATGCAGCTCGAACTCGATCCGCTCGAGCGGGTGCGGCGGCTCACCCCTCCGGGTGCGCCGGACATCGCAGCGGCGTTGTCCGAGTTGGCCGGCGCCGGGGTGCCGGGGCTCGTCATCGGCGATGTCGCCGGAGCGCTCCATGGCTGGCCGCTGGTGCTCGGTTCGTCGACGATCGAGGTATGTGGGCTTGTCGACCCCGTGGGCTATCGCCTTCGACAGATGGGCGCTCGGCAGACCCGCAGCGGCAGGCACATCGTGTCCGCCGGAGTGAGCGTCGTCATCGACGTGACGCCCGCGGGCACGGCAGGCGAGGCGGACCTTGCCCGCAACCGGGTGGCGTTCGAGACACCGGCCGGAGCCCTCGAGGCAGCCGGACTCATCGACCTGTTGAGAATCGCCGACGCGTCAGACGCTCGCACGGCCCGGCGCGACGCGCTCGCGCTTCAAGCCGTGCTCGATGTCCAACGTGAGCGTGAGGCCGCGGGCGCCTCCGACGAGCGGGCGGCGGGGGACAGGATTGCTGAATGGCTGAGCCAGCAGACTCCGGTCGCGTGACCCCCGCGATCGACGCCGAGCGCGAAGCGCTCCTCAAGACGCTGGTGGCTCACGGCGTGCAGTTCGTCGTCATAGGCGGCGCCGGCATCCAGTCGCATGGCCGTCGCTACGACACCCTCGACATCGATCTCACGCCCGACCGTGACGAGGCCAACCTGCAGCGTCTCGCTGATGCGCTGAACGAGCTCGACTGCCGCCTCGTCACCGATCCGGCCAACACGGCCGCCTGGGTGCCGCTCCCACCCGACTACTTCACACCTCGCAGCCTCCTCGCCGCCACCGTCTGGAACCTGGCGACGCGACACGGCCAGCTTGACGTCACGTTCGCCCCAAGCGGCTTCCCTGACGGCTACGGAGAACTCGCGCCCCGGGCGGAGCGCCTCACTGTCGCCGGCACTCGCATTGCCGTGCTCGTGGCTGCCCTTGACGACATCCACAAATCGAAGCGTGCGGCCGACAGACCGAAGGACCGGGCGTACTTCCTAGCTGCCGGCGAACCAGGCCGCGAATAGCCGATCTGCGTGCGCTCAGGCGCTCATCTCGGACAAGCGCTGGGAGGAGCTCACGCGCAGAGAGCCGGTGGTCGATCGAAGCGGCCCTCCCGGGCGCTCCCTCGTTTTCCGCGCGGAGCGGGGCCCGTGGGGCGCCGATGAGGTGCCCGCACGACAACGAAGGCAGGTCTGCGTGGCCATCGCGAGCCGGTGCGAGCGTGGCTCCTCCACACATGTAGCGGTAGCGAGTGCGTCGTGGCTGCTTGCTCTACGAGCAGCAGCACTGTCGGCGATCATCGCGCCGGTCCTACTGAGCGCGAGCTCAGAGTCCTGCTCGTCGTCGTGTGCGGCGGTTCAACGAAGCGATCGCCGACGATCTCGGCGTCTCGGTCAGAACCTCGGGCACCATATCCAGAGCGTCTACGAGAAGGCCGGCGTCCGCAGCCGAACGGCGGGAGCGCCATCGCCCCTCGAGCACCACCCCATCGGGGTCGCATAGGGCGTTGCCCGATGCGGCCTGGGCGGCCGGGTCAGATACCTGCCTGATCATCGGTGCCGAACCGCGGCGCCGAGTACCACAGAGGATGAGCACGATGCTTCTGCGACGCGACGGTCGGAGACTTCGACCGCTTCATGCGCCAACGCGCTCGCGGCTCGCGCGTGTCGATGATCGGAAATAGGTTCACTTGACACGCCGCCGTGACGCAATAGAGTCCGCGACAGCCCCGTGGACGGGTCGTCGGGCTGCTTAATGCGGTGACGAGAAACGGGGTGGGACCGGTGTTTGAGTTGATTGGCGCGTGGTTGCGCGGCTGCGACGCTGCGGTCGTGGGTACGGAGGCTGGGTCCGGTCGGGCTCGGGGGTTCGGCGTTGTGCGCGGTGGCGGGTTCGCGTGGCTGGTTGCGGTGCTTGTGGGCGTGGCGGTCGCGCTCGTCGGGGCGCCCGCCGCGTATGCCGCCGCTGGGACCATCTCCACGGTCGCGGGTGACGGTACCTTCGGGTTCTCGGGCGACGGAGGCCCTGCCACCAGCGCCGAGCTGAGCAATGACGCCGGGGTGGCGGTTGACCCGAGCGGGGATGTGCTGATCGGTGACTACGAGAACGGTCGGGTGCGGTTGGTGGCGGCGGCTTCGTGCTCGAGCGGGTGCCCGTACGGGCTGTCTTCGATGACCAAAGGGGACATCTACACGGTCGCGGGCGACGGCACCGGCGGGATCTCGGGCGACGGGGGGCCGGCCACCAGCGCCGGGCTCGGCGGGCCGCGCGCGATCACGGTCGACTCGAGCGGGGATCTGCTGATCGGCGGCGACTTGGCTCGCGTGCGGTTGGTCGCCTGGAGCTCGTGCTCGAGCGGCTGCCCGTACGGGCTTGCGTCGATGACCGAGGGGGACATCTACACGGTCGCGGGTGACGGCACCGCCGGGTTCTCGGGCGACGGGGGGGCGGCCACCAGCGCCGAGCTCTCCGACCCGTTTGGGGTGGGGGTCGACGCGAATGGGGATCTGCTGATCGCCGAAGTGGGAAATGGTCGGGTGCGGTTGGTCGCCGCGAGTTCGTGCTCGAGCGGCTGCCCGTACGGGCTGCCGTCGATGACCAGGGGTGACATCTACACGGTCGCCGGCGACGGCACCTACAGCTACTCGGGCGACGGGGGGGCGGCCACCAGCGCCGGGCTCAACAACCCGTACGGCGTAGGCGTCGACGCGGCCGGTGATCTGCTGATCGCCGACACAAGCAACGGTGCCGTGCGGTTGGTGGCGTGGGCTTCGTGTTCGAGCGGCTGCCCGTACGGGCTGCCGTCGATGACCAGGGGGGACATCTACACGGTCGCCGGCAACGGCACTCAGGGTTACTCGGGCGACGGTGGGGCGGGAACCGGCGCCCAGCTCTACTACCCGGAAGGTGTGAGCGTCGACCCGGCCGGGGATCTGCTGATCGGCGACGCTGGAAACAGTCGCGTGCGGTTGGTGGCGTCGGCTTCGTGTTCGAGCGGCTGCCCGTACGGGCTGTCCTCGATGACCACGGGGGACATCTACACGGTCGCGGGCGACGGCACCGCCGGGTTCTCAGGCGACGGGGGGGCGGCCACCAGCGCCGAGCTCAACGCCCCGGACGAGATAGCGGTCGACGCGCGCGGGGACCTGCTGATCGCCGACTCGCAGAACGTGCGGGTGCGGATGGTGACCTCGTCGCCCCCGACGCCGTCGATTTCGACCAGTCAGCAGCCGATGTCGGCGGCGGTGGGTTCGTCGATCGCCGATCAGGCGACTGTGTCGGGTGGCGATAGCCCGTCGGGGACGGTGACGTTCAACCTGTACAACAATCCGAACGCGACGGGGACGCCGTTGTTCACTGACGCGAACGAGCCGCTGTCGGGCGGTGTGGCGACCTCGAAGGGGTATACGACGGCCGCGACCGGCACCGACTACTGGGTCGCGACCTATAACGGCGATTCGAACAACAATCCGGTCAGCAGCGGCAAGGCCGCGGAGCCGGTGACGATCACGGCGGCGACGCCGTCGATTTCGACCAGTCAGCAGCCGATGTCGGCGGCGGTGGGTTCGTCGATCGCCGATCAGGCGACTGTGTCGGGTGGCGATAGCCCGTCGGGGACGGTGACGTTCAACCTGTACAACAATCCGAACGCGACGGGGACGCCGTTGTTCACTGACGCGAACGAGCCGCTGTCGGGCGGTGTGGCGACCTCGAAGGGGTATACGACGGCCGCGACCGGCACCGACTACTGGGTCGCGACCTATAACGGCGATTCGAACAACAATCCGGTCAGCAGCGGCAAGGCCGCGGAGCCGGTGACGATCAC
>CALAQT010000564.1 GCA_937888775.1 uncultured Actinomycetes bacterium | reverse complement strand
TTCCGATCTGGTACCGGGGCTGGCGCGGTCGCCGCGAGCGTCGGCGCTGCGGGCAGCCTCGCCGGCGCTGGCACTGGCGCGGCCAGCACCGCTGTGGTCGTTGGTGCTCCGGTTGCGGCGGCCGCCACCGGGCTCCCGGCCGTCGCTGAATATGCTGCCTCCGTCGGAGTCGGCGGCCTCGGCGCAACGGGGGTCGTCGCGAAGATCCTCACCGCAGCCGCGATCGCGACCGGGGCAGCTGGCGTCAGCCACGTCAGCAGCCCGGCGCTCCACCCCCTTCCAGGGCCGGCAACTGCCCTGCAGATCTCGACTAAGTCCGCCAGCACTGCCACTGCCCCGGCCCCGGCGGCCGCGACGAGCTCGGCCAGCACTGCCACTTCGGCGCCGCCGGCAGCCACCCCGAGCTCCGCCGGCACTGAGACCTCTACGGCGCCGGCAGCCACCCCGAGCTCCGCCAGCACTGAGACCTCTACGGCGCCGGCAGCCACCCCGAGCTCCGCCGGCACTGAGACCTCTACGGCGCCGGCAGCCACCCCGAGCTCCGCCAGCACTGAGACCTCTACGGCGCCGGCAGCCACCCCGAGCTCCGCCAGCACTGCGACCTCTACGGCGCCGGCAGCCCCCCCGAGCTCCGCCAGCACTGCGACCTCTACGGCGCCGGCAGCCCCCCCGAGCTCCGCCAGCACTGCGACCTCTACGGCGCCGGCAGCCCCCCCGAGCTCCGCCAGCACTGCGACCTCTACGGCGCCGGCAGCCCCCCCGAGCTCCGCCAGCACTGCGACCTCTACGGCGCCGGCAGCCCCCCCGAGCTCCGCCAGCACTGCGACCTCTACGGCGCCGGCAGCCCCCCCGAGCTCCATCAACACCGCCACCTCGACGGCCAGCGACCCCAGCATGGCCAGCCCCCCGACCGACGCGCCCGCAGCCGCTGACCCCGCTCCGGATCCAACGAGTACTCCGGCGACGGTCGACGCTACGTCCCCCGCTGCGGCGCCCGGAGGCTGAGCCGATCGACGTGATCACCGCTCCGGTCCCGGACACGCCAAAGCGCCCGTCGGCAGGTTTCAATGATTGTCGCGGGTCGATCAGCGCGGAGGGGGCAGCTGTAGTCTCCCTGCTCGAGCGATTCCGTCGGTCACGATGCTTCAGTCTTCGAGAGAAGGTCGACGCGCGCGTGTAGACAGGCGCCGTCGCGTGCGCACGACCTCCCAAGCAGCCGCGGGTCAGCCCGGCGATCCGCTCGATCGCCCGAGAGCAGGCGCCTCGGACGCTTCGGCGCCGACGGGGACAACGCGGCATCGGAACGGCCACGGGACTCTCGCCCGACCCCGGCGACGCTGCTTCTCTAGAGCGAATCGGAAGTGATCGTTCGCCCGGCCTGAGCGCTGCGTCGGACGAGATGCGACAGTCGTCGCGCGGCGCCGAGAGTTGTCGCAATGATCGAGAAGCAGAAGCGCGCGTCAGGCTTCGTCGGAGCGCTGCGGGACGGGTTCAACGGGCTGAGGCCGAGCGGAACCCGACAGCCATAGGCGTCGCGATGCGAACCGCGTGCTAGGTCGTGAACACCCCCCGGGCCAGGCCCCCCAACAGCGATCCCGATGGCGCCAGCGAGCATGATTCGTACTTTTCGTACTTCGTAGTTGCGTAGACGAGGCGTCATCGAATGACACCGCGCTGAACGATCAGCAGAGGTCTGCCGAACGTCTCGGCCAGGCACATAGCCGAATTGAGAGCACCAAGGGGCACAGAATGGGCGGATGCGGCGACCCCGCGTGCGTCGTGCCCCTGTGTCGGTCGTGCCACCGGGCCTATGACACCGGCCGGCTCGACCTGCTGCCGTACCTCGAGCCGGCCTGGCGGGCGCAGCTCGCGCACGCCGTCGGGCACGTCGGGTTGGTCGGCGCGTTGCGGCGGATCGGCGGACAACGGCCGAAGACGATCGAGGGAGGATTACCATGAACGCGATGGCTGTCACCGCGAAGAAGCTCGATGTGACGATCGGCGACGTCGTCGAGATCGCCGGCCGGCGCTACGACGTCGTCTCCGACAAGGAGGGCGGCGTAACGCTCGAGCCGGCGATCGCGAGAAGCGCGGCGGAGATCTTCGCCGAGCGCGGGCTGCAGCCGCTGTCGGACGAGGAGTTCGAGGAGCACTTCGGGTACCTCCCGTCTGACGACGAGGGCTGAGCCGTGACCGCATCCGGTCGGAGCGGGGATCGTTTCGCGGTCCAGATCGAGGACGACGTTTGGCGCGACGAAGTGGAGCGCTACAACGAGCGGTCGTCCGCCCGCGTCGCGGCAGAGCGCGAGCGCCGGGCGCTCGCGCAGGACGGGATCGCCCCGAGGTTCGTCGCCAAGTGCCTGGCGGAGGGAAGTGATCGGACCGACCTTCGCGGCTTGTTGAAGGTCTACGTCCCGATCCGGGAGGCGCCCGCCTCCCAGCGCCCCTTCGGCTTTGTGTTCAGGCCGGGAAAGAGCGAGGGACGCCTCGAGCTCGTGCTGCTCGCGTTTGGCGAGCGTCATCCGCGACGGGGGACGCGAAGCGTGTACGAGCGGGCGCACAAGCGGCTTCACGGCCGCTATCCGGATCAGTAGCGAACCCCGCCCACACGACGCACATGTTCCAGCTGCTGACATATTCGCGAGTTGGGGTAGCGCGGGTGGCTCGCCCACGCCGTCGTTCACGTGAGACTGATCGGAGCTTTGCGAAGGATCGCCTGCCGCGAGCACCTCGCAGAAACCGACGGACAGGTCTGCCGCAGGCAGGACAAACGGTAGGTAAGGAGCAGACCACTGCGGCCGCAGGCCGGCTCAGCCCACCCACGGGCGGCGTACGCTCTGATCATTCGCATCGCGCTCCGCACCGGCTTCTGTGACCCCGACGGGGAGCTGCTTGCCGTGCTTGAACGTCCCGGGTGGCAGCGGATGAGCTTCCAGCGAAAGGGCGAGATCGTCGACGAGATGGTGCAGGTCTGCGAGGAGTGCGGGTTGTGGGAGGTTGAGGTCTGGCGGCGCGATCCTGGCAGGGAGCCGCGTCACGTCATCGGCTACTGGCACACCCCGACGTCAACGGGCGCAGCGCCGGGATGATCGCCGCCGCCCGCGCAACTTGGGAGAACGAGTTGGGCCCGCTGCTGTCGATGGCGCAGGTTCGCGAGCTACTCGGCGGCGTCTCGCGCCAGCGCGTCCAGGAGCAGCTGCGGGCCAGGCGCCTGATCGGCCTGCGGGAGAGCTCCGGACGCTGGAGTTACCCGCTGTTCCAGTTCGCCGACGGGCAGCCGATCGAGCTGCTCGTCACTGTCTTCTGGATGGTCGTCGACGGCGGCCTCGAGGGGTGGAGCGCGGCGTCTTGGTGCGTCACACCCGAGCCCGCGCTCGGCGGCAGCTCGGCGCTCGAGTGGTGCCGGCGGGGTGACGACGCCGAAAGCAACACCCGCCGTTTCGCAGCCGGGACGGCCCGTACCGTTGCGAAATGCGAGTCGCCGTCTATTCGGACGTCCACGCGGACCTTCGAGCGCTCCGCGCTCTATGCGCCGACTTCGAGCGCGCGGGAGTCGATCAGGTCTGGTGCCTGGGCGACTTCGCCTCGGGAGGCCGCGAGCCGGCGGAGTGCTTCGATCTGACGATGTCGACGTCAGCCTCGTCCTCGCCGGCAACCACGAGCAGTTCGTCGTCGGGCAGGTGTGGAGGATCCTCGACGGGGGCTGGGCGAGATACGCGCGGCTGGCGAACGCCGAGCTCGGCCCTGAGCGGGTCGAGCGGCTCAAGGCGCTTGAGCCGCACGTTCAGATCCCGGAGCTGGGAGTCGAACTGGCGCACGGATCGCTTGACGACCCGTGGTCCGGATTCGTCAAAGACACCGCCGACGCGGGGCTGACGCTGGCGCTGGCGAGCCAGCCTCTGGTGCTCGTCGGGCACACCCACGTCGCCGCCTACTTCCGCGAGGCGCGTGACGGCGGGCTGCCGAGGAGCCGGAAGATCGAGCTCGGCCGCGAGGAGGAGCTTGACCGCAGGTGCATCCTCAACCCGGGCGCGGGCCTCGATGAGCGATGGCTGGAACTCCGGCTCGGCACTGGCCGCCGTCGCGCCACCTGGCGTCATGTCGGCATCGCCTGACGGCCGCCGGATTCGCCGCCGGATGGCAGGCGCTCGACGGCCGGCCGGTGAGCACAGCAGGCCCTGAAGGCCAGCATCCCCTCAGGCGGCGCGTCGCGCGCCCCCAAGGCGACAGCTCCTCCATCGGGGCGCCGATCGCGTTCGAGACCGCGGAGATGCACGGTCCGCTCCCGATCGCGCCGATCCCGCGACTAGTTGGGCTGGCCTGGCGGCCGGTCGCGGGCGGATGAAAAGTCGCCGTGACTCCAATTATAGGAGCAGCTTTGTTCACGGGAGATCACGGCTATTTCCCACTAGCAGATGCCCGTGCGTGGCGTTCAGAGCGTCGCCGAGCACGTCGCCCCGCCGACGCGGACCGTGATCGGGTCGCCGGGGGACTGACCGCCGGCGCGGAAGTACACATCGGCGGAGCCGGTCGCGTCCGTATGCCAGCTGTCGGCGTGCCCGGCTGGGTCGGTCACCGTCACCGTCACCGTCTGGTCGGGCTGGTTTGAGCGAACGTACACGTCGTAGTCCTGGTAGTGGCTGCTGTAGCTCGCCGTGACCGTGCACGTCGCCGGTCCGCCGCTCGCGGAAGGTTGCTGTGAGGAGGAGCCGGGAGCGGGAGCTGAGCCGGCCGGCGAGCCCGCGAGCGCGACCCAGTTCCCGACGATCTCATGCTGTGCCCGGCCGAGCGAGATCTGACCGTCGCACACCTCCGACCTCAGCTGATCCTCGACCGCGTCCTTGGGATTCGGCGAAGCCCCCGGCTCAGGCCAGAGGTTGCGCGGATCGTTTGTCGCACCCCCGAGCTCCAGCGGCACGAAGTGGTCGTACTCGTAGTCGCCCATCGAGCCCGTGTCGCCATAGGCGGCCATGCTCGCCGCCTTCTCCTGCTCGGTGATGCTCTCCGCCGGGCGAACCGTCTCAGTCCAGCCGTCGACGCAGATCGTCTGATCGATCGTCGCCTGAGTCACCGCCGGGTTGAGCGCGCCCGGGGTGCAGGCCGGGTCCGGCCGCGAGTACAGCCCGGAGCCGATCGCATGGCAGGAACCCGGAGGAGGTTGCGCCTGCACGACGCCGTTGGCGGCCGACGAATAAGCCAGCCCGACGGAACCAGTGCGAGCGGGCACATGTCGGCGCCGATGACGACGCGCCGGCGGCGGATGGTGCGCGTGCCCGGTCGGCGCGGCCACGCTGGTTTTCGTCGAGATGGCTGAGGAGGGCGGGGTCGGGGATGGGCTCGCCTGACTCGTCGCACCCGCACCCGTGCCGCAACCAGCGAGCGCAAGCGCCGCCACGCCAAGCGCCGTGACGGTCACCGCGAGACGCCGGAACCTCCCACAGCGTGGGTCGGATGAGCATGCCTCACGAGGGCTTCGCCGGGCGGCTGACACGGCTCAGGATGCTGGCAGGCCGGGGTGACGGTGCGCGTCGCACGGATCAAGCCTCGAGCCTCGAGCCGGCGAGCGAGGCTTCGACGTCCACCGCCGGTACCTGCATTCCACACGTCCGGTGGTCGGTTGCAACCGAGCACCAGAGAGGAGCACCCTCGATGCGAGACATCGCAACCGCCCAGCTGTCGGGCAACCTGACCCGCGACGTCGACCTGCGCGGCCTACCCTCGGGCGCCGACGTCGCCAGGCTCCGCGTGGCATCCACCACGCGCGGGCGGATCGGAGATGAGTGGGTCGACAAGACCAACTACTTCACCGTCGAGGTGTTCGGAGCGCAAGCCCGCAGTTGCGCCGAGTACCTACGCAAGGGCTCGCGCGTGTTCGTCGACGGCGAGCTCGACTGGCGCGAGTGGACCGACCAGCAGAGCAGCAAGCGCGAGGCGGTGACGCTGAAGGCCCGCAAGGTCCTGTTCGAGGATCGCCGCGCCCAGGACATCCCCTCAAACGGCGATGCGAACGACCCAGCGGCCTTCCCCACCCCCAGCCCGCCCAACCCTGCCGGCGCCCCCACCACCGCGCACGCAACAGCGGCTTCTTACGACGCCGGCGACGCCAGCGCCGATGAGCTGCCCTACTGAAAGGCGCACGTAGGTGAACCCCCGCATCGAGCACCTCTGATGTCGAATCCCACCGCACCCGCGCGGACCCCGCGGGCCGCCGGGCCGGGCACGTCCGCTCGGCTGCACCGCGCTGCCGCCGCCGAGCGGGCAAAGCTCGCACGCAAGCGCGATGAGCTGGCGCGTCGAAGCGAGACGCTACGAAGCGAACGCCAACAGGTCGAGATCATCCTGAGCGCAGTCGAGGAACGGATCGCGCTCCTGGATCGCCTCACGGGCGTGTCGGTCGTCGCACCGTCTCCGCGGGCGCCGGAGGATGGCGCCCAGGCAGCCCGACTCGGCAAGCAGGTCCGGCCCGGGCCGGCGATCAGCGAAACCGCAGCGTGCGCGCCGGCCCAATCGGGCGTCGCGCGCGGGCCGGTCTACTCTCGCCGGCTGCTCGAAATGGTCTCGAACGTGCGCACCCGACTGCGTGGGACCGGTGCGCGCGGCGCGGAGATGGAGTGATGCGCACCGCCGCAATCCGAACCGGTGACATCGTCCGGCTGAACAAGCGCGGCTACGAGTTCGAGGCCTACGTCACCGACAAGAACGGCGGCGAGCTCGTGATCGAGCCGATCCGCCGCGGGATCAGTTACCGCACCGCCCGCGCGCGAGAGATCACCGCGCACTGGGCGAAACGCGCCCGCGCCACCAACCGCGCTTAGCCGTCACGAACGCGTCCTGGGGCTAGGCGAGGGTTAGGCGCCGTCAGGCCACCGCGTCGGCGGGCAGGCCCACGAGCTGCGCGCTGCGCTCCCACAGAAGCTCGGCGAGTGTGTCGTCTTGGGCCTGGGCGCTTGGCGCCAGCACCTTCTCGTCCTGTACGTACTCGCCCGTGAGGGCACCGGCCTCGTCAGACAGGGCTAGCCAGACCAGCGAGCGAGCGCCGCGCTGCGGCGAGCGGAAGAACGGAGCGCCGATCGTCGTGAGGGCCTTCCAGACGCCGTTGTCGTTCTTGCCGAAGCCGGTACGCACGACGCCCGGGTGAAAGCAGTTGGCGTGCAGCTGCGGCGCCCGCCTGGCCAGCTC
This sequence comes from uncultured Actinomycetes bacterium, assembly GCA_937888775.1. Next base: position 14,465 of record CALAQT010000564.1, on the reverse strand, counting down.
GCGCGTGAACAGGATGTTGCACAGCTTCGAGGTGCCGTACACCCGCATCGCGGCGTAGGACTTCTCGGACTGCAGGTCGTCGAGATCAAGGACAGCGGCCTTGTGGGCGTCGGAGGCGGTTGTCACGACGCGACCGCCGTCCAGGCGATCACGCAGCAGGTTGGTCAGCAGGAACGGCGCCAGATGGTTCAGAGCAAAGGTCTGCTCGAAGCCCTCTGAAGTGTCCTTGCGCGAGGCGAACAATGCCCCGGCATTGTTGGCGAGGACGTCGATGTGCTCGTAGCGTCCGCGGACCTCGTCAGCCAGCGCTCGAACGTCGGACATCAGCGTCAAGTCGGCGACGTGCTCATGCATCGGCGCACCCCGGCCGGCCGCCGCGGCCTCCACAGCGACGGCCTTGACGCGCTCGCCGTCGCGACCGACGAGCGCAACCTCGGCGCCCTGTCGGGCAAGCTCGATCGCGGCGGCGCGGCCGATGCCGCGAGTGGCGCCGGTGAGCAGGACAAACGTCACCTGCGCGGACTTTACTCACACCGATACGTCGCACCGTTCGACCTTCACTCGACGCGCGAGCGACCGCTCTGCGACGTCGCGCAACCCGGCTGGACAGACCCAAGAGCGCCAGCAACCCGTCGGCGACAGCGGCCGCCACGAGCCACGGCAGATCGACGCGATCCTCGACGCCGAGCTGCGGCGCGCGCTCGATGACCCCGACCCGCTGCGAGGCATCGCCCAACTCACGGCTCGCATCGACGCCGCGTTAGAGCTCGACCCCCACGGCGTGACCCGCACCAAGGCACTGGGCTCCGAGCGCTTGGCCCGCAAGCTGCGCGACGCACTCCCCGGCGGCGCTAACCCGCTGCGCGGCGCCGTGTGGGAATTCCTGCGCCCGATGCTCTCCCCCACCCTCGTCGCGCTCAACCGCGACGGGTTCGTGCTCGACGCCGAGCACGAGACCACCGTCGAGCTGCAAGCGCACCGCGGCGAGTCAGACCTCGCCGACCTTGACCTTGGTGACGACGAGCACCTCGACACGGCTGCCTAGCCGAGACCGTTCGACGCTTCCGCCCCGAGCCCGCGCTCGGGGCGAAAGGCCGCGGCGCGCCCCAGCGCTACGAACGCGGTGCTGGTCCGACGTGATGCGAGCCGAAACGTGAAACGTCAGCCGCCATCTCTCTTTTTTTTGGCCATGTGGTCTGTCCAGCGCGTCCGGTAGTCGCTCATCCGATCGCCCCGGAAGCTGCGGCACGCGACCCCAGCGGCCAGCCGAGCTCCCGGCACACGTTCGCCCAGCTCCCGAGCCGGCGTGAGACGGTCGTCGCGGACGGGTAGCCAGGCCCTGGTGAGCGATCAAGCTCGCTTGACGTGGGCGGCCTGCCCAACTCACGCTCCAATCCGCGCAGGGCATCCAACACCGTCTCGCGCGTCCACTTGCCCATCTCGTGGCTCACGTCGAGTCCCGCGGCCCGCAACCCGGCGTTCCACGTCCCGAAATGGTGGCGCACGATCCCGACCGTCGGCCGTCCCGGCCCCGAGTGAAACCACTCCGCTGTTCGCGGCGAGCGCCCGCGACGCTCCACGTCGGAGCGGAGCGCGTCGATCACCCGCTCGCGTGTCCAGCCGCGTTCGTATCTCACCGCCAAACCCGCCGCCTCGAGCGCGCGATTCCAAGAGCCGTCAAAGAGAGCCAGCACCGTTTTGCGCGACGGATGCTCGGCCGACCCGCTAGACCAGTCACTCTGCCTCGGCGGCTCCCCGTGAGCCTCGGCGTCAGCGCGCAGCGCCGCGATCACCCGCTCGCGTGTCCAGTCCGGCGGGGGCGTCAGGCCGGCGGCGCACAGCACGTCATCCCAGCGACCGTAGCGGCCGGTCACCACCGTCTCGCTTGGCCAGCCACGCACGCGCGCGAGCCCCGTGTACTCCTGCCGGGTCGGCACCTGGCCGAGCTCTCGCTGCGCCGCGTGGAGCGCCGCGACGATCTCGGCCTCGCTCCAGGCCGCGACCCTGGTGCGCGCGGGAAGCCCGCTTGCCCGCTGCGCCGCCGCCCACGACCCGAACCGCTTCTTGACCGCGCCCTCGCTCGGCCACCCGCGCTCGCGCGCGAGCTCGGCGAACGTCGCCCGGGTGAGCTCGTCGCCGAGCTCCAAGCCGGCTGCGCGCACGGCGGCGATGATCTCCTCATCGCCGCGGCGGCCCGGCGTCTGGACCTCCCATCCGAGCTCACGGCAGGCACTGGTCCAGCTCCCGAATCGGCGGCGTACGATCGCGGTGCTCGGGTAGTCAGGGCCGGGCGGGCGCTCCAGCTCGCTCGAGGTCGGCGGCCTGCCCAGCTCTCGCTCCCGGCGGCGCAGCGCGGCCAGGACCGCTTCCCGCGTCCACCGACGCGGGTCGTGGCTCACCTCGAGTCCCGCCGCGCGCAGGCCTGCGGTCCACGACCCGAACCTGTTCTCAACGATCCCGGCCTGCGGGCGAGCGCTCGTCGCCGGCCGCCAGTCCTCCCGCCGTGGGGCGCGTCCCCGAGCGGACGCGTCGGCTCGCAGCGCGGCGATCACCGCCTCCCTGGTCCACTCGCCGGTCTCGTGGGTGACCTTGAGCCCCGCGGCACGAAGGCCCGCGTTCCACGAGCCGAAGTGGCCCATGACCGCTCGGACGCCCGGCTCGGTCCTGGGGCGACCGGTCCAGTCGCTCCGGCGCGGCGAGCGGCCGCGGGACTCTGCGTCGGCACACAGCGCGGCGATCACCTCCCGGTCGGTGAACGTGATCCGGCGCGACGACCTGCTCACCCGCGGCTCGGCGCGACCGGGCTTGCGAGACTTCGCGACCCCCGCCGCCCGGAGTGCGTTTGACCAGCGTCCGAAGCGTGCGACGACCGTGCTGAGCGACGGGTGCGCACTGCTCGTCCTGGTGGCGTTCCACGCGCTCCCGGTCGGCGCGCAACCGTGTGCGCGCGTCCACGCGCGAAGCGCCTCGGCGATCAGCTCGGGCGTCCATCGCCGCGGCTCGGGAGCGAGACCCGCAGCGTGAAGCGCGAGCGGCCATGAGCCGAGTCGGGCTGCGGCGAGCGCCACGGTGGGGCGTTCTTCGTCCGGGTCGCCGGCCAGCCACTCCCCGTACGTCGGCCGCCGGCCGTTTTCCTGTGCCCATGCACATAGCGCGTTGGCGATCTGACCGCGGGTCCACTGCCGAGGCGCCGGCGGTTCGATCCCGGCCGCGCGCAGCGCCGCATCCCAGCTGCCAAACCGGCGACTGATCGACTTTGCTTGCGGGCGACCGGCCTGGAGGTCACTCGGTCTCGGCGGCCTCCCAAGGGCCCGATGAGCCAACTGCACCACGACGATCAGATCGCGGTCGGAGTACACGCGACGCGCCGGTGTCATGCCGAGCTCAGCGAGCGCCGCCGCCCACGAACCGCACCGCTTCCCGATCGTCCCAATGCTCGGCATGCCCGGATAGTCCCCCGAGGTCGGCGCTGCGAGGTGTGCGCCCGAGCTCCTCCGATAGCTCCTGCAGAGCCGCCAGGACTCGGCCCCGGTCCCAGCGTGGCGCCGGGCGTGCGGGCGGATCGCCCGCGGAGGCCACAAGCTCCCCCCAGCGGCCAAAGGCGCCATCCACCTCGCCGGCGCTCGGCCAGCGAGGAAAGTCGCGATGCCACTTCTCCGACTGCTCGTGCTCGGGCGACCAGTCCATTTTCAGTGGTCGGCTGCCGGTCTCCATCTGCCACGTCCGGTAGACGGCGAGAACGCTCGCCGGATCCCACACCGGCGGCCGCGCCGCGCGCGAGGCACAGCGCCGGCAGCGCGGTACCGACCGGGACCTGATCACCGGCTCGCCGCACGCGCACCTCCCCGCGCTCAGATACGTCGACACCGTCGAGCGCGTCACCTCGAGCAGCGCAGCGATCTCGGCCTGCAGCATTCCCCGCGCCGCAAGACGCCGAGCGCCGTCGACTCGCTCACCAAGCGTGCCCGGCGGCCGACGGGACGTCACCGTCACGCCAGCGGCCGCCAGCCCCTCGCACCAAGTCCCGAAATACTCCGCCACGGTATTGGAGCTCGGCCAGCGCGGATGCTCGCGCTCCCAGATCCCGCAGCGAGCGTTATAAACACCCGCCGCACGGGCCTGGCTCGGAGACCACTCGTAGATCCGCGGCGGATCCCCTGTCTCCCGGACCCAGTCCTGCACCACGAGCTGGATCCGCTCGCGCGACCAAGTGCCGTGCGGGACCCACCGCTCGGCGGGCCGCCACCGCGACTGCGGCGGGCCGCCGCGCGACCGAACACGCACCGGTTGGTCTGAGCGCCGCATCGCCGGACCCGCCGGCTGCTTGAACGCATCAGGCGCCTGCCTCCGTGCTCTCGATCCCACAAGGCCTATGTTCGCGCGTCTGGCGGTCAGGAGCGTTGCTCCGGACACGCCGTCGGCGACCTCGAATGGCGGCGACCTTGGCTGGGAGTCGCACCGGCTGCGGGCTAGGCGCATCCCATTCGAGCCGCGCAACCCGCTCGGTCTCAGGCAGTCGAGCAGCGTTGGCGCTCGAACGCGCACAGCCCGGGGCAGAGCGGGCGCGCACCGGGGTACGACCAGTACGCGTCAGCCTCGGGCGCCCGCGGCACCTACGGGGGCACGCGACGACACCCCGGGGGGCACAGATCAAGACCGGCGTCATCTACCGCGCTCGCGGCCGCAGCGAGACAGTGGCCGGTACTCATCGGGCGCGCGCCTTCACGCCAGAGCAGCACAGGAGGACACAGATGACGACGATGACGCGCCCCAGTCGCGGCAGCGAGGACTGCCCGCGCTGCGACCAGCTCAGCCGCACCTGCCCGTCGTGCACCCAGCGCCGGCGGGTCGCGTGGCGACTGGTCGACGAGCAAAAACAGACGATCCAGCAGGCCGCCGCGAAACTCGGCCTGCCGCCAGCCCGGGTCCGCGAGCTAGTCGAGGACGAGCGCGACCGCCGCGAGCTCGATCAGTATCGGCTTGACAGCATCCCGGTCACGCGAGCTCGCGCCTTCCTCGAGCACGAGCTCGCCCGCGACTCCGACCTCACACGGGCCGAGGTCGCCCACCGCATGGGCATCCGCCAAGCCGACTTTGACCGCGCGTTCGGCTACTCCCCCGCCAGGCGCGGCGCGATGCAGACCAGAGTTAGCATCGCGACGGCCAGCCGTCTGGTCCGCGCACTCGGCCGCGCGCCGCACGAACTCGACGGCTGCTGAAGCGCCTCAGGCTCTAGCAGCGACGCCGCGTCCAAAAAATGGCAGGAGGCGTTGGTGGGCGAACCGTCGCATAACTGCGGCCTCAGGCCCGCGAGTGAGAACAATTCAAAGTGCGACGCCTCCCTTTTGGGCGATTGCGCAAGTCCGATGGCCACGCCGGCGAGCTGCGGCGGACTGCTGCTTCCAGCGCTTGTGCTTGCAGCCGTTACGGATCGCAGCTAGCGATCCGCGCCGCCCTGCTGCCCGCGCAACCCAGGTGCGGCCTCCGCCGCCGGCCGGATGCTCGCGGCGCGCCAAAGCCAGGTCTCAGCGCTCCTGGCTTGCGGGCTAGGGGCGTCACGCGATGCGGCGCGTCTCAGGAGAACGCCGTCTCAGCAACCAAGGCTGAGCGGACGCTTCCTGGCGCGTGGCTCTCGATGGCGACGTGCCCACGACTCCTACGTTCAGCCCCCGAGTTACGATCGTGCTGGTGGCCGGCAATGACTACAACCTTCATGTACAACGCGAGGACGGCGAGGAGCTGATGCTCGACGGCCTGGCGCTGGCCCGCGCCTTCTTCATCGCGGACCCAAGCGCGAGGCTGGGCGGCTACGACTCGCTGGCTGGACTCGGCAACCCCAACCGCGTCGTGGTCGAAGATGTGATCGCGATGAACACCACAATGCGGTCTCGAAGCAAGCACAGCTTGTGGGACTCGGTGCTCGCGAGCGGCCAAAGGTGGTTACGCGAGATTCCCGCTGACCTCGATCTGGTCGAAGCCGACCAGGATGAATGGAGAGCGACCAACGGCGACGCCGCGTTGGCTGCTGCAATCGGCGCCTGCGTCCATCCCGGGATCGGCCTTGCCAGCGCCACCAAACTGCTGCACCTCAAGCGCCCGCGGCTCGTGCCGATACTGGACCAGCTCGTCGCGGAGATGATGGGCGTCACCCTGCCGGCGAGCCCCACTGTGGACCAGCGCGTCGCGATCGCGCAGCGACTCGTTACCGCGATTCGCCGCGAAGGGCGCCGCAACCTTGATGTCCTTCAGCGCATCCAGGCGGAACTAGCCAAAGACGGGATAACTCGACCACTCATCCGGATCTTCGACGCGATTCTCTGGTTCTCCCATCCCGCGGCGAGCGTGACCGACGCGAAGCGTTCCATCACGGTACGCCTGAAACTCTGATCCAGCGGCTGGGCCCGGCAGCCGCCTTCCAACGCCCGCGCTTATCCCGCTACCCAAGGGTCCGCTTTGCACGTTGTTGCGCAGCCCGGCGGGCGGCGCCTTGGCTGTCCTCTGCCTCCGATGGCACTGGCCTCGGATGCGTAGCATCGTCTGCGGTCGTATGGGCGAGAACCTCGAAGGCGCTCATTCTGAGCTCGTCTGGCGGGTGGTGCCAGTGGCTGCCCTGCCGTTCCCTCACCACCTGTTTCGCTGCCCTTTCGAGGATCGGCACCGGAGCGCTGTTGCCGCGGTCGGTGCTCCTCCCGATGACTTCGCCACTCCCGACCAGCGCCGCCGCGCGTTCAAGTTGTTCCTCGGCTCCGTGAAAGAGATCGCGGTGTCCGTTCCACCGGCCGGACTGGTCTCTTGCGGCGGAGTGGGCTGCGGAAGCGGTGGCATCTGGGGCGGCGGAGGAGGCCGCGTTCGCGGCGGTCGAGGCGTACTCGCTCGATGAGCAGACGGCGTGGGCTGTGTGCTCGTTCCTTGACGAGCCGATCTGGGGTCGCTGAAAGCAGCCTGGGCAACGGGCAGCACCGAGTGTGCGCGATGAGGGCAGCGGAGGTCGCCCGGTGCCCGATCCGGGCTCTTCGGTGAGCGAGCACTTCGGCAACGCGCGACGGGTAGTGGCCAGCGTCCAGCCAGTTGCGGTAGCACGAACCCGTGGAACGGGATCGCTCCAGCGAATCGGCCGGCGCTCCTGCTGCTCGTCCCGTTCGCAGAGCCCAACCTCGACCGAGTCAGTTCCTTCCGCGGCGAATGCGCAAGGCTTGAGTCACTTGCGGCTTCATTTCCCGGTCAGGGAGATGCCGCAGGCGCCTCCAGCCTAACTTGTGATGCTCGTCGGCGAACGGCTTCGGCTAGGGCCGGGAGTCCATCGAGGCTGTCTCTCTCAAGGTCGACCGTTATGAACGTGAACTGCTGGTCATTCAGCTCGTAAGTCGCGTCGATGTCGCGGTCGTCCCGGGGGTAGATGAGCATGCCGGGACAGCCATGGGCGAGCCCGTAGAAGACAAGCTGGTAGGCGTGCTCATTCTGGTAGGTGAGACCGCCCCACGCGTTTACTCGCTCGGCCTTTGAGTATTTGGTGTCCAGGACTAGCTGAGCCGGGTCGCCGACCACGAGGTCGGGGGTGTAGGCGAACGTGTGCGCGGGCTCGCCTGCGACCGCATGCAAAGAGCCCCCTGTCTGGACTCGTACGTTCGGTAGGCGACCCGCGAGGAAATTGCCGATCGCCTTCTCAAAGACCTCAGCCATCGGGAAGAAGAAGGCCGGTGCTGCGATCCGGCCGGCGGCGTCGTCCACACCACGGTGCTCGAAATAGATCCGGCACAGCTCCAACGCCGGACCATAGGCCTGGTTAAGCCGGGTCACACGAACAGACGAGAACAGCGCTCGCGACAACCACCCTAGCGTCACGTTGGGCAGCATGCGCGTCAGGGCGTCGACGCGATCTCTTAGACCCGGATACAGAGTCACGGTCATCAACGATTCGAGCGTTGCTCGCAGCACGCGGTTCTCGCTCGTGTTGGGCGTGAAGTCCGAGAACCGGCATGGCGTGAGCCCAGGCTGGCTCCAGGTCGCGACCTGCCGATGAAATTGGATGCGTCCGCGTATATAGGGCAGCTCAGTTTCCAGTTCGATATATCCGTGGCGTAGATCGCACTGTAGGAGCGCCTCGGTCTCAGAGATCAGGAGCAGCGTCAGCCAGTCGAGTGGCTGGGATTCCTCTAGCAGGGTCCTGCCGACCTCGACAGGCACTCGCATTGACCGATACGCGAGGCTGACGAGCCCTAGAACGTTGGCGATCGGCACCTTCGTGGTGACGCGCAGCATGCGCTCGTCGGAGACGCGAACGCTGCCTACAAATCCGTTGGGCTTTACGTGGACGCGACCGTCCGACAGCCATTCGAGCTTCAGATGACGTCCGGTCGCCAGCAGCGCTCGGCGTTCCCCCTCGGTGGGATCGAGGATCTCGCCGGCCCCCAACTCCGGCAAGTCGATGATCTCCATCAGTCCGCCAAGAACGAGTCGCGTAGCCGGAGGACCTCCTCGGGGCGGTTGTAGAGGTGCTCGCCGAGGACCGGCCCGATGTCCTCCTCCCAAACGGCCTCGTAGCCGCACTCGGCGAGATCCTCGCGCATCAAATAGGTATGACCGATCAAGCGATCGGCGTCCAGCGACTTGAGCAGCTCTTCATTAAGCCTGCCCAGGCGGCTAGTCGCTTCTTCAGCGAGCCGGCTGAGACCGTTGTCGTTCATCCACTTGCCGAGCACGTCGGTATCCGGTGGGAAGTTCACGTGCCGGAACCGGCGACGGATGGCCGCGTCCACGAGCGCGATTGAGCGGTCGGCGGTGTTCATGGTGCCTATCAATGTGACGTTGTCGGGTATATAGGTCTCTGTATTGGAGTAGGGAAGGCGGAACGGGTGCGCCGGCCCCCGGTACTCGAGCGCGTAGAGAAGCTCTCCAAATACCCGAGGAAGATTCGCCCGATTGAATTCGTCGATCACCATGAAGAACGCGTCGTCGGGGTGCTCGCGAGCAAGGCTCGCCAACTTCATGAAAACGCCGTCTCGAACCTCGTACGCGAGGCTGCTGCCCTCTGTGACGCGAGGCCTGATCCCCTCGATGAAGTCCTCGTACGCGTAGGAAGGATGGAACTGTACGACCTCGAACTGCCCCTCTTCGTCACCACAGAGAAGCCGGGCGAGCCTTTCGGCAACGAAAGTCTTTCCGGTACCGGGCGGACCCTGAAACAACAGCGGCCGTGAACCGCAGGCGAGGGCCACCAAGTGACGGGCGCGATCCACAGGCCAAAACGTCTGCTTTGCCAGATCCATGGCGACCGCATCAAGATCCATCACGGGCACCAGCTGGCTCGGTGGCGTGGATTTGGGGGTGCTCGGCTGCTGCTTGGACTCTAAGAAGCTGATCCACATGAAGCTCTGGGCATCAATTAGGTCTTGGACCGGGATCCCGTGAGTACGAAGCGCATCAGACACGGCTTCGACGAAGATGCAGACGTCGGCATATACGTCTCCCATCGTGCCCGTTGGCCACGTGGCGTCTGGTGCATAGCGTTTATACCCGTGGTGGAGCGCTCCGCTGGAGTAGAACGAATATGACCTTGGGTCATAGCCTCCGAGCAGCATCGCCACGAATGAAAGTGAGACACGGAACAGCCTCCAACCCGGCAGAAAGCCGCCCTTCTGCTCGAGCGCTTGGCTAGCACCGTAGAGGTCGTCGCGAAACGTGTCGATGCGCTTCCCGACGGGAAGAGAATCGTCGACAACGGCGCGAAAGGCCCGTACGATGAGATCTCCCAAGCCGAACTCAACAGCACGCGGAAGCCACAAGAATTGCGCCACGCCCCATCTCCCGCCGGCGAGGTTCGCCATCGCGGCGCGTACCCCAGGCGCGCCTACCGTGTCGCGGATAAAGGATTGATCAGGCGGCTCGATCCCCAGCCTATCCAGGTCCGGCGTCGCCTCTCGAAACACCTCGGCGATAAGCGAGTCGGCGTCGGCGGAATTGATGCTCCGATCCGAGAACAGCGCCGCCAGGACCTTATGCACAGCAAGCTTGTAGTCCCGCTCGTCCTTATGGTATTTCGGCGTGTGAAGCTGCTCTCCAAAGCGGGCCGCTTCGTCTGCCGGGATGACGACTTTCACGCTCCGCCCTTCTGCCTCGAGACTGCTACGCGCGGGCCGCGCTCGGCCGGCCACTCTACTGCTCACGCGCGCTGTAGAGGGCAGTCATAGCTACATCGGACCACCGGATTTGCGCGAAAATGCCGTTTCAAGCTCGTAACGTGCCCCCGGGCGCGACCCGACGCCCCTCAGCATCAGCGGGCCGCTCGACGCTGCGGCCCGCCGCCCTCCGTTCCGCGCTGAGCAGGTCAAACCGTCGCGGGGGACAGCGTCCCTGCTCACGGCTGAAAGCGTGACTTCTGGAGTCGCGAGAGTCCTGTTCCAGCGGCGAAGCAGCAGGGAACGACATTGAGCCTGCTGGCTACTTAGATGCATCCAGCCAGAGAGGCGGCTCCGGTCGCGTTCACGGCCGGCCGCAGATCTTCTGGGCTTTCCGGAACGCGGGCGAGTCCGCGTTGACCGCTGCAGGGAGCTGGATAACTGATCCGCCGTTGGCGGGGAACGTCGGGTCTGGGAAGCTCGGCACGCCGTGCTTGCGCATGCACTGCGCGTTGGCGATCGCGGCGAGCTTTTCGCTCTCCGGAATCGGCGACCCCTGACTGCTGCCCGGCAGCAGCTTCTTGCATGATTGCTGGGCGGATTGGAACGCGGGCGACTGTTCGTCGAGGCTGGAGCCTTTGAAGGGCCCGCCGTTGGTGGGAGGATCGGGGAAGTTCGGCACCCCGTGCGAGCGCATGCAGGTCGAGAACTTGAGTCTCAACGCAAACGCACTCGACGCGCCCCTCGCGCCTGTCCCTGTCGCGCCGCTCGGTTTGCCCGAAGACCCGCAAGCAGTTATTGCCAACACGCAGCTCAGGGTGGCGAACGCGATCGACCAGCCGCGGGGGAAGCCGCTCCGCACCCGGCTGGTACTCCCGCTGTGCATGTCGTGGAGCTCCTTCGGGGTTGTTCGACATCTGTGGTTGTACGGGACGACCGATAACCGCAACGTAACGTCGCTGATCGCGATCTCACCTCAGCTCTCCAGCTCCGGGTCCTCTGCTCGCATTTGGTAGTGGCGGCTGATGCCTGAGCGCGGCGCTCTGTCCGCCCCGTCCCACGGGTCGCGCTCCGGAGCGAGTGCGTCGATCCGGAGCCCCGCCGGTTGGGGATGCAGGACAAGCGGTGGCGGCTCGGCAGCCCGCGCCTGGGGGTGCTCGTCGCTGTCGTCGTCGCTGAGCTACGAATCCGTTCGCTATGCGCTGGAGCAGGTCAGAGATCGCCTGCCTCCTTGAAGTCCGAGCCGCCACCCAACGGTGCGGACGCGTGACAATCCAGGCGCCGGGGACGGGGTGAGGACAGCGACCGAGACGGATTGAGGGCGCCCGTAGCGGTTGAAAGGCGATGGCTTTGAGACGCAGCGTCGTCTAGGTCGACGCCGCCGACCTCGGGACGCTCATTGCCCGGTGTCCTCCTTGAGCTGCACCTTCTGGCAGGCGGCCGCGGCGGACTTGACCGCCGGGCTGTTCTGGTCGATCGATCCGACCGCCTCGTGGTAGGCGAGCTGGGCGGACTGGCTGTTCGCGAGCGGAGGTGGGTCGGGATAGTCGATCCGGCGCGACTGCATGCAGCTGGCGAACAGCTCCAGACCTCGGAGGTGTCGTTCTAGCTCGGCCGGCGTCAGACCGTTGCCCTGCGGGAGCGCTTTGGTGATCTGGGTCTTGCAGGCTTTCTCCGCTGACTCCAGCTTGACCGCCGGCTCGCTAGCCAGCGTGCGCTGGAGCGCCGCGTGCGCGGCGGCGCTCGAGGTGCGGGTGACGTCGGGAATGTCGATCCCCTGGCCGCGCATGCAGCTTTCGGCCGCGACTAATGCCGCGGCTCCCCCGGCTGCCGTTGTCGTCGAGCTCGAGCTGCTCGAGCCACAAGCGGCCAGTGCCGCGCAGAGCGCGCCGACCACGCACGGACGGGTGATGCGGTTGACGGCTGCGGTTGCTGTCATGGTCTGATTCCTCTTCCCGCCACGAGCCCGCTGCGTCGCCGATGGCCTCTTCGACCCGCGTCGATCACGGGGTTCGGGAACGTGCTCAACATGTGTTGCTTCGCTCGCGGGATCACGTATCCGACATTGATACGCCATGGGTGGTTGCACGACGGTGACACCGACCGCCGGCTGCATGCCCGCCGCTGCTCGCGCGGGGTACTGTCGGTCGCTGATGACGAGAGCGCTGTGCGACCGCGACTCTGCGGGCCGCTGTAACCATCGTGCAACCACAGGTGCGCAACCCTGGAAGCGGTCCGGCGCAGCCCGCGGCGCAGCGGCCGACGTCGGATGAATCGATCGCGCCGGCCCCCGTCGCGAGCGGATCGAGAGGAGTGAGAGTGCGGGTGCTCGTGATCGAGGACGACAGGGAGCTCGCCGAAGCGATCGGGGTGGGGCTGCGCCGCGCTCAGATGGCCGTCGATGTCGCCCTCGACGGCCGCGCCGGGCTTCAGCGCGCGCTCGTCAACGACTACGACGTGATCGTGCTCGACCGCGACCTGCCCGGGCTGCACGGCGACGACGTGTGCGCCCAGATCGTCGCGCGCGGCGCTCGGACCCGCGTGCTGATGCTCACCGCGGCAGCCACGATCGACGACCGCGTCGACGGCCTTGGCCGCGGCGCCGACGACTACCTCCCGAAGCCGTTCGCGTTCGCCGAGCTGCTCGCGCGCGTCGGCGCACTCGTCCGACGCGCCCAGCCCGCGCTTCCGCCGGTCCTGGTCTGCGGCGACCTGCAGCTCGACACCGCCAAACGCGGCGCCTGGCGCGCCGGCCAGCCGCTGGAACTCGCGCCGAAGGAGTTCGGTGTCCTCGAGCTGCTGCTCGCCGCGCAGGGCAGGGTCGTCTCGGCCGAGGAGATCCTCGGGCGCGTCTGGGACGAGGCCGCCGACCCGTTCACGACGACGGTCAAGGTGACGGTCAGCCGCTTGCGGCGAAAGCTCGGTGACCCTCCGATGATCGAGACGATCCCCCAGGCCGGCTACCGGATATGACGGCTCACGCACATCTCGAGACCCGGCTCGGCGGGCTGCGCGCGCGGTTACGTCTGCCCGGCCACACCGTGCGGCTGCGGCTCACGCTGCTCTACGGAGGCTTGTTCCTGATCTCGGGCGCCGTGCTGCTCACGATCACCAATCTGCTGGTGCGGACCGGGCTGGTGCCCGGAGGGAGAACGGTCAAGATCAACCCCCTGCTGAGGAACCCCGCGGTCGTGGCAGCGATCAAGGCGACCCGGTCACAACTCAAGCATGTCGTTACCGCCGCTCAGGCCCAACCCGCGCACGAGCTTCATCAGTTGCTGATCACGTCCGCGCTCGCGCTCGCCGTGATGACGGTCGTCTCGATCGCGCTCGGCTGGCTCGTGGCGGGCCGCGTGCTACGGCCGCTGCGCACGATCACCGCCGCCGCCCGTGACATCTCCGCCACCAACTTGCACAACCGGCTCGCGCTCGACGGCCCCAACGACGAGCTGCACCAGCTCGGCAACACGTTCGACGAGCTGCTCGGCCGGCTCGAGGCATCGTTCGAAGCCCAACGGCAGTTCGTCGCCAACGCCTCGCACGAGCTGCGCACACCGCTCGCGCGCCAACGCACCGTCGCCGAGGTCGCCCTGAGCGACCCCGCGGCCACGGTCGAGTCGCTCCGGGAAAGTCACGAGCGGGTCCTCGCTGCCGGCGAGCAGCAAGAGCGGCTGATCGAAGCCCTGCTCACGCTCGCCCACAGCGAACGCGGACTCGCCCAGCGCGAATCCTTCGACCTCGCCGCCCTCACCAACAGCGTCCTCGTAACCCGTCACGCGGAGCTCAAACAGCGCGAACTCCAGCTCGAAGCAACACTCGATCCAGCCTTGGCCTCCGGCGAACCGCGACTCGCCGAACGGCTCATCGCAAACCTCATCGACAACGCCATCCGACACAACCGCCCGAACGGATCCATTCAGATCGCGACGCGTTCCAGCGCCGGGCGCGCCACGATCTCGGTCGCCAACAGCGGCCCGATAATTCCAGCCGGCGACATCGACCGCCTGTTCGAACCGTTCCAGCGGCTCGACAGCTCCCGCGCCACAAACCGCAACGGCACCGGACTCGGCCTCTCGATCGCCGCCGCCATCGCGCGCGCACACGGGGGAACCATCGTGGCCAGGCCACAGCCAAGCGGAGGCCTCGTCGTCGAAGCACGCTTCCCGACCTAAATCCCCCAGGTCGCGACTTGCTGTCCACCTGCAGTCAACACAACACTAAACGGCGACGGATTGCGCCCCCGCGTTTTGCGGCAAAGCAGCTGTCTCGACGGCAACGGCGCTGGCGGCTCCCTTCACGCGGGAGCACAAGCGCACCCAGCGCATCGATCAGCACAAAAGCAGCAGCCGC
>CALAQT010000563.1 GCA_937888775.1 uncultured Actinomycetes bacterium | reverse complement strand
AGCCGCCGTGCGTGCGGATCGCGTACTTGCTGGGGGCGATCGGCACGATCGGCTCTGGGATCTGGCTGATGCGGTTGATCAACTGCACCCACTGGCCGGGCTGGAGGATGCTCTGGATCTCGCCTGACAGCTTCTTGTTGGTGCCGAAGGCCGGCGTGAAGGTGATCTGGATTCGATTGTTGTGGTCGGGCAATGCGAGCGTGTTGCTCTGGCCCTTGTAGGCGATCGTGCTGATGATCTGATTCGGTTGCATCGCCCCTTGGAGTGTGAGCAGGCGCCGGATCGTGATGTCGGTGATCGAGCCCGGTCCCTGATGGCCGAGCACGGGAACGTTGTTTATCTTGGCGATGTCGACACTCGCTCCGGTGGCGCCGGCGGCGTCGGTGCCGGTGGAGCCGGTCAGGCTGTGCCCGCACTGGAGCCCTGAGACGTAGGGATCCAGGCCGGAGGCTGACAGGAACTCGATCGTCGCCAGAACGCGCCGATCGATCAGCCCGGCGGCGATGTCACGGCGGCCGCAGGGGTAGATCTGGACCTGGGGGTCCTGCAGGATCCGGGTGGTCAGCTGGGCCTTGGACATCAGCAGCACCTGTCCGACGGTGGCGTTCTTGGCGCCAGGACCGAAGAACGGGTCGACGCCCGCCGCGCGGTACTCAGCGGTTGCCTCGAGAAGCTTCCAGCCGTCGAGCACCGGCTTGGGATCGATCTGCGGTGCTTTCTTGCCGGCCGGCTGGATCATGAAGTACAGGTGGGAGGCGAGGGTGGGAGTCGAAGCGCCGATCCGCCCCAGGATCGTGCCCCCCACCACGATCGAGCCAACCTTGAGGGGCTTGAGCGTGTACTGGTTGCGCCTCAGATGAAGGACGTCTGAGAAATAGCTCTGGAAGCTGGCGATCTGCTGGGTGGTGCTCTGTAGCTGCAGATCGCCTCCAGCGGCATAGGAACCCGCGCGCGCAGGGTCGGCGAATAGACGCTCCTTGACCATCGGCGTGGCCGTGGTCAGGGCCTTGCTCGCTGCCGGCGAGGTCGACGGCAGCGTGATCGGAGCGCGCTTGGTGGACTTTGCGCCCTGGGCGGGGGTTGTGCCGACGGTCGACTTCGTGGCGGCCGGCGCGGCGCTGACCGTCGGCGTCTGCTGCGAGCCGGCGGTGGCGGGGGCGATGGGAGACGCGCCGGCGCTTGGCGCCGACAGCTCGCCGGCAATGTCTCGTGCGGTCAGCTTGACCGGCTTGGGGACCGCATAGCTCTTGACGACCGACCCCAGCTGGGCGTAGGTGTAGATGTTGCCGGTCGCGTCCTGGAGCTCCAGATAGTGGCCCAGGGTCTGGCTGGTGCCGATCTTGACGATCTTGCCGTCGTTGGCGGCGATCACCGGGGAGTTGCGCTTGGCGAAGATCGCCGTGCCCTTGGCGTTGGGGTTGGAGTCGACGGCGATCGCGGCGTTGGAGCCCGTGACCCGGCGGCGCGCGAGGCGGATGACCGCGTCGTCGGCGTACTTGGCGGGGGCTGCCACCGGGAAGTGACCTTCGACCAGGCTGGTCAGCGCCCCGATCAGCGCGTTGGGGATGCCGCCGATCAACTTGGCGCGCAGCAGCACAGATTGCACGTACCAGTTGGCGTGGTTGTAGGCGTAGATCGCGCTCGAGAGGTTTTGCGAGGCGCCGGCGGCGTGCAAGTAGCGCGCGGCCGTAAAGATTGCATCGACTGGGTTGTAGGGGTCCGCCACTCCGTCGCCGTTGGCGTCCACGCCCCAGCTCTTCCACGTCGATGGCAGGAACTGCATCCAGCCGACGGCGCCGGCCGAGGAAACCGACAGGTTGCGCCCGTAATCGGTCTCGATCTCGTTGATTGCCGCCAGTACCTGCCAGGGAACGTCGTACTGGATCCCCGCCGCCTGATAGATCGGCAGCAGGAACGGGGGGATCCTGAAGCTGTCGATGAAGAAGTTCGGCACCCCGATCGGCGCTGGACCGGGCAGCGAGAGCGAGAACGTCGGGTTGGTCGCCGACGGCACGCCCTTACCGGTCGGCAGTTTGCTCGCCGCCGGTGTCTTGGACTTCGACTTCGACTTGGGCTTCTGGCCCGAGCCGGGCTTGATTGGCTTGGGTCCGCCGCTATGCGCGGACACGGGCTGGTTCTTAGGGGGCCCGGAGAGACGCGGCGGGGTCTGCGTGGGTCCGGTGGAGGTCGTGCTGGAGGTCGAAGTCGAGCTTGAGCTGCTGGTGGAGGTGGTGCTCGTAGTCGACGTTGTGGAACTGGAACTGGAACTGAAACTGGACGAGCTGCTGGTGGAGGTGGGAGTGGAGCTGGTCGTGGACGAACCGGTCGTGGACGAACCCGTCGACGACCCCGTCGACGAGCCCGTCGTGGTGGCCGGCGCGCAGCTCATCGTCTCCGAGACGACCACGCCCGTGATCGGCAGCGACAGCGACGAGACCGGCGTCCCGGCCGGCACGTTTACCGGAAAGGTCAACTGCTGTCCGCCCAGCAGCGTCACGGTGACCGTGCACGCGTCGGCGGAGGCATTCGGGATCGCGGCGAGACCAAGAGTAAAGACCGCTGACATCACCGCCGCGATCAGCTTCCGGCTACCGAACACCGTGGTCTGTCTCCTCCTACCCTCTCGCGTGCGCATAGAATGAGCGCCGCGACCACATGGCGGCGTTGCCTGGACGCTACTGACTGCCTCGGAGCTTTGCAACGGCGAACCGTTTACCGGTCTAAGCCTTTCGCCGGAACGGGTCTCGTTCACCGGCCGATCAGCAAGATTTGAAGCCAAATTGTCCCATTTGCCGGCGCCGCAAACACGTGCGGCTCAACTGTAGCGAGAGATATGAATCCTAACCCTCAACCAGAAGGTGATACTGTTCTGGGACAGCGCCTCGCCACGGCAGCGATCATCGCCCGCGCGATAAAGTGGCCGCTCCCGGTAGCGCAAGGCCCGGAGGCGGTTCACAGATGAGCGAAGACGAGGGTATACGGCAACGCGTGACGCGCCAGGGCGAGGAGGCCCTCGGCAAGTTCGCCCAGGAGTTGCTCGAGAATCCGGTCGTCACCGGCGCCCTGTCGGCGGCGTTTGAAACGCGCGAGCGCGCGGTCCGCGCCCAGGAAGTGGCGATGGGTGCGCTCAACCTCCCGTCGGCGAGTGACCTCGAGCGGCTGACCCGGCGCCTGCGGGGGGTCTCGCAGCGCCTGGAGGGCATCGAGGACGCACTGGACCGCCTCGAGCAGCGGATCGAGGGTCTCGGCTCTGCCACCACAGTCGAGCAGCGGCTGGCCGCGATCGAAGCGGCGCTGGGTCGGATCGAGGATAAGTCCTCAGGGG
This sequence comes from uncultured Actinomycetes bacterium, assembly GCA_937888775.1. Next base: position 3,515 of record CALAQT010000563.1, on the reverse strand, counting down.
CGGGATCCGGCTCCACCCGTGGGGGTTCCGCGCCGGCCAAGCGCTCTGCAAGCGCAGCCCGCTCGGCCTCATCCAAGTCAGCGCCGGCGAAGTGATTCCGCACTCAGCGCTCCAACGCTCGCGCGGCCAGCTCGCCCAGGCGCCGCTCGGCGGCTTGTAGCAACTCGCCGTCGATCCGGCGGCGGGTGGGCAGTAGCAGATCGGAGACGATCAGCAACGAGCCGGCCTGCAGGCCGCGACGAGTCGCGAGCGCGAACAGCGCGGCGGTCTCCATCTCGACCGCCAGCGCGCCCTGCTGGATCCAGCTCTGCTCAGCGCCCGGGGGGCCGTCGTAGAAAAGATCGGTCGACACGACCGCGCAGGTGCGGGCCTGGCCGTCAGCACCGCGCTGCAGGCGCGCCAGCAGCGCCGGGCTGCCCGCCACCCGCTCCCCGGCGCCGAGCGCGCGGCTGGTCCCGTCGTCGGCGACGGCCTCGCCGGCGATCAGCAGTTCACCCAGGGCCAGTGAGTCGCTCAGGCCGCCGCAGGTTCCGACCCGCAACAGCGTCCCGGCGCCCAGATCGGCCAGCTCGGCGATTACGATCGCCGCGCTGGGGCCGCCCATCCCGGTGCTCTGGATGGTCAGCGGCTCGCCGTCGGGCGCGGGCCCCGTGTACCCCCACAAGCCGCGATTGTGGTTGAACATCTTCGGCGCCTTCAGCAGCGACTGAGCAAGCAGCAGCGCGCGTCCCGGGTCTCCGGGGAGCAGCACCCGGTCGGCCAGCGGCGCGGTGGGATGCAGGTGGATGGTGGCGGGCACCGCGCGCGAGGTTAGACTCTGCGGCCATGGGTGGCCACAGCGGATGACGAGCTTCAGCTCCGAGAAGGAGTTCCGCGAGGTGATGGATCGGACGTTTGGGTTGATGAGCGATGACCCCGACATGGGCCCCAAGCTCCGCGACGCGGATCCGCCGCAGCGGTTCGAGTTCACCGACTTCGAGCTGGTCGTCAATATCCGCGCCGGCGGCGCAGACGAGCCCAACCTGCACTGGGAATGGTCAGACGAGGTGGACTGGGAGCCCAAGGTCAAGATGACAATGAGCTCGGCAACCGCCAACCGCTACTTCCAGGGCAAGGAGAACGTCGCGATCGCGATCGCGCGGCGGCGAATCAAGGCCGGCGGCGACGTCAGAGCGGCGCTGGCGATCATTCCGATCACCAAGCCGCTTTACCCGCGCTACCGCCAGATGGTCGCGGCCGATTATCCCCACCTGGAGGTTTGAGCCGTCCGCCGGAGACCGCGCCACGGGCCCGCCGGCGCGTGAGATTGAGCAGCGGGCCCATTGACATGACGCCCGATGGCGAGTAGACCTTTGGCATCGATCAAGGCAACTGGCCGGAACGTGGGTGTGCTCCGCGCATCCGCGAGGCGCCGCCGGAAACGTGACGAGCGCCAACGGCCGACGCAGCGGGCCGTGATGCCCGCGGGTGGCGGGGCCTCGTTCTCAACGGGACCCCGTCGCCGTTCCTTTACCGCACCTGACCGGTCAGATGACGACTGAGGAGGCCGCCCGCCGGATCGGCGTAACCCCGGCGACGCTCCGCCGCTGGGCCCGCCAGGGGGTTATCCCCCAGTACGACGGGGAATGGACCCCCGCCGTGATCGGGCAGGGGCGCGTCGTCGCGCGGATGCGCGAGCGCGGGCATTCGCTGGCCGAGATCCGCCGCGCGACCGAAGAGGGACGGCTGGCGTTCGGCTTCCTGGAGGAGCTGTTCCCGACCGATCAGGCCCGCTACACGATTCGTCAGGCATCACGTGAGGCCGGATTGGAGCCGGGGTTGGTCACGCGGATCGTGACCGGGCTGGGCATCAGTCCTGAGCGCACCGAGACGATCTCCGAGGACGAGCTCCAGCTGCTGCGCTACGTGGCGGCGGCACTGGAATCGGGATTCCCGCTCGCCGCGCTGTTGCAGCTCGTGCGCGTGTATGGCCAGGCGATGGCCCAGGTCGCCGACGCCGAGGTGAGGCTGTTTCACCTTTACGTCCACGAGCCGCTGCTGCGCTCCGGTGCTGCTGGCGTGGAGGCCGCTGGTGAGATGCACGCCCTCTCGCGTGAGGTGCTGCCGCTGGCGGGCCCGGTGATGGACCAGCTGCACCAGCGCTACCTGCAGCACTTCGTCGAGCAGGACGTGGTGGGGCACATGGAGTCAGACCTGGGCGACGACTCAATCGATCTGGGGCGGATGCGGGTGGCGATTGCGTTCGCCGACCTGGCCGGCTACACGCGCCTGACCGAGGAGGAGGGCGAGTTGACCGCGCTCGACGCCGTGGAGCGGTTCGTCGAGTCGGTCGAGACCACGCTCCCCGACGAGGCGCGGGTGATCAAGACGATCGGCGACGAGGTGATGATCGTCGGCTCCGATCCGGTGGCGCTGACCGACTGGGCCGTCGGCTTCCAGCGTCTGCAGAACGAGCGTCCGCTGCCGCGGATCGCCGTGCATTACGGCGTCGCGCTGTATCGCGACGGTGACTACTACGGGCGCGACGTGAACATCGCCTCGCGCGTGGCGGCGCGGTCAGGGGGCGGTGAGGTGCTGGTCACGCGCCCGGTGGTGGACGAGGTCGGCCCGCATCTGGAGTTCGAGCGGATCGCTGAGATCAAGCTCAAGGGGTTCAAAGAGGCCACCGAGATCTTCATCGCTCGCGCGCGGGGGGACGAATGAGGGCCGGCGAGGCCGAAAACCCGGGTGCCGGCGAGGTCGACTATCTGCTGGCGCGCGTGTTCGACGACCGGCTGCTGGCCGGTGGGCGGCCGGTCGTGGTCCTCTACTCAGGCGGACGGGACTCGACCTGCCTGCTGGAGCTCGCCACCCGGGTGGCCGGACGCGACTGTGTCAGCGCGTTGCACGTCAACTATGGATTGCGCGAGGCGTCGGATGCCGACGAGCGCAGTTGTGCCGAGCTGTGCGTGCGCCTGGGCGTGGAGCTGACGGTGCGCCGGCCGCGCCGGCCGCAATCGGGCAACCTCCAGGCGTGGGCGCGCGACGAGCGCTACAGCGCCGCCGCGCAGCTGGCGCTGGCCCGCGACGGTGATGTCGCCGCCGGTCACACGGCCACCGATCAGGTCGAGACGATTCTCTACCGCCTGGCCTCGTCGCCCAGTCGCCGGGCGCTGCTGGGAATGCGCCGGCGCGAGGGCCGGCTGGTCCGCCCGCTGCTGGCGTTCACCCGCGAGCAGACCGCTGCCTACTGCGTGGCGCGCGGGCTGGGGTGGCGAGAGGACGAGAGCAACCACAGCGAAGCCTTCGCCCGCAACCGGATTCGTGCCCGGCTGGTGCCCGCGCTGGAGGAGGCCCACCCGGCCGCCCAGGCCAACGTGCTGGCGTTGGCCCAGATCCTCGACGACGAGGCGGGCGTGCTCGACGAGCTAGTCGCGCGCACGTTGGGGGGTAGGCGTGAGATCGAGCTCGCGCGCCTGCGCGCGCTGGAGCCCGCGCTGCGCCGGCTCGTCGTCCAGCGGCTGGCCGATCTGGCC
>CALAQT010000562.1 GCA_937888775.1 uncultured Actinomycetes bacterium | reverse complement strand
GACAAAGGTGTCACATCTGGTAAGATGACATTTTAGGGCCGGGTCGGCCCCGGCCAGCGCGCAGGCGGTCAACGCGCCGGCGGCGTTGAGGCAGTTGTGGGCGCCCGGGACCGACAGGCTGACCGGTATGCCGCGCCAGTCAAAGCGACCGCCCTGGGGCGACAGCTGCGGGTGGGGGGCGTCGTAGGGGACTCCGCCGCCCGGACACAGCGCCCGCAGCCGCGGCCGGTCCCAGACCACCGCGCGCTCGCCCGCCCGCGCCATGAAGGTGGCCAGCGTGCACTCCAGCTCGGCCAGCGAGGCGTAGGTCGCGTGATGGTCGAGCTCGGCGTTGGTCAGCACGGCTATCTCCGGGGAGAGCTTGAGCAGCGAGCGGTCCGATTCGTCGGCCTCGATCACGATCCAGTCGCCGGTTCCCCAGCCGGCGTTGCTGTCGGTGGAGCGCAGCTCGCCGCCGACCACATAGGCCGGGTCAAGGCCGCAGCCGCGCAGCGCATGCACGGCCATCGCGGCCGTGGTCGTCTTGCCGTGGGTCCCGGTCACGGCCAGGCAGCGCTTGAGCGCGGCGATCTGGGCGAGCAGGTCGGCGCGGTGCAGCTGGCGCCCGGCGACGGCGCGCTCGGGGTTGTCGGCCGGGACCGCGGTCGAGTAGACGACCTCGGCGCCCGGCGGCACGTTGGCGGGCGCATGGCCGATCAGCGGCTCGATGCCGCGCTGGCGCAGGCGCTCGATGTAGGCGGACTCGGCGCGGTCAGAGCCGCTGACCTGAGCGCCGAGGGCCTGGGCGACGAGGGCCAGGCCGCTCATGCCGGCACCGCCGATGCCGACGAAGTGCAGCCGGCGCCCGGACCAGTCCGCCGCCGGCGTGACCGCGGACAAGCTCAGGAGCGCTCGAGCACGACGACCGGGATCTCTCGCGAGGTCATCTTCTGGTAGTCGGCGTAGGCCGGCCACTGCCCCACCATCGTGGCCCACAGCTGAGGCTTCTCCTCCGCGCTCGCGGTGCGCGCTCGCGCAGCGAACCGGTCACCGCGGACCTGAACGGTGACCTCGGGATGCTCGCTCAGGTTCAGATACCAGCCCGGATGCTGCTTGGCGCCGCCCTTGGAGGCCACGACCAGATAATCGTCGCCGTTGGTGCCGTAGATCAGCGGCGTGCTGCGCTCCTGGCCCGAGCGCCGGCCGGTGGTGGTCAGGATCAGGGCGGTGGTGCCACGCCAGTCGTGGCCCTCGGCCCCGTCGGTCTCCAGATAACGCTTGACGTGCTCTGCGCCGAACAGCATCTTTGTCCACCTCGCTTCGGAGAGTTCTCAGGCTCGCGACGAGATCAGTGGCGGGCGCACCAGCCGTGGGTAATCTCGTCGTGGGCCGCTGGCCGGGCCCACGTTATAGGACCCGTGCAAGTCGCGCCGGCGCCCCGGTAAGGGCCGTATCGCAACGGCGAATGGTGCATTGGACGATGCGAGATAGTTAGGGATTTGGCAAGATTCACGGGATGACCATTCCCGCAATGCCGCCGGCGAGAACGCGTCCTTCCTAGAGCGTCCTGCCACGTAAACCACGGGCCGGCCCACGGAGAGGCGGCGGGAGCGATCGTGCGGCTGCTGGGCCTCAATCCGGCCAGCTTTCCGGACTCCGAGTCCTGGCGGGCGTTTCGCCGTAGCCTCCACCACGGGGCGCTGCACGCCCGCCTGGTGGGCCACCGATGGCTGCGCTGGCGCGTCGAGGAGCTGGAGAAGATCGCCGCCCAGCCGGAGGTGCAGCGCTTCAGCATCTACTCCGAGGGCGGCGGTCCGGGGGCGATCTTCGCTCAGGCGGAGAAGATCTTCTGCCACAACATGACCGCCGATCCCGGCTCGATCCCGATCATCAACACCTATTTCCTGCATCCGGCGACTCCACCGTGTCCCAACGCGAGCGAGCTGCAGGCCATCGGACCGGACTTCCGGCGTCGGGTCGACGAGACCGCCGAGGCGACCGACCGGCGCCCCGCCGTGTACCTGCTGGAGCTCGACGCGATCGGCTCCTCGAACTGCATCGCCCGCGCCGGCGGCCTGGGGCTATGGGAGGCTGACCTGCGCTATGAGGTCGACACGCTGGCGGCGCTGCCCCACACCGTGCTCTACATGGAGGGCGGCTACTCGGACGGCAATTCAGCCCGCTACACGGCCCGGGTGCTCGATGCGGTCTCCGTCAGGCGGATCCGCGGCTTCTACACCAACGACACCCATCTCAACTGGACGATCAGGGAGGTCCGCTGGGCCGAGAAGATCTCCAAGCTGACCCACGGGGCGCACTTCATCGTCAACACCGCCCAGAACGGCGACGGCTCCAAGCTCAATGCCTATCCGGCCGGCGGTGGTCACGAGGACCTCTGCAACCCGCCCGGACGCGCGCTGGGACCCAAGCCGACGACCCGCACCGGCTTTGAGCACGCCGACGCGTTCATGTGGACCCACGTGCCGGGCAACAGCAGCGGCTGCGGCGCGGGTCCGCCGGCCAGCGTGTTCTGGACCGCGCGGGCGATCAGCCTGGCCGCCCGCGCCAACCAGCGGCTCGGGCCCGGCTATCCCAGCCGCCCCTACTGACGGTCGTTCATCGCGGGGCCGCGGCATCGAGCAGCTCGCGGGCGATCTCGTCGGCGGCCTGGGGCCGGGCGAGCCGCGCCGAAGCCCTGGACATCGCCGCCAGCCGGCTGCGGTCGGCCAGCAGCCCGCCTACCTCGGAGGCCAGGCGGGCCGCGCTCAGCTCGGAGTCCGAGATCACCACCGCGGCCCCGTTTGCCTCCATGTAGCGCGCGTTTGCGGTCTGATGGTCGGCGGTTGCGTGCGGGTAGGGCACCAGCACCATCGGGCGGCCGTGGGCCGCGATCTCAAAGATCGAACCGCCTGAGCGCGCCACCACGAGGTCTGAGGCCACCAGCGCCTGTCTGAAATCGGAGATGTAGCCTCGCAGGTCATAGTGAGCGCCGGGTGAGCTGAGGTCGGCGAGGTCTCGATCCCCGGCGGCGTGCAGCACGTGAAACCGGGCGCCGGCGAAGGCGTCGATCGCGGCCTGATTGATCGAGCGCGCGCCCAGCGAGCCGCCGAACACCAGCACGCAGGTCTCGTCTCGCCCGATCTGAAACCGCGCCCGGGCGCCATCGCGGTCGGTGGCGGGCGCCGGCACCGGACGCCCGGTGACCAGGTACCTGTCGCCCGCCCGCCCGTCAAGCGGGAACGCCAGGCAGACCCGGTGGGCCAGCGGGGCGAGCAGACGGTTGGTCAGACCGAGATGGCTGTCTGACTCCATCAGCACCAGTGGGACGCGCTTGAGCGCGGCCGCCAGACCGACTGGGCCGGCGACGTAGCCCCCGGCGCCGAGCACGGCGGACGGAGCCAGGCGGTCCAGCAGCCGGCGGGCGCGGCGCACGGCGTTGGCATCGACC
>CALAQT010000561.1 GCA_937888775.1 uncultured Actinomycetes bacterium | reverse complement strand
CGCCGAGGGGAAGCCCCCGAGTACCTCTCACACCCTTACTGAATGTTCCGGGCTAACGCGCCTTCCTGCACTCCCGGACGTCGGTTCGACGACCAACTCCAAGCAGGTTTATGCACGGGGGGAGGGCTCCACACATCTGCCGCCGGTTGTCGAAGCGGTCTCTGCGCGGCGACGGATAACTCGGGCTCCGTCATCAGTTGATGGTTCCTGTGTCGGACGCGTGCCGACACGGCTTCTCACCCGGTAGGTCCGGGCGGATGACGAGTCGCCAGCGGCGCCCGGCGCTAGCCCAGACGGTCTCCGGCGTGGCTCTGGCCGCGAGCGCAATGACCCGCGCCACGCTACGGCGACCGACAACGCCTACACATCCAGACTGGCTTAGTGTGTCCAGCGGCAACGGCGCGACGATTGTTCGAGCGGGCGTCCCCCCGTTAGCCGGCTCAGCGAGGACGGAAAGTGAAGTTGGCGTATACGCGTGGACGGCGGAGCCGGGCCCCAGGTTGGTCCCCAGCCGGGTCAGCTGGGTTGAGAACTTGTCGAGGCGTCGGCGGGCCGCCACCTGGTCCGACGTCAATCCTTGGGAGTAGCCGAGCGCGTAGGCACTCTGCGTCCAGGTGTGGCCGTCAGAGGTCACGGTTACGGTCGTTGTGTCCTGATCGGTTATGCCTGGCTGTCCGAGGTTGGGCGGATGGTTCGTGACGCCAGCCGCCTGGGCTTCGTTCACGATGCGATTCACGGTGCTAACCGGCACGTCTCGTTCCACCAGCGAGATCATGACTGGTACCACGCTGGCGTTGTCCGGGGATGCTTGCACCGAATAGATGCGGCCGTCCGCGTACACAGCGACCTGAGAGAGCTCTTGAAGGAATGCGGCCTCTTGGGGCACGTAGCCGCCGCCGACGGTCTCTGTGAGCACCAACCCTTTGAGCACGTGGTGACCGCCACTCAGACCGCTCGTTAGCCCAGTCTTACTACCACCGGTGGTCACCGTCACGGTCGATGTGACGGTCTTGACGGAAGCGCCGCAGCCGACCGTCGTAATCGCGGCGGACGCTCCGAGAAGCATCGCTCGAGGCGTGCCGCGACCTCGCGCCTTCGGCGCATCAGTTCGACGTTTCATCAACGAAACGACCTCGAGTCATAGCCATCCGCGCCGGCAACGACACACGGACGACCAATCCAACGAATCCGCACTGACGCGTCAATAGCACCGGTCCACCTCAAAACATGGTCCTCCCGTTGAGCCTGCAGCAAACCTCGCACAACGACGCAACCTGGGCAAGCAGCACGGGCCTGGTCGATCAGCTTACGGAGACCACCATCTTGGTCGCCGCAAGGGTCCGGATCATCTCCTGTGCGGGGTTAACGGGGGAAAGCGCCTAGCTCGGGAGCGATGATTAGGATGGGCGTGGTTAGTCCCAGTTTGATTCAGATGGGAGCAATTGTCAAATGGACTGAGGCTGGTTGCCGGACGAATCGCAGGTGGCGTCGGCCTCGGCGCCCGTGCGCGCTCGTGGGCGAACTCGAAAGTGCGTTGCTGCCGGCGCCAAGCTGGACCCGGACGATCCCTATGTCGCCGAAGCGATCGCGCGAAGCGAGACGGTTAACCGACGAAAGCGATCGCGCGGACGATGGAAGCCGGACGTTCGAGATTGGGCAGCGGCTGCGCGTCATCACGTCCGGGTGACGATGCCCTCGGGGCTGCGGGCCGACATCTCACTCAAGCCCGCGACCGAGAACGACATCGCTCTTCTTTCGGCTTTGGCGGGCGATCCGGCTGTGGCCCCGCTTCTGATGGCTGGCGCGGGCGATGCGGACCGGCTCCTTGCGCTGCTGGCCGATAACCGAACGGACGGACCGCCTGAGGGATTGTTCGTGATCCGCTCGCCCGCCGTGAGCTCGTAGGCGGGCTGCTGATCTCAAGCGTACGCTCCCTGCCTAGCGCCGAAAAGCGGCAAAACAACGGACCGGCCCCCCGTGTTGTGTGCAGGTCGAACCGTTGAGATTGGTCGACCGCGGGTGTGTCAGCCGTTGACGGCGACGCGGCATATGCTCAGCGAAGTGTCGTTCTCGTTTGGCTCGGGTTGGGTGTCGAGCCGAGTGCTACCGGCAGCCACCGGACCCACCGCCGTTCGTCGAAAGCGATCGAGCCGCCCATGAGGCAATCTCAGTGAGCATCTGCGTGCCCGAGGAGAACGAGCCGTCGGAGGGCTGGGCGAGCATGCTCAGCACATAGCCCCCGGATCCGGTGGAGACGATCGCGGTTTGGCGCACCAGATAGCCGCCGCCGTTCTCCGGCCCCCAACCGCCTTTGAACGCGAGCGTCACCCCGGCCGGATAGCCGGCCGAGCCGGCGCCCCAGCGCTGATCTGAGGTCACCTGCCCCATCAGCGAGAGCACATATGAGGTGTCCGACCGCGACAGCAGGCAGCCGCCGGCGAGCGCGCGGTAGAAAGCGACCTCACCACCCGCTGACCATTCGCTCTGCCCCCAGGTCGTGAACCCGGAGCTGTTCGGGGCGGTGTTGATCACGGTCTGAGCATCACCCGCGCGCCGCAGCGTGTTCTGCAGCGCCTGGCTTGCGCCGGCAAGGCCGCCGTTCGAGCTCTCCAATGCCGAGAACAAGGCTTCCGCGGCACTGTTGTCCGACGCTTCAAGGGCCGCGGTCGCATCGGCCCGCTGCGCGGAGCTGAGCGCGCCGCCCCCTCGCTCCAGCTGCGAGAGCAGCGTCGTGAGCACCGGCACCTTCATCGTCGACCATGCATGGCCCACCTGCAAGCTGCCGTATGTGACGGTCGGGCCTCCGGACAGCGATCCGACCGCGATCCCGCTCGCTCCCGGCAGGCTGCTTGCGAGACGCTCGAAGCTCGCCTGCGCGCCAGTCCTGGCCGCCGGGCTAGTAGTGGCAGGCGCAGGCGGCTTTCGGTGACGGCGGCGATGCGCGACCGGAGCCGGCGCGACCGGAGCTCCGCCGGTATCCCCGATCAGCGTCTGCGGTGCCTGCGGATGCGCGACCGGGGCGCTGAGCGCGGTGGCGCTCACTGTCGTGCTCGCCGGATGATGCGAGGGACGCGTGAGCGCGAACGCGAGCGCGCCCATGCCGAGCAGGTCGATCGCCACGACGGCGGCTATCAGCCGGCGCCGTCTGACCCGGCGCCGGCTTGCCGTTGCGCTCACCAGGAGACGGAGGCGTTATTGCCGCCGCTGCACGTGATCCCGGAGCCGGCCGGAGCGCAGTTCATGGTGTAGGTCTGGTTGGTCACCGGGGAATAGACCTGGAGGGTGTTGGTGTCGCCGGGAGCGGCCAGCCACGCATCATGAACGTTCTGCGCGAACGGGCAGGATGTGTTCGGCCCGGCGAAGATTCCGCCGCCGCAGTTGGTGCCGCTCTGAACGGGTGCGGCTGTACTTCCGCCACCGGACGACGAGGATCCGCCGGACGAGCCTGCGCTCGACGCTACGCTGGGCTGCGCCTGCTTGTGCGCAGCCCGCGCTGCGGCTGCGGCGGCGCCGCTGGCCCAGCCGATCAGGTTGTCAGTTCCGGTGAGGCTCGTGCCCGCTCCGGCGGCGACGACCTCGATCGGCACCAGCGCGCTCTGAGCGTTAGTGACCAGCGTCCGCAGCTGCGAGACGCTGCCGCCCGCCGGCGAGCGCAGCGCGGAATTCACCGCTCCGAGATAGCCGTTCTCCTGCGTGAGCGCCTGCTGCAACTGCTGGGAGAGCGTCTGATCGGCGCTCGGGACGGTCAGAACGTTGACCGCTCCCTGGGCGGCGACGACCGCCGAGGAGGCCTGAGAGGCCGCGTTGCCCGCCGAGGTGATGCTCGCCGTGGATCCGTCGAGCGACTGCAAGGCGCTGGAGAGGTTGTTGTTCGCAGCGATCACCGGCGCGAGCGCGGCGGTCAGCTTCTGGCGGTAGACGGTGACGCTGCTGCTGCTCTGGTTGGAGTTGGAGCTGCCGGAGCTGCCGGTGAGGATGATGATCGCCGCGACCGCGATAAGAACGAGGCCGAGCGCGCCGGCGGCGCCGATCAGCACCGCCTTTGAGCGCGGCTGACGCTCGGATGGGGGAGGGAGCGGCTGTGGCGCGGGCGGGGTCTGCGGCGCGTCCACGACGCTGCCGCACCCCGGGCAGAACGGACCGTCACCGGCCAGATGCCCGCACTTCGCGCAGTACCGCGCATGGTCAACGAACGTCGCCATGTCGCGGTCGTCGGTAGTCGCCATACCAATCCCCCTTGCTCTGTTGCCGTTGCGCGCCGCTGCCCTGGGCGGTTGCCCGCGCGCCACACCGTTCGGGGATGCGACGGCCACCGGCATGCTGCCCGCTGTGCCCCTTCTGTAAGCGCGATCATACGCCCCGCCAGCACCGTTTTCCAGTGCGGACCGTACTGATCGCTCTGCGGATAAACGCGGAGCAACAGCCGCGCGAGCAGCTCCGCGTCCTTGCGATCCGTTTTCACACGATCTGAGCGCCCACGCGGGGTCTTCCCCGGAGCGATCACGTCCATCCCGATCCCCGCCTTCACCGCCGCGCGATAGAACCCGAACCCGGTCGGGCCCGCCTCATAACACGCCCTGACCGGACCCGGCAGCGATCCCAGCCACGCGACCGGCGCTTCGAACCCCGGCCCGAACCGCATCCTCGACAGCTCGCCCGTCATCACATCGATCGCCGCGGCGTGCGCCGAGCGGGCATGGACATCGAACCCAACCCACGTCATCGTTCCGGTCATGGCCGGACCTCCTCACATATCTGGGGTCAGCCGGAGCCACTCTCCGGCCAGACAAAACCCCGCGAGGAGCGTCCGGCCACTCAGCCCGGCAGGCAACCCGTGCAACGGGCGGCCCACGCCATAGGGTCTAGGACAATGCGAGAGTGTTCACGGATGCCCTCGACCCAGTCGACAAACTGCGGAGCATGCTGCAGCCGAGCGTGCCAGCGCCTGAATGCCTGCTCGGCGAAGGGCCTGGGAGCCGTCGGCGTGCCCGAATAGCACGTTGTAGGTCGCGTTGCTGCTGAACGGTGGGTCGAGGTACACCAGATCGACCGATTCGTCGGGGACGTGGCGGCGCAGCACGTCGAGGTTGTCGCCGTAGTAGAGGACGTTGCCGGACGGCTTGGCCATCCGGGCAGGCTATCGGCCGCTTCGGCTATGCCGCCCAGCGGCACGGCCGGTGAAGCGCGATGATGGAAGCGTGGAAGGCGGTAAGAACGAGGGCGAGCGTTACCGGGAGATCATCCGCCGCGCCAGAACGGTTCGTGAGCGCGCTGCCGAGTCGCTAAGACGGTTCCGCGCGCGAGACCTTGAGGAACAGGCTGGCGCCGCTCGAAGGCGGCGAAGGTTTCGGCGGAAGGATTGACTACGCCGCGAGCGGCAGGGCCCGCTCGGTTGCAAGCCGCGTTGTGAGCTTCGCAAGGATCGTCAGGTCAGCGTGGAGCCGAACCCGATCCAGTCCGCGAACGCGGAGCGGGAGCAAGGCCCACTCATGCTTGAGGCGTCCGAACTCGCGCTCCACTGCTCCCCGCGAGCGGTAGAGCTTGCGTGAGCGGTCGGACTCGCGCGGGACGAGCGGATGAAGGCGCGATGCCTTGTGAGGGACGCGGTCGACCGGCTGACGCTGGCGACGTTGACGCAGCCGTCGGCGGCGAAGTTGTCCGGGCTTGAGGATCAGCGCGTGAACTTCCAAACGGACCAATCGGAGCGCGGCGAAGACACATAGAGGCGCACCGCCCCAGGAAGGGCCGCACGTGCAGCACATAGGGCCGCTAGCGCCACAGGCCGCCTCAGGCCGCGCCCGCCCGCGCTGCGAAAAGCGCCGTCCGTCCAGCCCCCCGCGCGCACGCGCGCAAGCCTGCAAGGGCCTGATCGCGCCGTCAAGGCGCCTTCAAGACGCCGGTAGACACCGGTTGACGCCCGCAAACGCTGGCGAGGCTGGCCCGGGGTGATCGCGGCCCGGGGACGGCATCGAGGGTTCGAGGGGGTCGAATTGGGCGCCCGCCAAGTGATCCGACTTGACACGCTTTTGGCGAAGCGTGGCAATTATCGCCGAGACTGACACGCAACTCCTCAAAAGCGTGACTCCTGCTAGAATCGGAGGCCACAGCTAGACCCGCACCTAGGAGGAACCACCCATGAGCACCAACAAGGGCAAGCGATTTCCTGCCGAGCCGCTCGACGACGCCGAGGTCCGCAAGCTGATTGCGGCCGTGCGTGGCTCCGGCCCGTTGGCCGTCCGCAACCGGGCGCTCGTCGCAGTGCTATACGGCTCAGGGCTCAGGGTGGCCGAGGCGCTCGACCTGCATCCGCGTGACGTGGTCGCAGGGGGGCGCGAGCTGAACGTCCGACACGGCAAGGGGGACAAGCAACGTTTCGTTGCACTGCACCCCGAGGCCGCACCGCTGCTCGGGGCCTGGCTTGCCACCCGCGAGGCGCTCGGGCTCAACGGCCGTCAACCCGTCTTCTGTTCTGTGGCCGACGGCGACACGCGCAAGCGCGGGCAGGCAATCGACGCGAGCTACGTGCGCCGTCTACTGCCGCAGCTAGCCAAGCGGGCCGGGATCGAGAAGCGCGTCCACGCGCACGGCCTGCGCCACACGCACGCAACTGCGCTCGTCCGCAGCGGCGCCAAGCTCGACGTGATCAGCGGCCAACTTGGTCACGGCTCGACTGCGACGACCGATATCTACCTGGCACGCATCGCACCCGAGGCGCGCATTGATGAGTTGCAACGCTTGTGGGCGCAGCGCGAGCCGCTTTGATGTTTGTGTACTTCCGCCTGTCGAACGGATCCGTCGTGCCGTACCTGAACTGGACTACCCTTGAGCGCGACGGAGCCGACGCCTTCGGCTGCACCACGTTCGACCTCTACAAGGAAGTCGCCTGGCGCTACGGGCGGATGCCGGTCGGCGCTGGCGAGTTGGCGAACTGGGGGATGGCTGTTGGTTTGTGGCGTCTGGAATACCGGCCGATGCTGTGTGAGTTCCGCTACCGTCGCTGGCCAAGCCTCCCGCCTTCTCCCGCCGACGAGGACGAATGATCGTCCTGCTCGCATGCGTCGCGGCGCTTTTGTACTTCCCTCGGCTGCGCCACGCCGTCGGCGAGTTCGTGTGGGGTGCGTTGGCCTTCGTAGTGCCCCGTTCGGTCACTGTCGCTTTCGATTGGCGCGGTTCGCGTGGCTCGCTCTCGCTATCGCGTGCGAGCACCAGCGCCGACGCGGCTGCTGGCACCGGCCTCGCCGCTTGTGCATTCGCCCAGGAGCGAGCGCCGTACCGGCGTCGACCAGGGGGCGCGCGCCAGGCACGTCTACATAGGTAGCGCGCCGCATCTGCACGTCGTCCGTGAGCCCTGCTCTCGGCGACGGTGGCGTGCGAAATACTTGCGCCGGACTGGTGCCGACGGCGTAGGATCCCGGGATGCTGCGAAGATCACGGAGAGTCGGCGCACGACGCTGGGCGGTTCCTGTCGCCGCTTTGGTTGCGGTGGCGGTGGCAGCCCCCGTGACCGCGGCAGCCTCGACAGACTGGAAGCCGGGAGTTCTGGCCAAGCGTGCCGTCGCCAAAGACCTGAAGCGACTCGCGCCCAGCTTCCAGTCGTTTCTGAGCAACGGGCGTTGCCACGGCTCGTCCTCGACGCAGCATTGCGTGGTCACCGGATCAATCTCCAATGACGACGTGCGGGCTCAAGTGACGCTCACCCACCGCTCGTCGAGCGTGAAGTACACGGATCACGTGTCGCTGACGGCCGTCATGGGCGGGGGCACCGTGAAGTACACCTACCGCGGTTCGATCTGACTGAGACGAGCTCAGTCGCGGTCGGGGCGAGGACTCATGGTCGCGCGCCGGGCCCAGGAGCGCGCTTACGTATGTGGCTCCGGCGTCTCCAGCCCGCGACGCGAGCGGTGCTTGCGGCGACGCGGAGGTCGAGCCGGACGAGCCCTTCGTCGCCGATGCGATCGCGCGATACGAGTCGCGGGAGCAGCGAAAGCGATCGTGACCGGAGCGCGTCCGAATGCTCGGAACCCGGCCACGCGGCGCACGCTTGACCCCGCTGGTCGCTCGCACGAAGGCGAGGCTGGCGCCTGGTCCGCTGTCAGTTCCCGATGATGAGCCTGCGGCGGGTTTTCGCGCACCTTGCGTGGCCAAACTCTGCGCCGCCATGTTCGGAGCAGCGAAATCCCTGCACCGTGCAGCCATGGAAGTGGTAGCCGGCGTAACACGCATCGCCTGCGTAGCCGTGAGAGGCGAACACGACCTCCATCACATGCCTGGCCTGACGGCAGCTCACGTTCGCGCTCGCTCGCACTCGTACCGGATAGCCGGGGCTGGTGTAACCGCACGAGCGCGTACTCAATGCCGCCGACACAGACCCCGCCGACAACAGCATGATGATCGCCCCAGCCACCAGGACCGTCCATGCTTGATGCCAGCCGACCGCCGTCATCTCTATCCGCTGCTGCCTCATCGTGACCCCCTCTTGGTAGCGACCTCAGTGCGGCTACCTTTGGCTCACAGAAGCCGGGACAGTAGCGGGGGGTCGGTCGTCTCCGACGGCACGGAGACCAGCCGGACGTGCCGTGCACGTTCTGACTAGCGGGTCGTCGCCATAGGAGTCGTCCGGTCTGAGAGCACCCAGATCGTGAAAGCGCTCGCCCGCGAGCCTCCGGCCGCGGCTGGATTACGCCTATACCGGTAGCGCGGCGGCGGTGGCCGCTTCGCTCGACGAGCAGCCACCTGGTGGACGGCAACGCAGCGATCGCGTTCGTGGCCATTGCGATCGCCCCGTGACCGCGCACGTGAGCGCTCAGTTCACGCGCAGCCGTCACGCAGGCAGCGCCGACTGTCCTATTCGGGATCGCGCCTCACCAGGACGCAGTCATGTAGCGATGCTGACTCGGAAGGCCTTGTAGGGGCGATTGTGTACGCATCGGTCGGTCGCTCCGCCACCGCCCCCTGTGAGGATGTGGCACTGAAAGCCGCGGGTTGCGGAGATTCGGCGGCCAGCCAACCAGATCTGCGTTATGAAGGGCATGAATCGCCTCGCGGCAGGTCATGTTCCGGACGCTGAGGTCGAAGACGTATTCCTGGCCTTTTCGGAAGTCGAATAGGCCGAAGTAGCGGGGACGACAGGATCGGACCACGCTGGCAGTTGCAAGAGGAGTCCGCTGGCTGGACGAAACGATGGGCCTCCGTCCCATCGAGCTCGCGAATGACGGCGTCACGCTAGCGATCGCCAAAGTGGCGACCGCCAGCCCGCTCACGAGCCATGCTAGCCATCTGCTCGGCCGATGTAACACGCCCTCAGTATGCCTTAGGTCTATCTCCGTGTCCTTTCGCCCCTTGAGCGCCCGAACCTGGCCAAGGATAAGGATGCAATCCGTTGGAGGTTGTCCGGGATCTCGTAGAACTTTGAATGGCGGTCCTCCCGCCTCGTCCGCGCCGGTTGGGAGCGTTCGGGGTGTCAACAAGTCCGCGAGGACAGGAGAACCGCCATGAAGAAGGTATCGG
The DNA here is from genome assembly GCA_937888775.1 of uncultured Actinomycetes bacterium. Next base: position 23,286 of record CALAQT010000561.1, on the reverse strand, counting down.
CCCGAAGGTCGTCACGACCGTGGAGGCGTCAGAGAGTCCGCTGCCTGCGGAGATTCAGCAAGCGCTCGGCGAGGTCGACGAGGTCGTCGGCCCGAAGGGCAAGCACGACGCGGATCGGACCGCGAAGCGTCACGGGCACGAGGATGGGTCGATGACGCTCGGTGGGCGGCGCGCGGCGGTCTGCCGGCCGCGGATGCGCACGGCCGATGACGAGCACGAGCTGTCGGTGTCGACGTATGAGTATTTCGCCGACCGTGACCCGCTGACGCGGGCGGTGATGGACCGGATGCTCGCCGGGGTCTCCACGCGCCGGTTTGCCAGCGTGGGCGAGCCGGTCGGTGAGGAGGTCGAGCAGGCCAGCTCGGCGACGGGCAAGTCGACGGTGTCAGAGCTGTTCATCGAGCGGACCCGCACCGCGCTCGGTGAGCTGATGGGCCGCCGGTTGGATGACGTGCGCCTGGCGGTGATGATGCTCGACGGATTGGAGATCGCCGGCCGGGTGCATGTCGTCGCGTTGGGTGTCACGACCGAGGGGGTGAAGGTTCCGCTCGGGCTGTGGGAAGGCAGCACGGAGAACGCGACCCTGGCGCGCTCGCTGCTGGCCGACCTCGTTGACCGCGGCCTGGATCCCGGGCAGGCGATCCTGTTCGTCCTGGACGGCGGCAAAGCGCTCAGACGGGCGATCAAGGACGTGTTCGGCGAGCGCGCGCTGGTGCATCGCTGTCACCGGCACAAGGAACGCAACGTGCTCGATCTGCTCCCCGAACGAGACCGGCCGCGGATCCTCGCCCGGATCCGCGGCGCGTGGGCGCTGAAGAACGCCGTCGAGGCCGAGACCCGGCTCACAGCGCTCGCGGCCGACCTCGAGCGCTCCTGGCCGGACGCGGCCGCGTCGCTCAGAGAGGGCTTGGCGGAGACGCTCACGCTGATGCGGCTCGGGATCACCGGCCGGCTCGCCAGGACACTGTCCTCGACGAACCCGATCGAGTCGATGATCGAGATCGTCCGCCACACCCAGCGCAACGTCAAGCGCTGGCAGGACGGCGACATGCGCAAGCGGTGGACCGCTGCCGGGATGCTCGGAGCCGAGCAGCAGTTCCGACGGATCGTCGGCTACAGCGACCTCGCCAAGCTCGTGACCGCGATCGAACGACGACACCTCTCCCTCGAAAGCCAGAACACCCCGCGACGCCCGGAGGTGAGAACCGACACCGTCACCACCGAGGACGCCGCTCAGCTCGTTACCGTCTGACCATCACAATCCCGGTGGGATCGCCGTCAAAGTTCCACGACGAACCGGGCAACCTCGAGTATTGGCCGTCGCCCTCAAGCTTTCCAGCGTGGTTATCGCAGGCGTGAGCTACCTCACCCCTTGTGGCGCCAGACCGGCCGCCCCACACGCTTGGATATGCGCCGCGGTATCGGTATGCGTCGCCGAGCGCGTTGCGGCACGTCGTCCAATCACCGCTCTGAGAGCACCGATATTCGTAGAGCCAAGACCAAGCCAGGTCTCCGTCGCCAAAGCCCTCGGTCGGTACGCCGTGCCAGATCTCGAAGGCCGCGCACGGGAAGTTGCTCTGGATGTCACCGTGGACGCGCCAGGTTCTCAGGCATCCTGGCGAGTCTCCGTGCCAATGTCGGACCCACGAGTTGCCCCCGTACGTGGAGCTCTGTGGTGTCCCGAGATCCCCAGGACCCAAACGGGTTGACGTGGTCGTCGGAGTTCTGTTCGCTGCGGCACCGGAAGGTGCTAGAGCAGCGCAACTGATAAACGCCACGAATTCGACTCCCGGGTTCCGCAGATGCGAGGCACACGAGCACGCTCAAAGGTGGCCGTGAGCAGGGCTTTATGCCCGTTACCCGGATTCGGGTCGTGTGTCTACAGAGCGAGGCGGGCGGGGTGGCCGCCTGGGTGGGCTAGTCGGCGGCGCTGGCGGCCGGGGTGAAGTCGTAGAAGCGCGGTGGTTCGGGCAGTTCGAGCGCTTTGAGGATCTGGCGTTGGTGGTGGGTGAGTTCGGTGCGTTGAGCGACGGTGCCTTCGTTGGTCGAGAGCGTGACGAGGTGCATGCGGTCCAGTTCGTTGCGTAGGTTGCGCCACGTGTCGTTGGTCTCGGTCTCGGCGACGCGTAGTAGCAGTAGCGCGAGCCAGCAGAGTTGGACGTGGGACTCGATGCGGTCCTCGCGGCGGTGGTGCACGGGGCGCATGTCGATCGTTGACTTCAGATCGCGCCAGCCGCGTTCCGCTTCGTATAGCGCCTTGTAGCCGAGTGCGATGTCCTCGGCGGTGAGGCTCTCGTCGCTGGTTCGCAGGAGGAACTTGCCGTCGAGCTTCGCTTCGGCGGCGAGGGCGGCGCGGTCGATGCGCAGCTTCCCGGTTGGGGTCTGGCGCAACATGCGCTTGAACGCGGGCTTGGTACCCAGTGCGCCGTAGAGCTCGCGGCGTTTGGTCGGGGTGAGCTTGTCGCTGCCGGCGATCTGCTCGGCGAGGCGGGCGAGGATCTGCTCGCGGATGACCTGGTCGCGGCGTGCGCGTTCGGGGTTGTGGCAGATCACAAACCGGTCTCGGTCGGTGCCGTCATCGATCCGAACCTGCTTGACGCGCAGGCCGCCATCCACGAGGTGGTAGCGGCCCTGGCGCTCGAGCGCCGCGGTCGCTTCCTTGCTGCCGTGGCGAAGTTTCTCCCCGACGATGTAGTGCCCGCCGCCGCGTTGCAGGTAGCGGCGGTTGTGCTCGCTGGTGAACCCGCGGTCAAGGACCCAGATCACCCGGGAGAGGTTCCAGTCGCGCAGGTCATCTCTTGCCTTGCGGATGATCTGCTGATCGGAGGTGTTACCCGGGAACGTCCACACCCTGACCGGGATCCCCTGGCGCGTGACAGCCATCCCGACCACGACTTGCGGCAGATCGGGGCGATGATGCTTGGAGTACTTGCGCAACCCCCGCTCGCGGACGCCCGGCCCGCCGGGCTGATCCCCGTCGTCCCCGTCGTCCTCGTCGTCCTCTTCGATCAGTTCATCGGGGAGCCGGTCGGTCTCCCAGTAGGTCGAGGTAGTGTCAAAGAACAACAGGTCGACCTCGAGGTCGAGCAGGTTCGCGACACTGAAGAACACCCGCTCCTGCAAGGCCGGCAGCACGGCGTGCAAGAAGTCCATCGCCCGGTAACACGCATCGTCGGAGACCTCCGCGAGCCCTTCCACGAACGCACGCTCCGCGACCCACCCGCAGCCCGCGAGTTTGGACAGCGGCTTGACCGACAAGCGGTTGGCGACCATCGCGAAGATCGTGCGCTCGACCGCCTCGGCCTCCAGGCGGCGCCCGCCGGCCGCAGCGATGATCGCCTCGCCGATCCCGAGGCGCTCCCACAACCGGTCAGCCAGCCAGCACGCGCCCATCGTCCGCGAGTCCAGCACCCTGACCTCGCCGCCGCCGCCGGCGCTCGCGGCGGCCGCGTCGGCCGGGTCAAGGAAGCGACTGATCGAGCGCACCAACCGCGCCAGCGCCTGGCGATCGACCTGATCGGCACGCCCGAAGCGATGGATGATCTGAGCGCGCGGCACGCCGGTCGAGGGGTCGCGCTCGTTCTGCGCCAACGCGAGGTAGGACACCGAGCTCCCGTCCGCGTTGCGGCGCTTCGTCTCACGCAGGTACATGCACCTACGACCATACCCATAACAGCATGCACTCGCAAGCTCCATACGCCAAGTCGTGTGCCTACAGCTTTTCGCGCCTACGAGACCATCAAACCACCGATTTGCAGGACAAACACCACGACCTAGCCCTCCAGATGCCTACGAACTGCGGAACTCGGGCGACTCTTGCTTGGGATTTCGCTAGCAGCTCAAACGCTGTCGATGGGACGCCGGCGCGGTATAACGACTGTCCGCTCCGTATCCCCAAGACAGCCATCTTTGAATGCGCCACCGAGTTCTTCTACGAGCGTCCAGACGGAACCGACGGCACGCGATGGTTCTTTGCTAGCGGCGCCGTGCAGTGGGTTCACGTCCAGTGCCACGACCAATAGCCCCAAGGATCTCGAGCCCGTCTTGTCCACCGTGGACGAACGATACCGGCGTTCGAACGAGCCGTGGGTGGCTCTCTGATCTGAGCTAAGACTAGGTGTTCTGCGTGAAGGTCCAGGCGACTGTGCGTCGCCCTCCGGTGCAGGTCTCCTTCGCCTGATACTGAACGGGGCTTCGAGCGAGAACCTTCCGAGTGCAGCGCCATCCGCTGAGATGCCCGTGATGCCTGGCGACGGCAGCGCCGACGCCGCAGTTGGTCTGGTTGACCCAAAGCCAGGTCAGGTACGTGTAGCCGTAGCTGCGACTGTTGCTGACGTGACAGGTAGCAGCGCTCCGAGCCACCGGCGCTCGCGCTCCCGCACCCGATGCCGCCACTGCCATCACCAGGATCGCCAGCAACGCCATTAGCGCCCGATTCGACCAACGAAACATGAGATTCCTCTCTCTGTGGGTACTGAGCCAGCGATATGCTAGCGGTGTTGGGTAACGTTCACGATGCGCTCGGAGCTGCCGGTCCGCGGGCAGCGCACGCAACCCGATCGTTTCCTCAGCGGATGATCCGGTCGGTGAAGAGTCGGCGTGCGACCAGTATTGCGGCGATCCGGTCGCTGGCCGTCGAGAGGTGGATTCCGTCGCTTTCATGGATTGTGAACCCCTGCCCGTGGTAGACCATGTAGTCGCGGTAGCGGTTGCCTGGCGTGAAGAACGCGTTCGCGTCGATCAGGGCGACCCGTCCCGGGAACCTCCGAGCCGCCTCGGAGATCCCGCGGTTGACTCCGTCGAACACGTACTGGAAGTTGCCCGGCCGCGGGGTTGGTAGCAGGAACCAGTACACCCGTCCCGAGTTGCCGCGTAGCAGCGTGCTCATCATTTCGGCGGCCAGGTTCGCGTAACCGGCGCTCCACGCGGGACCGCAGCACGCGACCGGCTTGCCGCCAGTTCCTCGGACGGCAAACCCGTCGTTGGCGCCCATGAAGATCACGGTCACGTCCGGCTGACTACTCAGAGCCAACCGACGCGCTTCGGTCTGCCAGTTGAAGAAGAACGAGTTCGTCAGCCCAGTGCTGATGCGCGCGTCGCTGATCACCGACACCCGGTGAGAGCCGAGATCCTGCCCGAGCAGATCGTCGAGAATCTGCATCTCCGAGTCCCCGGCGGCCAACAGCCGAATCCGGTCGCCCGGATGTGACGCCCACACTGTTCGGCTGGTCTGCTGCCCGTAGTCGGTCTTGACGGTGACCCGCCAGCCGCCGGGACGCGGCGTGGGAATTCGCAGCAGATGCCGCGGCGAGCCGAAAGGCAGCGTCGACGCACTGCATGCCGGGCGAGCGCCGGGCGCCGCCAAGCACGTGATGATCGGCGCGCCACCGATCCCCCACCGGTCGCGTACCGCGACCCTCAGCGATCCGCCCACCTTTGCGCGCGCGCCGATGTTGAAAACGAGCCGTTTCGCGCAGGACGGGGTCTGAAGGGTGCTGCTCACGCTCGCCGCCGGCGCCGGCGCGAGTGTGGTGACGGTCAGCGTCCGTGTTCTCGGCGCGCACAGCCACGTGAGCGCCCGCGGCAGATTCAGGGTTCCGGACACGGGAAGCTGCGCGTCCCGGACCGGGATGTTCCGGCCGGAACGCTGCTCGCTGAGCGCGACGCTCACGCCGGGCGGGCCGCTGATCGAAACGCCGATGTAGCCGAGCTGCGAGGCGCTCGTGGCGATTGTCAGTCCCGGCACTTTGTCCGCCTTCACGATTCGCCACTCTCGCCGCCGAGCGGTGGCTCGCGCACGAGACCGTGTTCCTGGAGGGCAGGGCACGTACGCGTACGGAAGCGCTCGCGCCAGCAGCATGTTGAGCGCGCTGACGCCCGCGAGGGTCAGGTGAAGGCCGTCGGGCTGGAACCAGTTCCCGTGTCCCTGACTGTATTTCACCCAGTCAAGCAGCAGGATCCGGCCGGGATGTCCTCTGACTGCCTGCCGGTCGGTGGCGGCCTCCGAGCCAGACCCACCGCCGAGCTCACGCGGGGTCACGAGCACTAGCAGCCGGTTGCAGCACAACAAGCGCAGCGCGTCGTTGATATCGCCGCCGCTGACCGTGCCGTTCGCGCCAAGCGCTATCACGACCATGTGCGGAAGCGTGCCAGCCGCTCGCATCTGCCAGAGCATCGCGAGCGCTTCTGAGAACTCGCGACAACCGTGCGCGTTGGCGTCATACCCCTCCCGGGACAGGCCCGGAAGCGACAGCAGCATCGTCGAGTCGCCGATCGCCAAGGGCGGCGCCTGTCCGCCGGGATGGGATGCGGCACGGGCGCTTTCAACCCCGCCGCAGCTGGCACGACCGGCTGCCGGAAAGATCAGCAGGAGCGCTAGCGCGCCAAGCACAACTGACAGGTGCAGGCTGAGCTGGCGTTGAGCCGCCCTCATCGAAACCTCCTCGGGGACATCGGCGGGGGCTGGTTGCGCATCAGCGGGTGAAGTCCTGATCGACCGCGGCCAATACGAGCTTTGCGGCGAGCGCCGAGCCGGCGTTGTTGAGATGAATGCCGTCCGACTGGCGGACGATCTGCAGCTGGCCGCTAATGCTCATCGCGTCCCGGTACTGGTTGCCGGGCGTGAACACCGGCACGGTATCGATGATCCGGATCTGATCGCGCCACGGCTCCGCGGCTACGTCGATCGCGGCGTTGACGACCTGCGAGATCTTCGCGCGGGCGCTATCGCGTGGAGTAGGCAAAGTCAGCCAGTACACGCGGGCGGCGCCCGCCTGCCGGTAGGTGTTCATCATCAATCGGACCCGCTGCGCGTAGATCGCCGCCCACCCCGCGCCGCAGCAGTTGACCTGCTGGCTGCCCGGGCCGGGCATCGAATAGCCGTCGTTGGCGCCGATGAACACCACAACCGCGTTCGGGTGGTAGTGCCTGGCCTGGTAGGCGGCCAGCTTCCCCCAGTCCACCAGCACCGTGGTGGAGATCCCGGTGCCGACATGCGGATCCTGGATCACCCGGATCCCGTCGGGCACGAGCGACTGCGCGAGATCCTGATCAAGCGGCTCGGACATCGAGTCGCCGGTGACCAGCATCGTGTGAAGCGGCTGCCTAGGCGGCGGGCTCAAACCGAGCTGGCTGGGTGTGAACGCGTCCGGGGTGACCGGCGGAACGGCGCCGACAGCCGCGAGCGAAGAAGTGGCGGTGAACCCGCCTGGACCGTTCAGGTTGGCGTTCGGCGAAAGCCAGGCGGTCACGACGTGAGCCACGTGCTGCAAAGGAAGCTGATCGGCGATCCACGCGGCCGGCCGTCCAACCGCGAGCACGAACACGCGACCGACACCGGGATTCATCTCATCGCCGGCCTTGCGGATTGACGGCCCGCTGGACAGGATCAGAACCGCTGCGGCGATCAGCACGGCCCCGATCGCGTCACGCGCGCGGAACTTGCGCGTGCCGGCCCGGTCGAAGCGCTCCATCAAGTTGTCGTCGGGATGCTGCGGTGCTGGTGAGCTCATCAGAAACGGAAGTAGATGAACGGTGGGACGCCCTGGCTGGGGACCGTCGCGGCGACGAACAGTATGAGAACTCCCAGCGCCGTGCCGAGCAGGACCGGGCTGAGCTTCCCGATCCGATCCTGAACGTGCTCGACCGGGCTAGCGGGCAGCAGCTGCGGCACGATCGTGACCGCGATCGCCAACCCCACCGGCACGCTCCACAGCGTTGGCGACCCGGGCGACCCGAGGCGCGATAGGAAACTCCAGACTTCTCCTATCCCTTGCGCGCGGAATATGACCCAGCCCAGCACGACGAGATGGAAGGTGACTAGCCACCGCAGCCACCCCGGTGCCCTGATCTTCCCGTGAAGGACACGCTCGGCGATCAGTCCAACCCCTTGATACGCACCCCAGATCACGAACGTCCACGCGGCGCCATGCCACAGTCCGCCGAGCACCATCGTGATCATCAGGTTGCGGTAGGTGAACAGCCGCGAACCGCGGCTTCCGCCCAGCGGAATGTACAGGAAATCGCGCAGGAACCGCGACAGGGTCATGTGCCAGCGCCGCCAGAAATCCCTGAACCCGGTCGCGCGATAGGGACTGTTGAAGTTCTGCGGAAACACGAACCCCAGCAGCAGCGCCAGCCCGATCGCGATGTCGGTGTAACCGGAGAAGTCGCAATAGATCTGCGCGGCGTACGCGTACGCGGCGAGCAGCACGTCTGGCGCGTGATAAGCCTGCGGGACGCCGAACACCGGATCGACCACGGTCCGGCCGAGATAGTCGGCGATCACGACCTTCTTGACGAGCCCCATGGCGATCAGCAGAAGCCCGGAGCTGACAGCAACCCGCTCAGGATCCCGCGGGCGGGCGAGCTGCGGCAGGAACTCGCGGGCGCGGACGATCGGGCCGGCGACCAGATGCGGGAAGAAGCTCAGATAGACCGCCGTGTCGATCAGCCGCGCGGGCGTGATCAGTCCGCGTTTGACATCCACGGTGTAGGAGATCGCCTGAAAGGTGAAGAAGCTGATCCCGACCGGCAACGCGATCGTCAACAACGGCAACGGCATTCCCAACGACAGTCCTTGCAGCACCCGCGCGAGCGACTGCGCGAAGAACGAGTAGTACTTAAACACGCCGAGTGTGAACAGGTCCCCGGCGACCGCGACCGCGCACAGCCCTCCGCGCGCGCGCTCATCACGGATCGGATGAATCAGCTTTGCGGCGAAATGGTTCCACAGCGTGACCCCGGCCAGCAGCAGGCAGAACGTCGGGCTCGCCGCCGCGTAGAACACGTAGCTGGCGACGAGAATGAACGGCTTCCAAAGCGCCGGACGGGCCATCAGCGCCCAGGAGATCGCGAGGACGATCGGGAAGAAGATGGCGAACTGAACCGAAGGGAAAAGCATCGATGGTGACCTGACCGCGCCGCGCTCTGCGCAGCCGAAAACGCGGACAGTATCCGCTGCCAGCAGCGAACGTCTGCCGGACCATCAACGCTCACTGGGAAAGGCCACTTCCGCGTTGCGTCGGACGGGCCGATGAGCCCGTTTGGCCGGCGGTTAGATACTCTGTCGCGTTCGAGATTCGCCGCACGCGAAAGGGAACGAAGATGACGCTTGGGAAAGTCAGGGCCTTCTCGGGACGGGCGGGCGAGCGGCCAGATTGGAGGATCGCCACGGTTGGCGTGCTCGCGACGCTGATCATGCTGTGCCTTCCCGCCCTGGCGATGGGCGCGATCACCGTCGGGCAGCGTATCGACGGAGTCAAGCTCGGAGACACCGAGGCGCATGTCCGTGCCGTACTCGGCAAGCCGTCCTACTGCGAGCCGTGCGGTAAGCGCGATCTAGTCTGGGGATTTCAGAAGACGCTCGTCGGTCGCGTCGGATTCGACCCACACGGGCACGCGAACGGAATGTGGACCGCCTCCCCCACGCAGGCGACGAGCAAAGGTATTCACCCCTCAGGGCTGACCGGCAAACCGCGCGGGTCTTCGCTGACCCAGGCAAAGAAGGCCTACCCGCACGCCAAGTGCACCCTGGGTCCGAAAGGACCGGGCTCGACCCTGTGCGAGCTGCGCTCCCGCTACCACGGGCGAACCGTCCTCACCGACTTCCTGCTGCAGAAGGGCTACGGGGTGATCGAGATCGACGTCGACTACGCCTCCGCCGGCTAGCGCTGGCTGCGTCCAGAGACGCTGCCGCGCTACGGCGCGCGTGTGCCGTCGCGCATTGCGCCGCCGCGCTTTGCTCCGAAAGGGGGGCATGGTTGCGGAGCAAACGCCAGCGTGCTGGCGACCAGCCGAGCGTACGCGTCGATTCCGACCTGACCGCCGAGATGAATGCCGTCAGGAGCGAACCAGCCGTACTGCCCAGCGCTCAGACGATCCCAGTCCAGCAGGATGATTCGCCCGCGATCCTGGCGTGCGGCGGCGCGGATCACGCCCGGAACGTACGGGAGATCGCCGTGATGCGGGGTGACCATTGCGAGCACCCGGTTCGGTCCCAGGATGCTCAGCACCTGGTCGATGTCGCCTTGGGTCATGTACCCGTTCGTTCCCAGGGCGAGCACGACGAGATGCGGAAGCTGACCTGAGCGAGATTGCAACCATGCGATTCCCTGAGTCATCGTCCGGCACACCATTGCGTTGACATGAAAGCCGAGACCGGCGAGCTCGCCGGAGGCGTCGTCGAGCACCGAGTCGCCGAGCGCCAGCGGCGCCGGCTGCCCGTCGAACGTGCCTCCCCGCGGAGCGCGGTCGGTGGTCTGCCCGCATTGAGCAGACGCGCCTGAACAGAACACGCTCAGGCTGAGCGTGAACACCGCAGCCGCGACGCGCGGTCGACGTGTCAGCATGCCAGCCGTCCCATCGGCCCCGTACTCTTTCACAACGGACAAGCTTCCCGCCGCCAACACCTCTAGCGCAGCCCGGCCAGGCGGGACGCGAGCGCCGAGATCAACATAAGATGCGCCGATGCCGGCAGGTTTCAGGCGCGCTCTCATCTTCGCTGCGGCGCTCGCCGTGCTGCTGTGTGCTGTCGCGTTCGCCTCCGTGCAGATGCCGGTGTTTGCGATTCCGGGGTTCGCGGACCGCGGGTTGCAGGTCGCAACGGTCAGCCGGCTCTCCGACGGCGGAGCGCTTCTGGCCGGGTCGATGAGCGACCGCGCGCAGTCCCCGCGGTGGCGGCCTGTGCTCGTCCGCCTTCTGCTTGACGGCAGCATCGATCTCGCCTACGGCAACCTCGGCATCTCCCAGCCGCGTCTGGGACCGAGCACCAGAGCGATCTCGCTGGCCGCCAACCCCGGATCAGCCGACGCTTGGGTCGGCGTTATAGGCCCGCAGCAGCGCGGCGGGATCATCGCGCTGAATGGCACCGGATCTCGCCAGAAGCATTTCGGCCGCGGCGGCATCCTTCAGCTCGGCGCCGATAACGCTCCGGTCGCGCTCGCCTGGGCGCCCGGGCAGCTGCTGATCGCCTCCGGCAGCAAGCCGTGCGCCGGATGCCAGCTGACGGTCGTGAACCCGTCGACCGGCCAGGTGACCGTCAAGGGCACGATCGCTTTGGACGGACCGGCGGTGAGCAAGGCTTGCGCGCGCGGGGCGGTCACCAGCGCGGTGCTGGTAGGTGGACGTACGGTGCAGCTGGCGTTTCTCGGCGGCAAGGGCTGCGCGGCACAGATCGTGACGGTCACGATCTCCAGATCAGGCCGGCAGGCGTCGCTGAACACCACCGTCGCGACGCCGCTGACGCTCCCGTCCGCACCGACCGCAAGCCTGGACGCCGCGTTCGGTTCGAGCATATGCGCGGCCGCATCAAGCCAGGCCAAGACTGTGCTCGGCGCGCTTTCAGCTCGGGCTTTCTCGCCTCTCACCGCGCCGGGAGGCCGGCTGGCCGGGCTGGTCGCGCTCGGCGGTGGCGCCTGCGCCGGGCTGATCACCACCGCTTCCGGGTTCGGAGGGGTAGTCGTTCAAGCGTCCGGGACGCAGCGATCGGTTACGCGTGACACAGTCCCCGGCTCGGTCAGGCCGCTTTCGATGTTCCGCTGCCATGCTCATCTTCTGGTGATAGGCGCGCGCGCCCGACCCTCCGGCGTGCACGGCATGGTGGTCGTGATCCCGGTCCGGCGCGGACCGGGCGCCGGCGCGATGTCCGCGGACGTTGCACTCGCGAGCGGCCGCTGCGCCAGCTGACAAGACAAGCTCAAGCCCCTATGAGGTTATCCGCAGCTTCCGGCCTGTGGTCCGGCAGGCCGAGGGGAGCGTCTGCCGGTTCAGGCCTCGCCGTGTGGAACCTGTCAAGTCGATTGAGAATTGAGAACCTCCCCGATCGAATTTGGGGATATACCGTCGTCCGTTCCCGGCCCGACCGACCAATCGGATTGGGGCTCACGCTCCCAACACATCTCGATGAGCGTCCGTTTGAAGCTGTGTCCCTTCCGCATGCCTCGCGCACGCGACAGCCCCGTTCGTGGCTGCCGCGCAGTTCGCATCCGGCAAGCTTGGGCGATCGTGGGAGCCGGCCCGATGTCCGGCGTCCGGTCACTCGCGTGAGGCCAGGAGGACGCCGCGCTCGGCTTGACGCGGCCGGCGGGCTACCACAGAGCATGAACTCGGGCGCTGAGAACAGCGAGCAGTACGGCGCTCACGCTGATCTCCACGCGCCGGATCGAGTCCGACAGGCCAATGGGCGACACGGTAAGACGGCCCAGCCGCGGCTTCGGGGACGGATGCTGCTGCTGCTTGGTAGTCGTGGACAGAGAAGTAACAGTGGTGGTGCTCGGCGGAGGATGTTGCGTGGTGGTCGTGCTTCCGGTCGACGGCGTCGTCGACTGCGTGCTCTGCGAACCCGGGGTGCTTGACGCGTCTGCGTACGGAAGCGTGGTTTCGATCAGCTGGGCGAACGCGTTGATTCCGGCGCTGCCGCCGAGATGGACGCCATCAGGCGCGAACCAGTCCGGGTGAGCGGCGCTGTAGCGGTCCCAGTCAAGCACGCCGACATGGCCGGCGTATTCGACCTCCGCGTCGCGAATCACGGTGTCCGCTTCCGGGGCGACACCGTTGTGCGGAGTCACCAGCGCCAGGATCCGTGACGGGCCGAGGATCGCGAGCAGCTGCTCGATGTCGGCACGGGTCACCGGACCGTTGGTGCCAAGTTCGACCACAACCAGATGCGGAAGCGTTCCGGCCTTGGCTTCAAGCAGCGCGATTCCCTGTGACATCTGCCGGCAGACCATCGCGTTGACCGCGAACCCGTCAGCGGCCAGCACCTTGGCGGCGTCGTAGAGAACCGAGTCGCCGATCACGAGCGGCGGCGGACCAGCGACAGGCGAACCGGTCGGGTTCACCGTGATGGTCCGCCCGCATTGCGCAAACGCCGCCGGGGCGTAACCACCGCCTAGCGCCAGCAGCGCGATGAGCGCTACGGTCAGCTTCAGTCGGTGTGCGGGCGACCGGCAAAGAAACGGGCCAACGATCCAGCCGAACCTGTTCCGGGCTGGATCGGAAGCGGGCCATGTCCCCCGCGCTCTGCACGAACCTAGCGCCCGGCGGGTTTCGTCGTCGAGATCGCTCACCTGTCGGCTCCGGCCGTGGACAGCACCACCACCTCAATGACTCTCTGACGCCGAGGCGGCCGTCACTCTCTGTGTTGCGAAGCGTACCGTGGTGGGCTGGTGCCCACCACGGTACCTGCAAATGGCGTGCGCGTCGACTGGCGGCCTGAGCTGCGCGCCGCGCCCAAGCCGACCGGAACCCGGGAGTCGGTTTGCCTGCTTCTCGCGCGCAGCTTCCTTGGTTGCGCCGTTGAACGTTCCACCCGTCCAGCGCGCAACTTCTGTCGTTTCAGTCGTACCCGCTTACGGCGTCCCGTCCGACGCTCTGAGCCGCGTCGTCGTTTACCACGGCGCGTCGGGCCCCGGGCGCGACCAAGAGCGCCGTGCTCGCGGCGCTCGCCGACGCCACCGCGATGACCGCTGGTGAGATCGCCACCGCGACCGAGCGGGGACGCGCCACGGTCAAGACCACCCTCTCCCCCCTGGGGATAGTCAGCCAGCGTCACCCAATCGGTCTTGGGGATCAGGTCGATCAGCGCCCGGATTGACTTGCGCTGCTTGACGCCGATCGAGAACTCGACGCCGGCGCCCGTGGAGAGATCCTGTTGCGCGCCGACTCCGGGTTTCACAACGCCAAGCTCCGCGCACGACTCGCCGGCAAGGGCGTGTTGTACTCGATCACCGTCAAGCTGACCGCCCCATCGCTGGCGGCGATCAGCCTGATCGCCGACGATGCCTGGACGGTCCTGGCTGACTACCCGAAGACCGGGGAGGCGCAGATCGAGACCACGTTCCGGGGGGAGCGGCTGATCGTGCGCTGCACGCGTCTGACCGGCGCTCAAGCGCAGCTGTTCCCGACCTGGCGTCACCACGCGGCGCTGACCAACCGCACCGAACCACTCCCGATCGTGGAGGCTGAGCATCGAGATCACGCCAACGTCGAGCTCGAGATCCGCGACCTCGTTGACCAGGCGCTCGCGCACGCCCCGTCCGGGCAGTTCAACGCGAACGCTGCGTGGACGGTGGTCGCGGCGATCGCGCACAACCTGCACCGCTGGACCGAACTGATCGGCCTGCCCAACACCACCCCCCGCCGCGCCCGCACCAACCGCCGAGAGCTGCTCGCGATGCCAGGCCGCCTCACGTGCCACAGCCGACAGTGGACACTGCGCCTCCCCGTCCGCTGGCCATGGCAAACAGACTGGCAAGCCGCGCTCACACGCATCCGAGCGCTCCCCGCCGTGACCTGACCGCCCGGGCAACCTCGCCCCGGCCGCCACCATAGCCTCTCGACACGACCGCGGCGACGGAAGCTGCGCTGCTTTCGGCCCATCAGGTGAAGTTTCAGGCGAGTGGTCCGCCGGTCGCCCATGCGCCTGACCGACCGGACCCGCGGCCACTACTTGAGAATCTAAGACGTGAGCAGGGCGTCGGAGATCTGGAGGCCGAACTAGCACCTTTCGGGGCCCCGCCGGTCGCTCCAGCCCCAGAGCACGCAGACGAGCGAGCGTTGTATCGAGAGCTCATCAACGCGGGCAACCAGACCGTCCCGTGGTGGCACCTAGTCCACCGCAGACGCGTCCGTCAAAATGCGCGCGACGAAGCCGGTCGCCAGGCTGCGGCCGAGACCGTAGCCCGCGGGGCCGACCGGGACGGGGTTCAGCAACGACTGGATCGTCAGGCCGCACTGCTCGCTGAGGTCCAAGGAGCTATTGATGCTGCCGCCCAAGAGTGGGTTGACGGCGAGATCGAGCGACTCGAACGGATACGCGGTTCAGAGCAGGAGCGTTTGGACGTCGCCTGGGCGCACCTTTGCGCGAACGAACCCGACGCGGTTGCGTCAGCCTTGCGCGCTGCCTACGACGAGATCGACGACATTGACGTCGTAGGAGCGGCTGACGACGGAGCGGTCGAGGCGGTGGACGTTCCGAGGATGGAGGATCTGATCGCCGAGCAAGAGCCAGCACTCACCCCCACTGGGCGTCCGACCGTCCAACCCCGTGGCAACACAAGAAGAAATGAGCTCTACCTACTTGCCCCGGATAAATGGGCCGGTCAGGCGGCGATGTGGAGGCCGCTGGGGGTGCGGTTGACGCCGATCGAGACGGCGACGGCTTCGAGGAGGCTGGCGGCGATGAATCGGGGTGGAAGGGGTGTGGAGGTCAAGCAGCGCGTAGGCGGCTTGCCGGTGGTTGATGCGGCGCTGGTCGCGGAGTTGGGTGGGTTGGAAGTCGAGGAAGTGCCCGCCCCAGGCCGTGCAGCGCGTGTAGGTGACAGGCATCTCAGGCCAGCGGGTCGCGTTCGCGCTCGTCGGTGGCTTCGACGTCGGCGATGACGCGCTCGCCCCAGGCGGTCGATACACCGACTCTCCCTGGTTATCCGATCGTCCCTGATCAAAGGGATCGGTAGGCAGCGAGCGCGCTTCGTGTGAGCGAAGGCCAGCGCCGCCGAGAGTCTCGATCAATGCGAGATCGCGCCCGGCAGCGATCGGTGAGCAGCGCGCCCGTGGCGATCCGGCAAGCCGGGCCCGGGCGACGGTCAAGACCTGCTCCCAGGCCTGGCGGTCAAGTCCCTGGCGGGCAGGCGCAGTGTCATGGACGGTCGGGATCTCGACCATCAAGATCACGGTCGCGTCGATCAGCCCGACCTGGTGCAGGTGGCGCGCGAGCTTTCGCAACGCCGCGCGCTCCTTCTTGACCGTCGACATCGAGCAGCGTCGCTCAAGCCCGTCTAGGTAGTCGACCAGCGCTTCGGGCGTAAACGCGTCAACTGACGCGGGCGCCGCATCCTCGTGCTCTGAGAGCCAGCCGGCGAACCGCTCGTAGATGCCACGGTAGGTTCGCTGCGTCGCGGGGCTCTTTCGCATCATTACACCAGCCGCCCGCTGAGCGGCTAGAGAAAGCTCAACGCTCCTGACCGCGGGCAACGTCAAGCTGGTCGCGCTGACGCCGACGCCGTCGCTGCCGCCGGCGGTCACAACGCCCGCGCTGATCGACCGGTCGTGTCGAGCTCGAGCTGAAGCGGCGAGGCCTCGGCCGGCTCCTCGCTAGCGCGCGGACGGCCGCGGCGTGACCAATGCACCGCCACCTCACGCGCGCGACAGCTGTAGTAGCTGACACCGCGATCAAACGGTTTGATCGCCAACCCGCCCGCCGCCGGACCGGTCACAAACGCCAAAAACCGTCGACCGGAACGATGCGCCACCTCGACGATGTCACCCGCCTCGATGCCCTCAAGACGCATCGGCGCCACCCCGATCCTGGGCATCTTCGGCCGCTCGCCGGCGGCCAACAGCGCCTGCTCAAGCCGCCGCGAAACCGCCCGGCAGTCCTCGATCGCCCACACGCGATCCTCATCGAGGCCGCGCGCCCATCGAACCGCAGCCAGATGCCCCGCATCGTCAGCCTTGATCTCGCGGTGACCGCGGACCCGGCCGGTACCATCATCCACCGCCGCCAGCGCGTGCGAGCCCTTGTGCGTGTCCGCCCCGATCACGATCATATGACCGTCCCTTCGTTTGGTTGACGCCGAATGAAGCGGATCTCCGGCGGACAACTGTCACGCAAGGCGAAAGCCACGCTTCTATCAAGTCACGCCGGCGGTCCTTCGGACGGCGGCGGGCGACACAAGCTTTGCCGGTCAGGCCAAGCAGTCGACACAGGCGTCGAGAGTCAGCCCGCCGCCAGCCCGAAGGACCTACCGGTCGGGTCGGACGTCACCGCCCAGCCAGACAACAACTCTGACAGTGACAGGCGTCAGGAGCTCGCGAGCCTGCCGCGCGACGTTTGCCCTCAGAGGGCCACTGTTATGCGCGCTCCGGTGTCACGCTCGCGCCCACCTTCTTCGGCGTTGAGGCCTGCCAGTCGCGGACCATCCGCACGTAGGACGCTTCGGCCTGCATGGCGAGTGCTCGTTCGGCTTCGCGCATCGCCTGGTTGGTCGACCAGATCCCGGCGGCTTTGGTGTCGTAGCGCTTCGCGCCGGCGGTCAGCTCGAGCCGCCGGAGCTTCTTGGCGGTCAGTGACGGCTGCTGGTGGGCGTACTGCTCCTCGCGAGTGAGCAGGCACCAGAACAGCACCGTGAGCTTGCGGGCGGCGGCCACGGTCGCGATCCCGTGCCCGCGCCGGGCACGGATCCGCTCGTAGAACGCGTGCAGCGGGCCGGGCTGGCGCACGGCGCTGAACGCTGCCTCGACCAGCGCCCACCGTGCTTGCGGCGAGCCCTGCTTGGAGATCCGCCCGCCACGCGCGGGCGAGCTGCCCGACTGGCGGACCTTCGGATCCAGGCCGAGGTAGCCAACCAGCTGCCGGGAGGTCTTGAACCGGCGGATGTCGCCGATCGCGGCGAGGAACGTCGCGGCGCAGATCACGTTCACGCCCGGCACGCTCATCAGACGACGCGCGTCCGAGCACGACAGCGCGTAGCGGGCGATCAATCTCTCGACCTCCGCGATCTCCGCGTCGAGGAACTCGACCTGGCGCATGCATCCCTCGACCGTCTCGCACTCCTCGACCGGCAACTCGAGCTGGCGCAGCCACGCTCGTCCTTTAACACCGAACAGATCCGAGAACGGCGGGCGGCCGATCAGCTGGCGCATCAACATCGCGTGGATCTCGTTCTTCGCCCGCGTCCGTGCGCGCATCAGCTGCTCGCGACGCGACAGGCGCTGGCGCAACACGCGGGTGAGCTCATCCGGCATCCACACCGCGTCAAGCTCCCCTGACCACAACAGTCTCGCCAACGTCCTGGCGTCCAAGCGGTCGGTCTTCGCGCGCGCCTGCGTGATCCCCGTATCACCAGGCGAGACGACGATCACCTTCGCGACATACGGCTCGAGGATCCTGACGATCTCCCACGCACTACCGGTCACCTCCAACACAACCCGGTCAGTCGCCAGCAGACTCTCCGCGAGAACCTTCAGCGCCTCCGGCGTCGACGCGACCCGACCCGCGGAGCGGACCTTCCCGTCCTCGCAGATCGCGATCTCGCAGAAATCGAGGTGCACGTCCAACCCAATCGCCCTACCGACAGCACTCAGAACCGCAGCAGCCACATCTCCCTCCTCAAGTTCAGCCAACAATGGAACCGGAGAACCGTGGGCACAACGACAACGACGGATACGCGCTCGCAGCGCAATCGGGCAAGTCGCAGGGGCGGCCACCGAAAAGCACGGGCTCGAAGCCCATCGTCCAAAACGGGGGCTCCGGGGGTGATCGTAGGTGACTCGGGGGCTCTGACCGGCTCGAGTTTCGGGGCCTGAGCAGGCTTTCGTCGCTGCTTGCGGGGGGTTGGGGGACGCGCACAGGTTCAGACCGTAGGTTCGCGGTTTCTGAGTCCTGCGAACTGGAGGTCCGTCCCTATGCGCGTCACGAGCGCATTCTCTCGTCTGCTTGCCCTGCCCGGAGTGTGGGTTCGCTCGGTCCGTTTCGAGCCCGATCGGGTGGTGGTCACGGTCGCGTTGCGAGCTCGCCTGCTTCGTTGCCCGAAGTGCTCGTACTCCACGCGTCATCGCGAGAATAAGCAGCATCACGACTCGGTCTGGCGCCACTTGGATCTCGGGGTCTGGCGGCTTGAGGTCCACGCCCGGCTGCGGCGGCTTGTGTGCCCCGAGCACGGCGCGCTGGTGGAGGGGGTGCCGTTCGCCCGCGACGGCGCCAGGTTCACGCGCGACTTCGACAACCTCGCGGCGTGGCTGGCGACCAAGACCGACAAGACCGCGACCTGCCGGCTGACCCGGATCGACTGGCACACGGTCGGGCGGATCATCAAGCGCGTCGCCGACGAGTACCTGGGCGAGATGGACCGGCTCAGCGATCTGTTTGAGATCTCGATCGACGAGGTCGCCTGGCGCAAGGGACACCGGTACTTGACGCTGGTCGGTGATCACCGCCGCCGCTGCGTGGTGTGGGGTTGTGAGGGCAAGGGCCAGGCCGCCGCTGATGAGTTCTTCGCCGAGCTCGACCCGCCGCCCGAGGATCCGCCCGCGCACGCCGGGCAGCCGTCGTGGGAGCCGGCGCCGGCGATCATGGTCCCGTTCGGCCCGTGCCCGACCGTGCCGGCCGGGGACGGCATCCCGGCCGCGTGGATCGAGCCCGGCAGCGACATCGACCCCGTGATCTTCGCGCGCGCGAACAAGCTCCGCGCGGTCTCGATGGACATGACCGGCGGCTACGCCAAGAGCGTCCTGAAGCACGCGCCGCAGGCGACGATCGTGATCGACAACTACCACGTCGTCGCGCTCGCCTCCAAGGCGCTGGACGAGGTCCGCCGCGAGCACTGGAACGAGCTGCGCACAGCCGGCCAGACCGACACCGCCAAGCAGTTCAAGGCAGACCGCTGGGCGCTGCTGAAGAACCCCGACCAGCTCACCGACCGTCAAGCCAGCACCCTCGCCGCGATCCGCGCCGGCGGCGGGAAGGTCGCACGCGCCTGGGCGATGAAGGAGATGGTCAGAGCGATCTTCGCCCCCGGCCTCACCGTCGAGGCCATCGACCAGCTGCTCGACCGGCTGCTGGCCCGCCTCTCGCGCTGCCGACTCCAACCGTTCATCCGGCTGGGCAAAACGATCCGCAAGCACCGCGAGGGCATCCTCGCGGCCCGTCGCCTGAACTTGAGCAACGCTCGGGCGGAAGCGATGAACAACAAGGTGAAGCTGATCGTTCATCGCGCCTACGGGTTCCACTCCGCCCAGGCCGCGCTTGCACTTGTTCACCTCACCTGCGGACCAGTCACACTCACACTCCCACACGACCAAGCGTTCGCCTGATTTCACCTACGATCATGCCCGGAGAGCCCCAAAACGGCCTGCCCAGCTACGTTCTCCCAGAAAGCCCCTATCCCGATCACCGGACCGTAAGCCCGGTCCCGGACGGAGCGTTCACAAAATCATTTTCATGCCCCGAAATGGGGCACCGCGCCGGATGTCGACGCTGACGTGGTCGCGACGATCGGGTCGTGGCAGAGCACTTCGCCCTGCGCTAGCGATCGGCACGATCGAGGTGTCGCCGAAGTAATCGCCGGGAGCCGTCCGGAGCAGAGGCGAAAGCGATCGTGGAGCGCTTGTCGGGCATCAATTAGCTCTACCTCGTCTACCCGGAGGCGCTCCGACGACCCCCCGTCTCGCGGCCGATCCCAGGAGGCGCCCGAGCATCATCGTGTTACGACCGAGGGTTGCCCACGTTGTTCTCTCCGAGGACCCCCGCGGTGGCCCTGCCTGCCCCGTCGTCAACGCTGGACGCGGTGTCGTCGTCGATATAGGGTCGCCACCATGCGCCGAACGCTGATCCTCCTCCTACTCGTGACCTCCATTGCCGTCTTGCTCGTCGCGACCGCCGCGGCAGCAATCGAACCGATCGTCAGTCCCAAGGCCGACCCTTACTACCGTTTCGGCGGCCTGAAGGGGACCAAGGGCTTCGGTCGGGTCAAGCCGCGCGAGATCTACTACGGCGGCGACCCGACCGGATTAGTCTGCCGCATCCACTAGCACAGCTGGGGCGGGCGGGTTGCTCGTGGCACCGGCGTCGGCTGGTACGTCAGCGGAAACCAGTCAGTCGCCCAGGGGCACGCAGCGATCGCTACCGTCATCGCGTCCAAGCTCGGGACGTGGAAGGGCCGGCTGGCGTACAACCGGCTGACGTGGTCGTTCCCCAACCACGGACGCGACCGACACCCTTCCTGTTCGTAGCGCACAGGGTGCTCGGGCCACTGCGGCGCAGGCGGTGAGTTCTGACGATCGCCAGGTCGCCATTGCATTCGCTCGGCGCGAGCCGGCCAGAGATGGAAGCGGTCGTTGACTCTGCGCGCGCAACCGACGCCGCTCAGGTGAGAGCGGCCGCGATCGCAGCCGTGCAAGCGGGGCGACGTTCCGAACTGGGCTTGTTTCACGGGCTCTGGCGCGGTACGTTCTTGGGATGGTGAGGGCGTGATTTGGTCGAGGGGAGTTGTCGCGCGAAGCGTCGGACTGAGGACGCTCGCGTTAGGTATCGCCGTGGGGGTCGTGGCGCCGTCAATGACGGCACCGGCAGGCGCCGCTGTTTGTAGCCAGCTCTTTCAAGGCAGTGCTCACGCTGTGTTCAACCACCTCCTGCACGCCCACCTACGCCCTGCCCCGCTTTGGCCCACCTACCTCCCACCGAGTGGTAGGCACGCACATTGGTCTGTCTACGGTATTCGGGGAGCTCCGCTCTATCCGGGTACATCCCCGGATCCCCTGGCAAGCGGACCCACCGCGTACAGCGTGGATTACGGGGTCAACCCATCTTTTTGTACAGGCGGAGCCTATCGGGGCGCCGGTTTCTCACGGACAAGCACGCGGTCGTTCCGTAGAGCTGTCCAAGACTCGCGCGTCAACAGCGCTCCCCGTCATGTTCGGCTCGGAGGACGCAACGTAATCGAATTCCGGCCGGGCAGCTCTGAGACCTTCTGGGGCTTCCTCGGGCAGGGTGGCGCCTACCTCTTTTACAGCAAGGACTTTGGCGGACCGCCAAGTAGCGTCATCGGAAAAATGATCGCATCGCTCCGACCGATTACTCGGCTAAGACCTCCGGCGTAGGGAGGATCCCCGCGGATCGTCCCACACCCTATGCCGTGGCCTGTCTCGCGGCGTCCGCGATCGCGGACGCCGGGCTACTGCTTTCGTTCCCCTCACGGGGTGAGCCGACGGTTGCCTTGGCGACGAACCGTGCCTCACCCGCCGAGGGTGTTGTGTGCAGGACGACTGCGTTCCGGGATGCAGGCGGGGTGGGATCATCTCTGCGTGAAGCAACTGCCGTATTGGTTCGGCGAGCGGAGCGTGAGAGGGATGCTGACCAGGATGGTCGGTGCTTGGCTGCTCGTCGGGTTACCGGTCATCGCAGCCAGGATCTGGTGGTCCGCTCCAGCGGCGATCGGTGTGTTCGTCGTCACGCTTACCGCATACGTCACGTTCGCCAGTCGCTACGTGCGCCGTCACGGCCCCCAAGCGTGACGCGAGACCTCAGGCGGGGTCCCAGTCCACGCCCGACTGCTCGGAACCGCTGTATCTCGCTGGCGAGCGCTTTCGCCCCTAGGGCCACCGGAGCCACACGAGCGCATCGGCGACGCGGCGATCGCGCGGATCGAGCCCGATCGGCGGCGCGGCGCACGATCGGATTCGCCCAGTTGCGAGAGCCGACGGCAGACGCCGTAAGCGCCTGAGTCCGTAGGCAGGAAAGAAAGGCAACAACATCAGTTGACTTTAATCGGCCTACCTTAGGATGTCGTCGTACGGGCGAACACAGAGCGAGGGGCGGGGGCTGGCCGAATATCCACCGCTAAAGAAGCTCGCCGCTTATTGCCGCACGAGCACGCAGAATGGGGCTGGTGGGGACTCGCTTCAAGCTCAGGAAGACGCTTGCCGCGAGTGGGCCAGCGCTAATGGGCACGACCTCATGCTCGTGTTTCGCGACGCCTCGCTCTCGGGCGCGCTGGGTGTCGAGGACCGCCCTGGGCTCGCTGCTTCGCTTGTGGCTCTTGATGACGGCATCGTTGAAGGACTCGTGGTCCACCGTCCTGACCGGCTGGCACGAGAGCTTCATGTGCAAGAAGTCGCGCTTGCGCACGTCTGGGCTGCCGGGGATCACGTCCGTGTGTTCGAGGCAGCCGAAGGTGCAGAGATCGTTCGGGACGACCCCAATGACCCGCAACGCCGCTTCCTCCGGCAAGTCATGGGCGCAGCCGCAGAGCTTGAGCGCGGACTCATCAAGGCGCGGCTTCAAGGCGGCCGGCGTCGGAAAGCAGGTCAGGGCGGCTACATCGGAGGCAAGCGACTTCACCGACGCTTCGGCTATGAGCTAGTCCGGGGCGAATACGTCCCAGTGCCCCAGGAGCAGGTGATCATCGACGACATTCTCACCCGCCGCGACGAGGGCGCTACTTGGGACGGGATCGCCGATACGCTCAACCAGCGCGGAGTCAAGCCCCCAAGCGGCGCAGTCTGGTACGCCATGACGGTCCGCAGAATCGCCCTGCGAGAGCGATGAGCGCCCCGCTGTGACGGGCTTGGCGCGCTAGCGCAAATCAGACGAGATGGGGACACCTCAAACGCCCGTATACGAGGCTGCCGAGGAAATGATGCACCTCATGCTCGCCCAAGCCACCGGCGGAATTGCATCGGCTTCGGACTACAAGCGAGTCCGGACAGTCTTACTCGCCGACGAGTCCACCTCCTCACCCACGTCGGTGACGTCGCTGCTGAGTCTCAAGTGGAGTCTGTGGAGCTGAC
>CALAQT010000560.1 GCA_937888775.1 uncultured Actinomycetes bacterium | reverse complement strand
CGACCTGTCCGTGGAGTCAGACGCGTTAAACGCATCACAAATGGCGAAACCCGAGAGCAATGGGTTGAATCCGAAAACATGTTGAGTACGAAGGATATCCTGGGTATTGCGCAGCCAGATGTACTCGTCGGTAAATGTGAACGCGTCGGGAGAGAAGAGAATCTTGACGAGATAGAGGGCAACGCCAAGAAGGATGATAAGAGTCCGCCGTTCGTGCCGACTAGTGCCCGGTATTAGCACACGGAGAGCTATAGGGGCGAAGATGAGAAGCAGGCCGAGCCAGAAGAGCACCGAGGCCTTGCCGTACCCGTACCCTTGACGGCTTGCCGCGTCGGCAATCAGCGACAGAGGCAAGGCCTAGCGCGGTGCATAGGGCGACGCCAGACATCCATCGGCGGTCGAAGTGAGCGTCCTGTTGTGCCGTCGGACCTTCAGGTGCTGGCGTCATCGGAGCAGAGATCAATCTTCGAGACTCGACCGCGTCGGCCTCGGGTGCGATGCCGGCCACGATGCGTAGCACGGTGGCACGGATGTCCGATTCGTTCATAGCGGTGCCAGGTGCTCCAGATGGTGGCCAACAGCCGCAAGGAATCCTGCGTCGATATGGCAGTCGCTGATGCGGTGCTTAGCGCTCAGCGTTGCGCCCCGGAACTGTCGTGTGAAGCGAGATGCCGACGGGACGGCAGGGAATGGCGACCCATCGCGCTGATCACGTGCTCCATGTCGGTTCTGCTGATTGCGCATAGGAGGCCCAACGAGGCCGCCGCTCGGGTTCGCGGCTCGCCGGTCCGCAGGAGTTGCGTGAAGACCGTCGCTGCCTGTCGCCAGCGACCCTCCAGAAGTGCCACACGACCTTGTGCGATCATTGCCTCCTCTCTTTGTCGAGATGGATCTCGGCGAATCGATGCCGCCAAGGACGCCAACACCTCCGGGGTGACTAAGTCACGAGCCTCCTCGGTGACGGCTTGCAGGTAGGACGCGCGATCCAGAGCGGTCTCGAACCAGCCCCGGGTCGTTACCTGGCGCGCGTATCGACGCCAGTAACCAAGGACGCGCGACGACCAAGCGAACGTTCCGGTAGTCGCCAGTCGAAGCCAGGTAGGATGGTCGATGTAGGGAACACCGCTGGGCTGGACAAATCCGCCGATCCGCTCCAGGGCGCATCGCCGAAGCATCACGGTGGCTGCAACAATGAAGTTGACGTTTACCAAGGCGGGAAGGATGGTCCCTACTGGATCGTTGTTCCTAATCCTTCCGCGAGGCGCATGCCAGTAGCGAGCGTAGACGCAGCCCTTTTCGTCCATGAGGGCCGCCGAGCCGTAAGCGAGCACGACGGCGGGGTCCTCGAACAGGGGGAGTTGATCCTCAAGCTTAGTCGGTGGCCACATATCGTCGCCTTCGAGAACAGCAAGAAACGGGCTCTGGGCCCTCGCTGCTGCCAACGCATAGGCGCTGCCAAGCCCGGCCACCCCTTCGTGCTGCCGGCGCAATACGACGATCCTCGGGTCGTGGAACGACTCAGCGATATCAGCGGTTCCGTCGTCCGACCCATCGTCGACGATGAGCATCTCCCAGTCTTGCACGGTCTGGAGCAGAACGCTACGGATGCAGTCACCGATGAATGCAGCATGCTGATACGTGGGGCTCAACACGCTTACTCTCGCCATAACGACCAGTCCCGAATCACGATGAACGGTACATTAGTTCGCTCAACGTCCACACGCGCAGCGTGCACGCTGATCCGGCTCGTGCAGCGCTTCCGCTGTCCAGCTCGATGGGCATCGCCAGAGCATCCCTATCGGCATACATGCCGACCTATCCCACCAGTCGGCGGACAATCCCTGCTCTGGAAGAGACTGGGTAAGCGTCGAACCCACACCGAGGCTCGCCAGAAGCGCGACTATTGTGCTCGCCGCGATGATTGCTGCGGTCAACCCCACGACGTCCGTCGGGAAAAGGGGAGCTGCCATTACCCAAAAGGCGAAGCCAAACGCCGAGTTCACGACAGTAGTGGTCATGATGTATAGGCTGTTCCGCACCAGCGAGTCAGCGCGGGCGCGCCCTATTACAGTTCGCGGAGACCGCCATGTCGGGATCCCGCCGCGCGCGCTCACGCCGCCCGCCGCCGCCCGCGCTTTAGGCTTCACCACCCGGATACTCCGGGCATGAGCGCAACACCGCGGACGAACGCCCTGTACATGTTTCAGTTCGACTAAGGGCTCGTGCTTCAATAATCGACTCACACTGAGGGTCGAGGGCGGATGGTGTAGTTCCATTCTCCATGGAAGATGTCGGGAGTGACATTGACCGTCGCCATATCGGCGTCGGAGACGGTCCGACCTTTCTCGTACGTGTTCTCGTCGAGAGCGCTGCGGACGGTGAGACCTTTGGTGGTTGTCGTGGCGGCGATGAGATCAACAATCACCTGGTAGCTGATCAAGGGCTTGCCACGCCAGTTCTGGCCGATGAATGAGAAGAGCCGATGCTCGATCTGGTTCCATTTGCTGGTTCCTGGCGGGAAATGGCAGACGGTCAGTCCCAGCCCGGTTTCATCGGCAAGTTTCTGGAGTTCGAACTTCCACAGCCGCACCCGATACCCATTGCTCCCTCCGCCATCCGCAGTGACGAGCAGCTTGGTGGCGCTGGGGTACACGGCTGCGCCCATCATCGTCCACCAGCGCCGGATGCTCTCAACGGCGAAGGCCGCCGTGTCGTGGTCGATGCCCACGCTCACCCAGCCGGCGTTCTGGGCAACGTCGTACACACCGTAGGGGTTGGCGCGGCCCAGCTCAGTGATGAAGTCGTGGACGCGAACTGGCTCCGGATTCCCTTTGGGCCGCAACTCCTTCCCCCCGTTCTTGAAGGGTCCGACCAACTCTTTCTTCTTCGTGTCGACGGAGATGACTGGTTCTCCGGCGGCAAGATGCTCGATCGACGTGGCGTTGATGTGCTCGAACTGCTCATTGCGGTCGGGGTGGCTGCTGCCTTCCAGGACCTTGCGATTGGCCTGCAGGCTGTAGCCCATCTCGTGAAGCAGTCGACGGACCAAGCTGGGGCCGATCTGGTGCCCCATCTCGGTCAGGTGGGCGGCCAGCGTGCGGGTGCTCTTGCACGTCCAACGCAGCGGAGACCCCGGATCGCCGCGACTGCCGGGCTCCACCAGGCGCTCGAGATCGCCGCGAAGGGTCGCGTCCTTGTCGACCGCTCGCTTGCGTCCGGCTCCGAGTCGTCGCACCCGCTCCTCGGCCATCTCGTCCGGCTGTTGGAGTTCCTTGACCCCACGCGCAATCGTCGTCCTCGCCAGACCGGTCGCCCGCGATACAGCCGCCAGGCTTCTTGGCCCCAGAGCCACAGTCTCCGAGGCAACCATGAGTCGCCGTTTGCGCTCATCCAAGTGCGGTGACAACGCCGCGTAGCGCTGCTTCACCCCTGCCAGCGCGGCTGCATCGACCACGGTTCCCCATGGTACACTTGTTCGCCCGACATGTGCAGTCCTATTTTAAGCACGTGCCCTTAGCTCGCCAGCCTTCACTATGTGGGGCGTCGTGACGCAGCAGTCACAAAAGGGTTCGATGATGGAACCCCGAGTGCTAAAGTCCTCTGCGGCGTTCCGGGCCAGAGCTACGGGATACGGGATAGTGTGCGAGAATTTACGTGGCAACCTAGCCATTCAGGGTCCAGGTAGAGTGCTGGGTCGGCTCTTCATTCTCAGGAAGGCAGGTCACACGGGGAATTCTTCGTCATGCCCACTGCGCTGATCGTGGGGTCGGGCCCAGCGGCAGCTGGGGCTGCCCTGGCGCTTTGCCAAGAGCCAGATCAGAGGGTCACGATCATTGATGTCGGTGGCCGTCTGGATGCCAATCACCAAGCGGTGGTGGACGCGATGGCTGCCACGCCTCCTGCTGAATGGTCACCCCATTCGTGGACTCCAGAGGATCTCAATGAGATTAGCGTCCAGCCGATTCCTAACGCGCCGGGTGGTCTTCCGGAGAAGCGTGCCTTCGGCTCGGACTTCCCATTCCGCGACTTCGGCCAGCTGATGGGGGTCAGGTCGGTGGGACTCGTCAACGATCGGGTCGTGTCGGGTGCATACGGTGGCTTCTCAACGGTATGGGGAGCGCAAACTATGCCCTTCAATGCCGGGACCCTCGCCGGATGGCCCATCCGGTGGACTGATCTCGAACCCCACTACCGAGCCGTGCTTCAGGAGATCCCACTAACCGGCGAACTGGACGACCTGGCAAGTTTGTTCCCCCTTTTGGTCACGCCGCGCCCACTCCCTCCACTGGCGGAGCGTACGCGTATGGTCATGGAGCGCTACGACGCGCACCGAGCGCGGGTGCGCGCCCTCGGCGTCTTCGTCGGTCGTGCGCGACTGGCAATGAAAGCCGAGGACTGCGTCGAGTGCGGACTGTGCATGACGGGGTGCCCCTACGGTCTCATCTACTCTGCGTCGCAGACGGTCGACCGTTTGCGGCACAGCGGCAGAATCAGGTATGAAAGTGGCCTGCTGGCCTATCGCGTGGGCCAACGCGACGGCCAGGCTGTGGTCAACGCTCGCGAAGTCGCCACCATGCAAGACCATGAATTCGCCGCCGACCGCGTCTTCCTTGCCTGCGGTGCCATCGGCACCACTCGGCTTGTGCTGGGGTCGCTTCAACGTTACGACCGCTCCGTTTCGCTTGGTGAATCGGTTCAGTTTGTTGTCCCAGCTCTGTCCCGGCGGCCAACTGCCGACCCGCGACACGCTCGGACCTTCACCTTGAATCAGTTCAACATCGTCGTCGACACGGTCGGCGACGGAGTCCAGCTGTCTCAGATTCATTTCTATCCATACAACCGCACTTTCCTCGACTCCCTACCTACGCCACTTCATCTCACACGCGCACAGAAGGTGACAACGGCGCTGCTTCGGCGGCTATCGGTAGGACTGGGGTACCTGCCATCGTGGCACTCGCCCCGTGTCCTCGTTACCGCGAAGCCAGGTCGCGACGGAGTGCTGCCCGAATTGCAAGTCGATCAACTTGGCTCTGAGAAGGCCATCACGATGCTCCGGCAGGTGCTCAAGTCGCTGCTTCTCGCCGCGCCGTCTCTGGACCTGTGGCCGGTTGTACCCAAGGTGACGGTATCTCCTGGAGCTAAGAGCTACCACATTGGTGGTAGCTTCCCGCACTCTGCCAGTCGCGCAGCGGGGAGCCAACTGGTCACTGACCGTCAGGGCCGGCTACCCCAATGGGACAACATTCACTTGGTCGACGCTTCGGTCTTTCCGACCGTCCCGGCCACCACGTTCACGCTGACCATCAGCGCGAACGCGCATCGCATCGCCAGCGAGGCCATCGGGCGGGGTCATGCTTGAGCTGAAGGACGCGCCCCGCGCGACGCCGGTCGTGGCAGTGACCGGCGCGAACGGTTACGTGGGCTCCCTTGCCACGGCGGGTTTCCGGCAGGCGGGTTTCAGCGTGAGGCGGCTCGTGCGAGGAGGGGGAACTGGGCGGGACGACTTCGCCTACACCTTGGACAGAGAGGTGCCGGGCGCAGCCCTCGAGGGTGTAGACACGCTGGTTCACTGCGCCTACGACTTCACAGTGACCCAACGTCGGCAGGTCTGGGCAACCAATGTACTGGGCACCCAACGACTGATTGCAGCCGCAGGTAGCGCAGGCGTTCGACGGAGCGTCTTTATCTCCTCAATGTCGGCATATCCAGGAACTAGACAGCTCTACGGGCTGGCCAAGCTCGCTGGCGAGGCAATGGCGCTGTCATATGGGATGTGCGTGGTTCGCCTCGGCCTGGTGTATGGCCCAAACTCCGGAGGAATGGCAGGCGCTCTCAGGCGACTGGCCAGTCTCCCACTCATTCCACTGCCGGGCTCCCGCTGCTGTCAATACATGTTGCATGAGGACGACCTGGCACACGCGCTGCCTGTCCTGGCCCGCGCCGACCCGCCGGATCGCGCGGTCGGGCTTGCTCACCCCGTTCCCGTCCCTATTAGTCGGCTCCTGCGGCGCCAAGAAACGGGCCGCACCGGCCGGCTTCCAGTCATCGTCCCGGTACCTTGGCGGCCCGTGTACTGGGCGATGCGAGCGGCCGAGCTCACTCCCGTGCACCTTCCCCTCCGCGCTGATTCGCTGTTGGGTTTGGTCCGCCCGGCGCCACGAGTGCCACTCACCGAACACTTGCGAACGCTCGGGCTCGAACTTCGCCCGTTCCAATCGTGCTAGACAACACGCGTCAGCGTACGCGCTTTCCGCTCGTACAATTAGCTGTGCCAGCCATCGGGCTGATACTTGGTTGCGCTCTGCTGTGCCTGTCGTTCTCCATCGCGTCCACGCGAGCTCCGGGCGAACTCGAGTTCGCACTCTTCTGGCTGGGGATCTTGGCAGGAATCGTACCGATCGGGATTCGCCTCGTCCGCGCCCAAACTGGCCGCACCGAGCGCATCGTCCTATTGGTCGCGGCGGCCCTATTCGCTTTTGTGCCCAAGTTCCTTCGGGACCCAACGTCGCCGCTGTTCCACGATGAATTGATACACGTGCGCCAGGCACAGAACGTTTTCCAGGTTGGACACCCATTTGTCTCCAGCTCGCTCACCGCAATCATCAAGTCCTACCCCGGTTTGGAAGAGTTGACGGCCAGCGTGCAGAACCTGACAGGCCTGTCGACCTTTGAGGTCGCCACCGCCTTACTCTGGTTGCTGCACGTCGTGACCCTAATCGGCGTATTTGTACTAGTTGAGCGGATTACGGCCTCGAGTCGCGCAGCTGGCGTGGGCGCCCTCCTCTATTCAATCAACCCCGCTTT
The DNA here is from genome assembly GCA_937888775.1 of uncultured Actinomycetes bacterium. The sequence goes on along the minus strand of CALAQT010000560.1, from coordinate 4,524 downwards.
CATGTTCTTCGACGCTCAATTCTCCTACGAGTCCCTGTCAATCGTTTATGCCGTGTGGATCCTGGTTTGTGTCGTTGGGTTTCAGAAGACAGGCGCTGGCGCACACCGAAGTGCTTGGTTCGTATTGGCGTTGGTGCTCGGCGCTGCGTGCATCGTGACCCACCACGTCACCTCCTATGCTCTCGTGGTCGTTCTCCTGGCGGTGAGTGTCGCCCTGTTTGTGCTTCGTAATCGTGGCCCTCGAGCGACTGCCGGTCTTCGTCTGACATGGATCTACACGGGAGGATTCGCGTTGGGCGTCGGCGCGTGGCTCGTCTTCGTCGCACCCACCACGCTCGACTATGTCGCGCCGCATGTCTTGCCGACGTTAGGCAATTTGTTCAACGCATTGAACCGGTCCAGATCGTCACCGAAGTACTTTGCCCCCAGTGTTGTGCCGGCCTACGAACAGGCCGCGGCGGTGGTGGCCATCGTGGTGCTGGCGGTTTTCTCCGTATCGGCGTGGATGATGTTGTTGCGCCGAAGGAAGATGACGCCTACCCTCCTTGCGTTCGCAGCATTTGGCATGCTGTACTTCGCTTCGGTACCCGTCCTCCTTACGTCCGAGGGGGAGGCGGCCACCCGATCCTGGGCCTACACATACATCGGCCTTGCGGTGTTGCTTGGAGGTTGGGCAGGGATGTCATTCTCACGTCTGGATCGATCTACAACGGGACGGTTCGGACTTGCCGCTGCCACGTCGGCAGCACTTGCCGTCATTGTCGTTGGCAACGTCCATGTTCAAGCGACCTACGCCTACCGCTTTCCTGGTCCGTACATTTACGGCTCGGACACCCGCAGTCTCACGCCTGAACTGATTGCGACGGCTGGCTGGTTGCACTCAAGAATAGGCTCTGCTCAACCGGTGCTCGCCGATCGCGACACAGGCATAGCCATCGGCACACTCGGCGACGACTCGGTAGCGCAGCCTTCGCCCGGATTTCCAGCTTGGGACATTTACTTCTCAAGCGCGCTGCCGACGGACCGCCTGCTCCAGGAGTTGCGGACCTCAGGGTACCGCTACATGGTCGTTGAAACCGATATGTATCGGTTACTTCCCGTAACCGGCTTCTACTTCAATCTAGACGAACCGGAAGCTGGGAAACGTACACAACCCCCGCCCGAAGCCGCCCTCGACAAGTTTGACGGATTGCCCTGGATGTCCGAGATCTATTCGACGCAAAACCTCCGGATTTACCATCTCGACTTTTCGCAGTTGCAAGCATGTCCGGCGGCGCCCCGTGTGGCATCGTCCTTGGTACCTGGATGCAGTCCGTGACGGGTCAGCGCCGCGTACCTTTCGTGCTGGTGATCGCCGGTGTGCTGCTGACCGTCGGTGCGTTCATACCCGTCGGTGCCATTCGTGCCTTGATCACCTTGCCCATGACTCTCATCCTCCCTGGTGCTGCTCTGTTGTTTGCACTGGATGCATTCCGCGGTCGCTGGGACATCGCACCAATACTGGCCCTCTCTGTCATGGTCAGCTTGGCCTTCTATCCCCTGGCTGGGTTGCTTATCTACAAGATGGGCCTGAGTCTTTCGCCATTCAGCGTCGCGTCGGAAGTCGACGTGTTCACGCTGGCGATGCTCGCGGTCGGATTGCTCAGGCGAGTTTCCCCCGGTCATCGTCCGGCGCCGCTCTTGGGTGTCGTGTCTACGGACCAACGGGACATGCGAAGGTGGGGCGCCTGGCTCGGGGTCGTGACGGTCGCATGCGCCGCGGTATTGGCGTGGGGCGTGCTGGTCCTACCGCAGGCTGCCCCTCCGCCCTACACGGCCTTCTACTTCGCTGGCTCCGCAGCCGACGCAACACTCAAGGGCTCAGCCACCGTGGCAGCGAACACGCCACTCGCCACTCAAGTCGCGATCGAGAATCGCTCCAACGCGCCTGTCAACTACGTCGTTAGAACGACCGTCGACGGGGCCACCACGGCCGGGCGCGAAATCTCGGTGTCGGCTTCGGCGACCTGGAAAGGATCCGTCGTCACCATGATCAACCAACCCGGCTGCCTCCAACAACTGGTCATCGACCTGCTTCACGGAGACGGGTCATCAAAGATCGCGTCCCTCGACCTCTGGATCCACGTGATGGGGGCCGGTTGTCCGTCTTGATCTGATGTCTAGATGTGAGAGCGGGCGTGCTGACGTGACGGCAGGGAGTGGCGGCCGGCCCTGCTTATTGCCCATTCGATGTCAGTGCGCAGGGCGGCACAGGCCAACCCGAGCAACGCCACGGCGCGCGTGCGCGGCTCTCCTTCACCGAGCAGCTACTTCCACACCGTCACCGCGGAACTCCAATCGCCAGCGATGAGGTCAAGCCGACCGCGAGTGATGGCCAGCTCTTCAAGTTGACGCGACGGATCCCGCTGTATCGCAGTGACCAGCGCTTTCCAGTCGTTCGACCCCAACACGGCTCTCGCCTGGAGCGCGGCGTCTCTCATGTACGCGCGCCGGTCAGGCGCAGACTCAGACAAGCTTCTAATGCTCCACTGACTCGCGTGGCGTCGCCAAAACCCGGCGAGGCGTCGAGAGCGAGCGAAACGGCCCACTGTGGCTAAGCGCAACCACGTCGGGAGATCGACATAAGGGATGCCCTCGGGTTGGAGAAATCCCCCGATCTGCTCGAGGGCGCTACGCCGAACGATTACTGTCGAGGTCACCACGAAATCGGTGCGGACCAGAGGGGGGATGATCGACCCTACTGGGTCGTTGAACGAACGATTACCTTTCGGCGCATCCCAGTGGTAGGCGTAGACACACCCACGCTCGTCAATTAGCCCAGCCGGACCGTATACAAGCACGACACCAGAGTCCGTCATCAAGGGCAGCTGATCCGCGAGCTTGGTGGGTGGCCACATGTCGTCACCCTCCAGAACGGCAACGAACGGGCTGGTCGCCTTGGCGACTCCGGCCGCATAAGAGCGTCCGAGCGCGGATTGACCCTCGTGCTGTTTGCGAATTACCGTAATCCTGGGATCAGCGAAGGCCTCTGCGATCTCCGCGGTCCCGTCGTCCGAGCCATCATCAATGACAACCATCTCCCAATCCAGCATGGTCTGCGCCAGTACACTCCTGATGCAGTCACCGATGAAGGAGGCATGCCGAAATGTCGGCGTTACCACGGTAACCTCGGTCACCCTGGCATCTCGACGCTGCGGGCGGCAACAGAATTCCGGCGGCGACGAGCGATGACGTCGCGGAAGAGTTCTTCCCATCGGGGCACAATCACGTCTATCGAGTAGGTGGCCGCCCGCTTTTGCCCCTCGGCCCCCATCCGCGCGCGCAGTCCAGCGTCTCCGAGGAGCCGCTGCATCGCTCGCCTCAATTCCGAGACATCTCCTGGACGAACCAGGATGCCCGTCACCCCGTCTACGACCACGTCCGCCAAACCGCCGACCGCCGAGGCGATCACAGGACGGCCAGCGGCCATCGCTTCGGCGGCCACTGTCCCGAACGGCTCAGGCCAGCGCGATGGTACAAGGGCCGCGATGCAATGGCCAAAGCCGCGAAGCACGTCGCCATGTTCGACGTTCTCGGCAACGATAACACCGGTCGGAAACTTCTCCGGGGTCTCCGGTCGCCTCAGCCCTGCCAACACAAGCGGAATCCTGGGTTCCAGACCACCCCAAGCATTGAGGAGGACGTCGATGCCCTTATGTGGACCCAAGCTTCCTGCAAACATGAAGTAGTCGCCCTCGGCGGGCACGAAGGCGGGCCGCTTGCCATCCTGGGCATGGAACGCCTCTTTCACCACGAAGGGGGGGATCACGTCCATGGCCAGTTTCCCATGCGCGAGGAATGGTGCCGTCATTCGGGCGGTGGGCTCGCTATTGGCGACGTAGCGATCCACGCGCTCTACCCAAGGCTTCATGGCCGTCAGACCCGTGGTGAGCGCGACTGACCGCAACGTACCGTAGTGGTGGGCAGCACACGCTACGCACTTCCGGTACCCCGGTCCGGTGCACAGGCTTCCGTCGCGGTACACGAAGGTGCCCTTGGGGCATACCAATGCGTATTCGTGGATGGTGACGACAAGTCTGGTCTCAGGGGTGGGCAGAAGCGGCAGCAGGGAATAGAGCATCCACGAATGCGCGTGTACCACATCGGGCCGGACCTCTTTCAAGAGACGGCGCAGCGCACGAACTACGCCCGGGTCCGGGAGTGTGGGGTGAAAGGGCTTGTCGGCGTTGACGTATAGCTTGGAAAGCATCCGACTCCAGCCGTCGACCCTGTGTACCCGAACCTTCCCGTCCAGCTCCAGACGAGCGCCGTTTGGGCCCGCCAGTGTAAGGACGTTGACCTCGTGTCCACGCCGGCTCAGTTCACGCGACAGGAGTTGGATCTGAAGCTCAGTCCCTCCTACGAGCGGAGGTGGGTAGCAGTCAGTCACCTCGAGTATTCGCATCCTGCAATCCTCGCACGACTAGCAGGGGGCTGGTTTCAACCGGTGAACGCAACGGGCTGATCTGATCTGGCGGATGGTCG
>CALAQT010000559.1 GCA_937888775.1 uncultured Actinomycetes bacterium | reverse complement strand
TGCGCGGTCCGCACGATCGCTTTTCCCCTCCCGCCGGCGCGTGGCGGGCGATCGCGTCGGCGACGCGGCGATCGCGCCGTTCCGGTGCACTTGGCCCCGGGGCGGGAAGATCGGGATTGTCCCCGCGGTGCGGTTGGGTGTCGGCGATCGCTCGGCTGCCTTTGTCTGCAAGCAGAAGTGTCGCGAGCTCGCGGACACCGTCGTGAGAGTGCTGCTGGTTCGTGGAAGCAGGCGTGCGACTCATCGACCGGTCGGGCTCGTTTGTCGCGCAACGTGGCGGCCGGTCTTGTTGGCTCCGCGGTTGCCGCCGGCACGCTCGTGCCTATGCAGATCCCAGGCCTCCCGAGAACCCCACGGCGCTTCCGCGTCTCGTCCAACTCGACAGTCTGCTCGGATGCGATCGCGATAATCGCTTTGTCATGCCGAAGCAGCGGTGGCCGCGAGTCCCGAGCTCTCGCGCGAGAGCTCCACTCCTAGCCCGGAGCGGTACTCCGGCCGAGGTTCGCGGAGAGTTCACCTTCCCTGGTTAGGCGTCTGCTCGGTGTAGGGATCGCGGCAAACGCTGGTAGCTGGGTCGCGCTTGCAGCGTGGCACGAACCGACCGAGGTAACGCCCGCAGGTTGGCGGGTTGTCGGTTTGCTTTCGGGCCATACGAAAGGCGCGGCTCGGGGTACCGGAGCGGTGGGTGCTGAAACCGGTCTTTATGCAAGGCGGGTGAGCAGAACACGGGGCGAGATGGCTCCTCCTGCTTGCTCGCAACGATCTGTTCGCAGGCAAATGCGACAGCGACGAGGCCGTCCGCGTGTGCTGCTGCCGGGTGGGTGTGCGTGCTTCCTCGCGTTTCAGGGGGATGCGGCGGTTGCGCGCCGGATGCAAGCAGAGTAGGGTCGATTTCGCTGTGTGCGACGAGAAGGGGCCGGTTCGTTGTCTGCGATGTCTAGGGCCGTGGCGCTGGTGTTGGCGAGTGCATCGTTGTTCGGTCTGCTCGGCGCCGCCTCGGCGCACGCGGGTTCTGTCGACCGGGCGTTCAGCGATACCAGCTCGGCGCCGACGCCAAGTGCGGCGCTCACGTCGCTGGACGCTCAGAGGAGCGTATGCCGGGTCGGGCGGTCCGGTAACGGTCGTCTGGTCCTGCCGAGCCTGTCGCGGGCGCTCGCGACAGCGCGCGGAGTGCTCTCGTCGGACAGCTCCCGTGCGAAGCTCGCGGCGCTGCTGGACAGCTCCAGCCTCGCGCGTGGACGCGGTGACACGGTCGGGCTAGCCGGCTTGGCGAAGGGCAAGCCGGGTGTCGCGCTGCTGGGGTTTCTCGCCGCGCATCAGCGCGATCCGTCTGATCCGCTGCCGCTGCTCGATGCCGCGGTGATCCTCTCGAGCTTGGGGCACCAGCTCGACGCGCTCGCGCTGCTCGCCGGCGCCGAGCGGTTGGCCGCGCCTGGCGCGCAGGTGGGGGTCAGCGTGAGGGCGTTGATCGACAACGCGCGTGGGGTCGCACTGTTCCGCCTCGGTCGTCTCAGCCAGGCAACCGAGCAGTTCCGCGTCTCCTCAGGGGCTCGCGTCGAGCTTTAGCGCGCCGGAGCGCAACCTTGCCGCGGCACTGCTCTGCCGGGGTCACGCGCAGGAGGCAGTCACGCCCTACGTCGACAGCACCTACACCGATCCGGTGCAATCAGAACCGCCCCCAAGCGGATCGCCGAGCGGCGGCGACGAGCTGCCGAACCCCAACACGGCGCTCGACCTCTCCCAAGGAATCCTAGGCACCCTTCCGACCCTGAAGATCCCCCAGACCGCTGAAGCCGGCGCAGCGAGCCAGCCGCTGTTCGAGTCGCTGCACGACGCGGATTTCACGTTGGGGGAGCAGGAGGAGGTCCAGGGCGACGGCGAAGCCGGACAGGCCGCCTTTGCGGCACTCAAGTCGCGGACGCTGACCGGTCAGCGCGACTATGGGATTTGGCAGCTGTGGGAGGACTGGGCCACGGACGACTCGGCCCTTGACGCTCTGTTAGCGAAGACCCAGGGCGACTTCACCACGATGGAATCGGTCCAGAACCAGCTCGGCAACTCAGACAACGCTGCCCAGGCTCAATGCGTGCAGCTGTTCGGCTCTGCACAGCAGCAGTGTCTGCAGGAGTGCGGGGCGACCGCGGCGGGCAACCACGCCACCTGGCTGCCGCAGGAGGTCGCTTACAACCAGGACGAGCGCGCGTTCGCGTCCGCGATCTACATGTACGCCACCGGCCTCGCGTCGAACCTGACCAACCCGGCGATGATCGCCGGGATCACGGAGCAGGCCCGCGGGCTGATGATCGCGATCTACGCCGGGGAGCTTGGCGAGATCTGGAATTTCACGTCCTGGGAACTGGGGCTCACCTCGCCCTCTGACCTTGATTGCTTCTCGACACAGGGCGACGCTGCCAGCGATAACGGGATGACCGACACTCCCCCGGCGCAGCCCTGTCCGCCGGCGCTCTCGGCGGTCAAGTTCGGTCTCAAGCTCGGCATCTTCAACGCCACGATCAACTGCGACGCGATCACCATCAGCGCTTCCGATGGCGGGCCGATCAGTCCGTACGTGTCGGCCAAGTACAAGTTCAAAGATGGGTCGATCACCGCGCTCGTCGGCGCCAAGGCCGGATTGCCGATCGACCCCGATGCTGGCGATAAGAGCAAGTTGAGCGCCACGGGCGGCGTGTACGTGACCTGGGATGCGAAAGGCAACGTGACCGACGTTGGTCTGAAGGTCAGCGGGCCTAGCCTTGGCACGACCGTCGGCGCCAACACGGTCGGGACGGCAGACGCAGAGACGTTAGAAGTGAGCCTCGCCCCGTATCTGCTGCCGCCCCCTTCCTTGCAGTAAGAAGTCGATCCCAGCATCCGACGCGCGCGCTCCCTAGCGGCGGTTGGCGCGTGTCCCCAAAGCAGATGCGCGCGTCGCGCAATGCAGACGCCCGCCACGAACGCGATCCGGTCGTACGAGCTGGTTGGCCCGCTTCTGCCTCGTCGGTCAATCCGGGCACCCTCGCTCATCCGCACTCGGCTAGGCCGAAGTGACCGCCTTCGGCCAACCTGCGGGCGTTAGCTCGGTCCGTGCGACGCTGCAAGCGCGACCCAGATGCCAGAGCACAACTCCCCGCGGACCTCGACCACAGTCCTGCGATGTGCTGAGGGGAACTCTCGCGCGAGAGCTCGGGACTCGCGGCCGCTGCTGCTTCGGCATGACAAAGCGATTATCGCGATCGCATCCGAGCAGACTGGCGATATGGACGACCAACAGCAGCGCCACGCGCTTCGCGGAGCGCATGCTATGCATAGGCACGAACGCGCCGGGCGGTAACGCGCAGCCAACGAACCGGTCCCGCGCAATCGCGTGAATCCGAGCGCCCCGCGTGGACCTAGGCCGGCACTCGTCGCTGCTGCTCCGTCGCCGTTGGGGCACTCTCGATCTGACTGTCGCTCGCCGCCGAGACCAGAAGCGGACACGAGGGGCGGACCAACGGATAACCAAGGCGGCCCGGGGCTGCTCTCGCCGAAGCTGACGCTGAACGGCGTGGTTTGCATATGCACGTGCGGCGACCTGGCGCCGCTTGCACGCGCCCTGCAACCGGCGATCTGCGTGACCGCAGCCGCATGGGGCCGATCCGGGCGCGAGCGAGAGGTACGTGGCCGCTGTTGTCCGATTGGGGAAGCGCTGGTCGCCCGGAACGGCGCCGACATCGTGACTGCTCCGCACCAGAAGCATGCACGTGCGTGTTCGCCTGGTCGTGGCTGCTTTCGGGGTCTCGTCGGGACCGAGGCCACTGCTGATCTCGAGCGTGGGTGCTTGCTCGCGGTCAGCGTCCGGCTAACGAGGATCGAGCGAGCTTCGGCCGCCCCGGCAACCCTGCTGTCCGCGCGCAAGCGCCTAACTGGTTTTGAACGCGTCGGCGAGTTCCTTGCGTGAGCGGATCCCGAGCTTGTCGTAGATGTGCCGGAGGTGGTATTCGACGGTCTTGGGGCTGACAAAGATGGCGGCGGCGGCGTCGCGGGTGGTGTTGCCGTCGGCTAGGAGGCGTGCAATTTGGAGTTCTTGTGCGGTGAGCTCGTCGAGATTTTGCACGTCCCGGCGGCGTGCCGTTTCGCCGCTGGCGGCAAGTTCTGCACGTGCTTGGTCGGCCCACGGTCGAGCACCGAGGCGCTCGAAGACTTCCAGCGAAGCACGTAGCTGCTCGCGGGCTCGGACGCGCTTTCGGGCTCTGCGCAGGCGCACGCCGTAGGCGAGGTGGGTGCGGGCGGTCTCAAAGACGTCCGGTGTGCGGTCGTGGAGTGCGAGTGCTTCGGCGAAGCACGAATCGAGCTCGCCGGGAGCCGCGAGAAGACCACGGCAGCGGTGGGCGCGGGCCAGCGCCCACGGTTGCCCCTTCGCTCTCGCTTGCTCTGCGAAATCAGCTGCCGCTGCAGCGGCGTCGTCGGGGCGGCCGAGACGGAGGTAGGCGTCTACGAGTTCCGGGGCGGGTGAGAGGTCGACGTCGGCGATGCCGCGCGAGCGCAGCGTATGCGCCTGCGTCTCGTGGTGCTTCGCGGAGGCTGCCGCGTGACCCAATCCGAGTTCGAGGTCGCCGAGGGCTTGCGTCGCCCAGATTCCGTACAGGCCGACGCCGAGCTCGTCGCATAACGCGCTCGCCTCGGCGGCGTGTTCGCGGCACGCTGCTTCGCGTCCTTGGCGTGCTTCGAGCCAGGCCAACCCTGCTAGCCCCATTTTCCGCGTAACGATGCGGTAAGCCGGCGGCTGTCAGCGGCTCGGCTGGGT
>CALAQT010000558.1 GCA_937888775.1 uncultured Actinomycetes bacterium | reverse complement strand
GACACCCGCCGGCAGCGCGCTGCCGGCATGCCCGACCAGACCCGTACCGTCCGCCCGAACATCTAGCTTGTCAACCAGCCCATCACGCTTCACCATCTGGGTGATCCTCCCGAGTCGAGACGCGAGCTTCAGCAACCCGCATTCTCGCTGCTCAGGCGGACGTTTCCGCGCCCCCGCCCGTCGGGGGCGCGATCGTTAACGCAAGGTCGAGGCACACGAGCCGCCGCTCCCGGATCGCATCGTCGAGGTTGCTGTTCGGTCGCAGCAACGCCACCGACGCGCCGATCATCTCCTTTGCGCTGTAGCCGTACAGACGCTCGGCGGCTGGGTTCCAGCTCTCGATGGTGCCGTCGAGCCCCTCGGACAGGATCGCCTCGCCAGACGAGTTGACGATCGCCTCACAGTGCCGACCTCTCGCTGCCGCCTCCTTACGATGTGAGCTGTCGGGCATGAACACCGCGAACCTCGGTCGGTCGTCGTAATCGACTACAGACAGGCCCAACTCGACCGGCCGCGTCGATCGGCAGGTACAAACCGTCATCCGGGATCACCCGATGATCCGAAACCTCAATGGCCACCCAACAATCATCGGCCTCACGATCCACCCGCTTGAGCGCAGGTCAGCAACCCGGCCCGGAGAGGATCCGTCCGAGGCCCTGTCTAGCTTGGGAACGCATGTTCGTCTCGGCAGTTACGGAAGCCCCGCAATGGCTGGAGTCGCTGAATCCAGAGCAATGCGCTGCGGCCACGCACGCAGGCGGCCCGCTGCTGGTCCTGGCCGGCGCAGGTACGGGTAAGACCACCACCTTGTGCGCCAGGGTTGCGTGGCTGGCGTCGGAAGGCGTCGTGCCCGAGCGGATCATGCTGCTCACGTTCACACGCCGCGCCGCGCGTGAGATGCTCCAGCGTACGCGGGCGCTGATCCAGATGCCGGTCGGCTCTGGCGCAGTTCTCGGCGGGACGTTCCATTCTGTGGCGCACCGGTTCGTGCGTCTGCACGCATCCGCGCTGGGTCTCGCGCCCGGCTTTGGTGTGCTTGACGCCGGCGATGCGGCTGACGTCATCGACCTGATCCGCGAAGAGCACGGGCACGCACAGAGCAAGGCTCGCTTTCCCAAGAAGAGCACGCTGCTTGACCTCTACTCACGCACCGTCAACGCGCAGCGGCCGCTCGCCGATGTGGTGACGGAAAGCTTTCCCTGGTGCGAACAGCACCTCGAGACGATGGCCGCGCTGTTTAAGGCCTACACCGCGCGCAAGCGTAAGCTCGGCGTGCTCGACCTTGACGACCTGCTCGTGTATTGGCGCGCCCTTGCGACCGACGAGCTAATCGGGCCGCAGATGCAGGACGCCTTCGATCACGTGCTGATCGATGAGTACCAGGACGTCAACGGGCTGCAGGTTGAGATCGTACGCGCGCTCCGACGTGAGCGACGCGATCTCACCGTGGTCGGGGATGACTTCCAGGCGATCTACGGCTGGCGCTCCGCCTCGCCGGAGCACATCCTGCAGTTCCCGACCCACTTCCCTGAGGCGTCGGTGATCACCCTCGAGCACAACTACCGCTCGACCCAGCCGATCCTCGCAACCGCCAACGCGCTGGCCGCGCAGGCGAGCCGCGCCTTCCCCAAGCATCTTCGCTGCGAACTCAAGGCCGGCAGCCAACCGGAGCTCATCTTCTGCCGCGACGAGTCAGCCCAAGCTGCGGAAGTTTGCGATCGGGTACTGGAGGCCCGCGAACGCGGCATGCAACTGCGTGAGCAGGCGGTGCTGAGCCGCACGTCACACGACACGGACCTGCTCGAGCTGGAGCTCACCCGCCGTCGTATTCCGTTCGTCAAGTACGGCGGACTGCGCTATCTCGAAGCTGCGCACGTCAAAGACCTGATCGCGCTCTTGAAGCTGGCCGACAACCAGGGCGATGAGATCTCGTGGTTTCGCGTGCTGCAGCTGCTGGAAGGCGTCGGTCCCGCGACGGCCAGACGCGTGCTCGATCTACTGGTGACCGCACCACAGACCGACCGCCTGGCCTCGTGGCCGACCGCCCGCGAGCCCCTACCCACTCACGCGCGGGGGCCGGCGGACGCTGTCATCTCAGCGCTGCGCGACACCCGTGACGAGCGCTTGGCTGGGCCACGCGTCGAGCGGCTGCGCGACGCGCTCGCGCCGCTGATCGAAGCCCGCTATCCCGACTGCGCGGCGCGCCTACACGACCTCGAGCAACTGGTCGCCGCCGCCTGCGAGCACAGCGGAGATTTGCGGCACTTCGTGGGCGAGCTTGTACTCGATCCGCCGCAATCGAGCGCTGACCTGGCGGGACCGCCGCACCGCGACGAGGACTACCTCGTGCTCTCGACGATCCACTCGGCCAAGGGACTGGAGTGGCAAGCGGTTCACGTGCTCGCCCTCTACGACGGGAACTTTCCCGCCTGCATGTCGGCTGGCTCGAAAGAGAGCGTCGACGAGGAGCGACGGCTGCTGTACGTGGCGATGACGCGCGCCCGGCGACAGCTCCATCTCTACGTGCCGGTGCGCTACTACCACCGTCCAAACGGAACCGACGACGCCCACGGCTACGGCAAGCCGTCCCGATTCCTGACCGAACAGGTGCAGCAACTCTGCGATGTGATCCGCTCCAGCGATCAGCCATCTCACCTCGGCCCGCCCACCCCCACCGCTCGCCTGATCACAGTGTCAGTCGACGGACTGTTCGACTAAGGGTTCGCGACCACAGCGGCGTAACCGGTACCACCCAGCGCGATGAACAGGGCGCCGAAGACTGATCACCAGCGAGGGAGTAAGACGTGGGAAATGGATCTTCATATTTGAACGATCAGCCGATCCGCCATAGTCCGGGCATGAGCGTGAGCAGCGACTTCCGTGATATCGAGACCCGCGCCGACTGCGAGCAGCTCGTGCGTGCCTTCTACGGGAGGGCGCTGGTTGACCCGATAATCGGCTGGATCTTCGTCGACGTCGCCAAGCTCGACGTCGAGGCCCACGTCCCGCAGATCGCGTCCTTCTGGGAGACGATCTTGCTCGGCTCTCGGTCCTATGCTGGAGGGGCGTTTGCACCTCATGCCGCGTTGAACGCACGGGTGAGGCTGCGGGCCGGCCACTTCGAGCGCTGGCTGGCGCTGTGGCGAGCCACGGTCGACGAGCTATTCGTCGGCGAGCGAGCTGAGCTCGCCAAGTCCCACGCGCTTCGTGTCGCGCAGGCATTTCAACGTCGCCTGCAGGCTCCGGCGTCAGCGGCGGACTCGACTCTGGCTCCCGGCGGGCTGTCAGTGACGTGGCATGCGCCCCCGCAAGTGCGAAAGAATTCGACCCGATCTTGATCATCGGACGGGCCGGGAATCGTCGCCGGGACGGGCACGTCCGCCCCGGAAGGTTCAATATCACCTTGTGTGTCCGCACCATCGTTCTATCGTGAAGGAGTTGCCTTGCCGCTGACCCAGACCCAACTCGCGACCGCCGTCGCTGACCGCGCCGAGATCAGCCGGAGCGAGGCCAAGCGGTTGCTCGGCGTGCTCGAGGAGATCGTGCTCGAGGAACTTGGAAACGCCCAGAAGGTGCGCATCGGTGGTCTCGTGCAGCTCACCGTCCGCGTCAAGCCGGCACAGAAGTCGCGCAAGGGCCGAAACCCGGCCACCGGCGAGGAGATCACGATTGCCGCCAAGCCTGCGAGCGTCGACCTTCGCGCGCGACCGCTCGCCAAGGCCAAGGCCGGGTTGCCCTCGGTGCAGAAGGCGCGCCGGCGACTGGCCGCCTCATAGCAGCTCGGCGCCGCTGCGCATTCAGAACCACGTTTTAGGCCAGCTCAATCAGTCGGGCGGGCGGCTTCCGCTATCGCGCACCGCGATAGCGGTGGGCGCCCGTCTGGCCAGCCTTAGCGCGCAGACGATCCGCGAGGCGTTAGTTCGCCAGGCGCGTGACCAGGGTCGGCAACTGCGCCGGCCTCTGGACCCTAAGCGGCCCTGAGCTCAACGGGCCGGCCGGGCCCACAATCGTTGAGGTCGTTGGCGAGCCGGGTCGCCGTGACCTGCTCCCAGCGTCCGCTCTCTACCAGATCACGGCACAGGCTTTGGGCATCCTCCAGCGCCTCACGCGCTGAGCCATCCATCAGATCGGAGCTGAAGATGAGATTGTCAGCGGCAAGGCGGATCCGGTCCTGCTCGCCGCCCAGCAGCTTGCTCGGCCCCAACTCATTGAGGGTGTGGATTACCCGCCGGTATGCATGGGTACGCTCAGGACTCATCTGACTCCCTCATGGACGAGGTTTCACAGTCACAATATTGTCGGCGGGCGAGGCATATGCCTTTAGCCCACTGGCTAGAGATTGGGGCTGCGGCTTGTACTAAAGCAGGCCCCCGGCGCAAACAGCCCACGACCAGGCGCCGTTCACAGCGGTGCTGAGGACTCTGGCTCTGACTGAAACGCCCGCCGACAATGCAGCAGAAGCTCTCGGAGCGCGGGGCTCCTGGTCGTTGTCCAGATCAGGGCGAGTACCGCCGGCGTCCTGACGTCCTCGATGGCGAGAGCTTTCAATCGGCTGTCGGGGTGCGCGGTCATCGACCGGCTGAGGATGGCGATGGCGAGCCCGCGGCGGGCGAGGTCGGCGACGGCCGTCGGCGCGCTGGCCTGGAGCGCGATGTTCGGCCGGATTCCCTTGGCGGCACAGGCTTGGTCGAACACTGTCCGGATCCCCGTCCCCTGAGGCAAGCAGACGATCGGGTGCTCGCTGATCTCGGCCAGCGTCACCCGCTGTCGCCCGGCCAGCGGATGGCCGCACGGCACGGCGGCAACCAATCGTTCGCTGACGATCGGTAGCGCATCGAGGCCGGCCGGCGTTGTTCCGGCCGATCCCACCAGAGCCAAGTCGGCGGCGCCGGTGCGCACGCGTTCGATCAGTTGGTCGGAGTTGTCTTCGATCAGGGTGATCTCGACGCCCGGATGGGCGAGGTGAAATGCGGCCAGAGCGTCGAACAGGCCGGCGACCGTACAGGCCGTGACCATGCCGATCACCAGGCGACCCCGGAGCAGGCCGGTAACCTCATCCGCCGCCTGCCGCAGGGCGTCGGCTGACGCCAGCACCGCGCGGGCGTGCTCCAGCGCCGCCGCTCCGGCGGTCGTCAGCGTGGCCGTACGGCCCGATCGGTCGATCAGCGTCACGCCGAGGTCCTGCTCGAGCTGCCGGATCTGGGCGCTGACCCCGGACTGGCTGATGTGCACGCGTTCGGCCGCGCGGGTGAAGTTGGCCTCCTCGGCCACCGCGACGAAGTACTCCAGCTGCCTCATCTCCATAACGAGAAATTCTAGCGATCAGCAAAATCATTTGTTGGACTTCTAGTTCGAGGTCGTTCAGACTCGATCTGTGTCGAACCTCAGTCACCGAAATAAAAGGACCACTCCCGTGTCAGACAACCAGACAGCCTTCAAGCCAGAAGACCTCACCCGCCTGTTCGTCGAGCGCGCCAACGCGGGCGATGCCGTCGGCATCGCGGCGCTCTACGAAGAGCAGGCGGTGATGGCCTATCCGCCGGGCAGCCAGACGGTTGGTCGCGACGCGATCCGCTCGCTGTGGGAGAAGGTGCTGGCCAGCGCGCCCCGATTCGAGCCTGAGCCACCGCTGCCCACCCTGATCAGCGGCGACATCGCGCTCACCTCCACTCCTCCGAAAGATGGCGCCGGCGCCCGCGCGCAGGTCGCCCGCCGGCAACCCGACGGCACCTGGCTGCGCCTGCTCGACCAACCGGAGTTCATCTCACCCGCCCGCTGATCGACGGCGCGGGTGGGTAGCCTAACCGCTGATCGGAGGCAGGGGCATCTGTTTGACTTCTCGGATGGCGCGCGAGCGGCGACTGATCTTCGGCGAGGTGGCAGAGCTTTACGATCGCAGTCGTCCGTCGTATCCGGATGCGCTGGTCGACGACCTCGTGCAACTGGCCGGACTCGGTCCGGGGCGCTCGGCGCTCGAGGTCGGCGCGAGTACCGGGAAGGCAACGGTGATGTTCGCGCTACGCGGTGTCCCGGTGCTGGCGCTCGAGCCCAGCCCGGAGATGGCGGCGGTCGCGCGACGCAAGCTGGAGCCCTACCCGGAGGTCGAGCTCGTGCAGAGCGACTTCGAGCACTGGGATCCCCACGACGCCGAGTTCTCGCTGATCTACGCCGCGCAGTCCTGGCACTGGGTCATGCCGGAGCTCGGATATCTCCGGGCTCGCGCCGCGCTGGCGCCGGGCGGCCGGCTGGCGGCGTTCTGGAACCGCCCGCGCTGGGAGCGCGTGGAGCTGCGCGAGGAGCTCGCCGCCGTCTACGCGGCGCACGCGCCGGAGCTTGCGCTCGACAACCCGATGCATCCCGCCGGCCCGCTCGGGCCCGAGCGCCAGGACGACTGGGACCGCGATATCGCGCAGACCACAGGCTTTGACGATGCCCGGATCCGCAATTACGACTGGACGTGCGAATACCCGGCCGAGGAGTACGCGCAGCTGCTGGAAACCCATTCGGACACCAGGATGCTGTCCGAGGAGCGACGCGCCGGGCTGCTGACCGCCGTCGCGCAGGAGATCGGGCGCCACGGCGGCTCGTTGCCGATCAGCTACGTCACGCGCCTTTGCCTGGCGCGCGCTGTCTAGTGTCGCGATTCGAGATCCCGGGAGCAATTCGTAAATCACGGCACCAGATCACCGGCGCGGCGTGTCAGCTCGCAGACGCCGGCACGTGGCCCGGTCGGCGGCGGGGGTGTGGATCGGCCGGACCGTCCAGCCCAACTCGTGGCGCTTGAACAGCACGATCGGGTGCCCCTGGTTGATCGACAGGCCCGGCTGATAACCAACATTGCCGACGTTCATCCCCAGATCCCACGCGAGGATGCTCTGATAGCCGACGTCACCGACGGGCTGTCCGCAGGCGCGGATACGAGCCCCGCCGCCGTCGCGATCGATCACCGCCTGCAGCCGTTTGATCTTGATCGTGTCGCTCCGGACCTGCCGGATCTGGTTGTGGACCGCCCGCACGCGGGTCCGCGCGGCCGGCACCAGGGACCCGACCAGAACCAGGACGACCGCGGGCGCCGCCCAGGACACCATCACCGTGGCCTGAGGCGCGGCGCTCAGCAGCTGACCCACCGCCGCTCCCGCCAGCACGACCATGACCGCGGCCGGCTCGGTCATGTAGCGAGCCACGGCCGACCAGCCGTGCAGCGCGAATCCGATCTCGATCGCCACCCACAGGCAGGCCGCTGCGGCCAGCAGCAGCGATGCGCGATCTCGGCGAACGACGGCGAGCACGACCGCCAGCAGCGCCGCCAGGCGCACCGGCAGTTCGTTTATGTCCAGAAACCGCCCGATCACCCCGATGATCTTGCTCCCGCGCAGTGCATGGGCCGAGTTCAGCGCCAGGTCGCCCGGGGTCAACAGGCTGTGCGAGGTCAGCGCCGGCACGCTGAACCAGAGGATCGGGATGATCGCCAAGCCGGCCGCGGCCAGCCCTCGCATCGATGGTCGCGCCCGCCAGGCCCACAGCACGTCGAGCGCGACGAACGGCCACACCTCCGGACGCCCCAGCGCAGCCAGCACCAGCGCCGCGAACGCCGCCCGCGGACGGCCGGACAGCTGCAGGTCGATCGCCGCCAGGCACAGCGAGATGAGCATCGGATCGGAGTTGGCCTGCAGGACCAGCTGCCAATAGCCGTCGAGTCCCAAAATTCCCAGCCCGGCGAACGCGGCCGCGCCCCACGCGGCGTAGCGCCGCTCAGGGGCTGCTCCCGTGAGCCTGAAGGCGATCCGGGCGGCGAACACCGCGCCACTGAGTCCCGCCGCCACGGCGGTCACCATCCACAGCCATAGCGCCAGCCTGCCCAGCAGCGAATAGGGCAGCGTGAACAGGAACGTCAGCGGCTTCCACGATGGCGCGCCGTTGGTGTCCAGATCCCAGTGGAGCGTCTGGCGCCCCCACACCAGCCAGCCGTAGGCGTCATAGCCCGGCCGCATGCCCGACCAGACGACAAACGCGATCGAGATCGCGACCACGCCCACACCCACACCCACCGCCAGCCACGCATGCCTTCGGACACGGGCCGGCAGGTGGTGCGGCGAATCGCCGCTGCTCAACTCTCGGAGACCCCGGTTCTCAGCATCCTTGGGGATTCCTGTCTCTAACACGACGTAAACCTCACGCTAACAAACGCCGGGCCCCGGCGAACCGCGACCCCGCCCCGGCCGACGGGGTGAAACGATCTCTGATGCGAGCCCCGAATCTCTGCTGCGAGCCCCGAGACAGATCAATACAGTGCTTGGCGATGGCTGAGGTGTCGGTCACCGCATCCGAAGACGGGCGCGCCTACATCAGGCTCGGCGACGGGGAGACCCGTGACTCGGTGGAGCTCAGCGCCCACGACGAGGCCGACCGGATCCCGGCCCTCGACTCGCTGATCCTGCATTTCGACCACTACGGGCGGCTGACGGCGATCGAGGTCACCGATTCCGCACCGTCGGTGCTTCCGCCGGCGCTGCTTGACGCCTAAGCCGCCCTCGTCGGCCCGACCCGCTGCCGGTCAGGCGGTGGCGGCCGCGGCGCGGTTCGAGCGTGAGGACCTGGTCGACCTGCTCACCTCGGCGCGAGCGTGAGCATCGCCGCGCTCGCCGGCGGCAGGCTGATCCG
Source organism: uncultured Actinomycetes bacterium (assembly GCA_937888775.1). The sequence continues at coordinate 5,823 of CALAQT010000558.1, read as the reverse complement.
ATAGCCGCGGGACGTCGGCGTGACCGGCGTTCCGGCCGACGAGCCCGCGAGCCGCCCTGTGGCCGTCTCGGCGCCGAACCCGTGGCCGCCCAGGGTCACCCCCGACGTTGCGCCGGCGCTCGGCGCCTGCAGCCGCTCGAGCGCCGCCGGCCCGGCCGGCGAGGAGAGCCGCACCCTGACGACCTGGGTCTGATCGAGTGACTTGTTGATCAGCACAACGCGTATCTGCCCGTCGGTGGCCTTCGTGGCCCAGGCGCTGAGGCCGCCGGCTGGCTTGCCTGCCAGCCCCAGCAGCCGCGATCCCGGCGGCGTCGCCTGCGCGAACATCATCATCCCGTAGTACTCGGGGTGCACGGACACCTGCCAGCTGCCGTTGCTGGCTCTGACGCCGAACAGGTCGTTGACCTTGCCGGGGTTCGTGTGGATGTTGACGCCCTCGATCCCGTCCCGCGCCAGCGCGAACAACGTGTCCAGCGACCACAGCGCCGTCGCGAACGTGTCGCTGACGCCTCGCCGCCCACCGCAGGAAACCGCGTTCATCTCATCGATCCGCAGCGGGAGACCGTGAGCGTGGGCGATCGTCACGTATTGCGTGAGGGTCTGGGCGAGCCCGCGGGAGGAGGAATCGGCCAGCAGGTGCGGGATCGTCGCCTCGGTGCTGGTCGCGGTGCAGTGCTTGAGCGGGTAGGCGTGCAGGGTCACGACACCGACCCACGGTCCGGCGGTCAGGATCTGACCCAGTTGGGCGATCCATTTCGGGGCTCCGATGCCGGGGCCCGCGAGGGTCAGCTTCGGCAGTGCCCGCGCCACGCTCGCCGCGTCTCGCGCATACGCGGTGGGGTCATAGCTGCGCGGGCGCCCCTTGACGCCGCCGCCGGCAGGCTGTCGGTACCAGTTGAAGCTGCCATACAGCTCGGGCTCGTTGCCGAGCTCCAGCGCCTCGATCGACTGTCGCCCGACGCCGGCGATCAGCGCCCGCGCCTCGCCGGACGCCACCGCGGAGCTGTCGGCCTCGAGGTTGATGCCCAGGACCAGGCGGGCGTCCAGCGCGGCCGACAGCGCTCGCATGACCGCCAGCAGGCGCGGTGTGAGGTCGTACCTGATACCCGGAGGCCGGGTGACCCCGGCGAGCGGCCACCATGCCCAGTCGGTGCTGTCGCCTCCGATCCTCAGCACGGGTCTCTGACCCGGCGCGAGGTTGCGCAGCAGCGACACGAACACCGGATCGAGCGCCTGGGGATCGCTCCCGGCGTATACCTCCAGCGCCGGGTACTCCAGCGACAGCCCCACGAATCCCGACGGGATTGCCAGCCCGAGCTCGGTTCGCTGCACGGTCAGCACCGTCGAGGCGGTAGGACCCGGGCTCGAGCCAGAGGAGGTGATCGCGACGACGACCGCCACGAACAGGATCGCCACCACTCCGGCGGCCAGGATCCTGCGTCTTCTGCGTGCTGAGCTGCTGATCTGGCTCATATCCTTGCTCTTGGTGCCTCGGTGAGTGGTGCCGGCGCCGATCCGCCGGCGGTCGCGGCTTGGCCACTTTGCCGTACGGCGCCGCGCCGCGCGTCGATCCCCGCGCCGGGGGCCCGTCTCGGGCGCCGGAGCCGGTCCGTGCCGCGAGCAGCTAGCGCAGATGCAGCGGCCAGCGCATCGTCTCGGCGCCCGGAGCCTCGCCGGCCCAGACGACCAGCACCGGACAGCGGGCATGGTCGGCGACGAAACGGGTTCTCGGCCCCAGGCTCTTGGGGCCGAGCCGGGCCTCCCCGTCACGCGCCAGGATCAGCAGATCCACGTCGTCACAGGCCTCGAGCACCTCGCGCTCCACCCGCCCGCGCCTGGCGCTGACCTCGGCCGGCCGACCGAGCCGGTCGCGCGCAGCGCCTAGCAGCGCCTGCGCCTCCTCGGCGGCGATCTCCCGGACGGGTGGTCCCGGCGGGGGTCGCCGATGACGCCCCAGGCGGCCCGGTCCACCACCCGCGGCCACGCTCTCCACGTCGCTGGAGGCGACGTGCAGCAGCGTCACCTGGGCGCCGTCGGGCAGCAGCACGCGGGCATGATCGATGCACCCCTCCCACGTGCTCTCGGATATCCAGACCAGTGCGCGCATCAGAACAGGTGCAAAGCCAACCACAACGCGGCCGTTGAGGCCAGCAGCGTCGGCGGAACGGTCAGCGCTCCCAGGCGCACGAACTCCCCCACGTTGACCTCCTCGTCGTGGGCGTGCACGACGCGGCGCCACAGCAGCGTAGCCAGCGATCCGACATAGGTCAGGTTAGGACCGACGTTCACGCCGATGAGCATCGCCAGCACAGCGCCCGGGGCGCTGGCCGCGACGGCCGAGAGGATGATCAGCGTGGCCGGCAGGTTGTTGACAAGATTTGCCACCACGGCGCTCACCGCCGCCACGGCCAGCAGCGCGAGAAGGCCGCTGCCATGTGGAAGGAAGGTGTCGATGGCCGAGGCCAGACCGTGATTACTGGCCGCGCGCACGATCACGCCCAGGCCGAGTACGAAGATCAAGAACGTCGGCTCGGCCGCGCTGAGCAGCTCCTTCGCCGCCGGACGATCGCGCAGCGTGAGCACCAGCGCGCCGGCCGCCGCCACCCACACCGGCGCGATCCCGACCAGCGAGCTGAGCGCAAATCCCGCCAGGGTGAGCAGCACGACCCCCAGCGCGAAGGCTGGCAGCTGGGGACGATGATCGGCGCGCTGGGCCCGCGTGGGCCGGCGCAGATCTCCCGCGAATGAGCGGCTGAGCACCACCCACTCGATCGCCAGCGCAGCGAGCCACGGGAGCGCCATCAGCTCAGCGAAACGCGTGAAGGACAGCCCGCTGGCCTGGAACGCGAGCAGATTGGTGAGGTTGGAGACGGGCAGCAGCAGCGACGCGCTGTTGGCCAGATGGGTACACGCGTACACGTGCGGCTTGGGGTTGGCGCGCAGCCGCGCCGCGGTGGCGAACACGATCGGCGTGAGCAGCACAATCGTCGCGTCGAGGCTCAGGACGGCCGTGGTGCCGGCGGCGGCCAGGAACACCATCGCCAGCAGTCGGCGGGGCTGACCCCGGGCGCCGAAGGCCATCGCCGCGCCCAGCGCGTCGAACAGACCGGCACGCCGGCAGCCGTCGGCGAGCACCAGCAGCGCGGCCAGGAATCCCACCGTCGGCCCCAGCGCGCTCAGGGCCGAGCGCGCGCCGTGAAAGCTGAGCGCCCCGACGAGCACGACCAGCAACGCGGCACCGGCGGTGACCGCCCAATCGGGCGCCCAGCGCGGGCGCATGACCGCGGCCGCCAGGCTCGCCGCCAGCGCGACCAGTGCCAGGGCTTCGCTCACCGGACTTCGACGGGTAGGTGCATCGCGTGGTTGATCCGCAGAGTTTCAGCAGGCGCCGAGCTTTCTCAAGCGCGAGCGGTAGATCTGCATGTCGTGGTGGTTGAAGTCACTGTGAGTCTGGGTGCGCAGCGCCGGCACGTCCTCGTGGTGATACGGGCTGGAGAGGCTCTCGTTGTGGCCGATCACGTTCTTGACCTGGATCTGAAACCGGCACCGCAGCCATCGCGTGAGCCGCAGGCTGGCGGAGATCTGGCGCTTGTCGTCCAGGACCTGCGCGTCGCTGAAGCCGACGTGCTCGATCCCGATCGCGGTCCAGTTCAGCCCGACGGTGTGGCGGCACATCGTCCCCAGCGACACCAGCTGGTAGATCGTCCCGTCGGTGTTGATGACAAAGTGCGCGCACGTCGCGGGCAGCTCGTGCAGCTCTGAATCCGGGACGTCGTTGGCAAAGGTGTTGTAGGTGGAGGAGAAGCTCGCGTCGGTGTAGTGGATCACGATCACGTGGGGATCGATCAGCCGCCAGGTCGGCTTCATGAAGCTGGCGTAGTGGCGGCGAACATAGGCGGCCATCTGCGCCTTGCGCTGGAGTCCGAACGGGATCGGGTCCCAGACGATGGGGGGCTTGCGCGGCGATGACGACGGGGCCGGCCGGCCCACCGTCGCGGTGCTCACGACTTGGGCGCGCGGGAGCGCACGCAAGGAGGTCGCCGCCGGCGTGAGTGTCGGCACCCGCGCCGACGTGGAGGCGGGTGGCGGCGCGGACGCGGCGATGGGTGAAGCGTGTGCGCGACGCGACGCGCCGGTCGATCCGCACCCGGCCGCCGACACCACGACCGCCAGCGCCGCCAGCGCCCGCGCGCCCCATGCCGACCGGGAGCTCAGCTTCAGCGTAACCGGACTCAGTGGTCTGAGTGCCATCGGCTAACCGGGCTCCGTGCGATGGCAGTAACGATAGGCCTCGCTGAAGCCAAGGCGCTCGTACATCGAGACCGCCGCGGTGTTTGACTGCTCGACCTGCAGGTAGGCGGCCGACGCGGACGTGCACGCCAGCAGCGCGCGGACGATTTCGCTACCAAGCCCGCAACGGCGCTGTGCCGGCGCGACGGCGAGACAGAACAGCCCGACCAGCCCCTGATCCTCGACACCGATCGCGACGGCCCACTCGCCGAAGCGAGTGAACTTCGCCCTGCCCCTAAGGAGCTCGAAAACCGTCTTGGCGTGGGCCTCGACGTCACGTCCCGGCTCACACTGTGCCCAGGCTCGCAGCCATTCCGGCGTGGCGCGATCATCGATCAGCAGCCGGTCGCCGGCGGCCTCGCCCGGCCGCATCACCGGACCGACCTCCCCCACCATCACGAGCACCGGCCAGTTCGTCGTCCAGCCTCGGGCATCAAGCCCGCGCTGCAGTGAATCGTGGCGCTCCAGCGGGCTCACCTGGATGCCGGCGCGGATCGAGTGCTGCTGCGCAAAGGCCCGCACGCGCTCGATCGCCGCCGGCAGCTCGTCGCGCGCCAGCTCGCGGCAGGGGGGCAACGCGTGATTGGAACGCCCGCGATCAAGCCCTGGGGTCGCGCGCAACAGCCAGCCGCCCGGGGCAGCTACCTCCACGGTCGCCGGCCAGGCGCGGGCGGCGCCTTGCTCCAGCGCGTCCAGAGACGGCGCGCGCTGTGACCACGTCGCGTCGATCGTCCTCACGCGCTCAGAGTACGGAAGCGAGACCGAAAGCAAGGCACAGCGCATGACGCACCCGCCCTCGTGGGGTACGACCGAACCACCGGTCTCCAGCGGCCGGTCAAACGCGCCCTTGACCAACGCGTCACCGCCTGGCGGCGGTAATCGAAGATCCGCTCCACGTCACGCCGCACGAACAGCGGGTGGGCCAGATCCCCCAGCGTTCCCAGCGCCAGCGCGTAGTCGACCTGTCACGCACGCGGGCTCCCGCCGGTACGGCGGAGAACTCGTGCCGGTGATGCCAGAGGCGGTAGGTACCGCGGATCTGGCGGTCGACTAAGTGGTCGCCGCCGCAAATACGGCGGAGACCACTAAGCACCGGCAGTGACTGACGCAGGACCTGCTCGCGTTCCCAAGCGATGTACCCTGACCTGCGCACTAGCCGAGCACGGCGCGCAGGGCGGGCTCGATCTGCGGCTGGTGAAACACGTATCCGAGCTCCCTGAGCCGCTCGGGTATCGCACGCTGGCCGGTGGTCACCACCTGGGCCATCTCGCCGTACAGCAGGCCGATGGCAAAACCCGGCACGGGCAGGACGGCCGGGCGTCGAAGCACTCGTCCGAGCGCGTGCGAGAACTCGGCATTGTCGACGGGATTGGGCGCGGTCAGGTTGACCGGGCCGGCGGCGCGCTCGTCGTCGACGCAGAACAGCAGCGCCCCTACCACGTCATCGAGGTGCACCCACGGGACGTACTGGTGCCCGCCGGCGACCGGACCCCCGATCCCGAGGCGAAAGAACGGCAGCATCTTGGCCAGCGC
>CALAQT010000557.1 GCA_937888775.1 uncultured Actinomycetes bacterium | reverse complement strand
TCGACGCCGATCGACTCGCCGAAGCGGAGCATGTCGAGATCCTCCTCGGGGACCGCCGGTAGCCCGCGCGTGGACCCGGGGATGTTCAGGCCCTGGCGGGAGGCGACCGAGCCGCCGACCTCGACCGCCGTATCGATCTCACCGTCGCCGACCCGCACCGCAAGGACGCGCAGGCGGATCGCCCCATCGGCGAGGTAGATCACGTCCTGGGGATCGACCGCGTGGGCGAGACCAGCCCAGCTGATCGACATCCGCTGGCCGTGGCCGACCTCGCTGGAGCCACAGCTGAGCACCAGCGTCTCACCGGGCTTGAGCTCGGCGATGTCGTCCTTCAGCGCGCCGATCCTGAGCTTCGGTCCGGGGAGGTCCTGCAGGATCGCCACCTGGCGGCCGACTTGCGCAGCGGCGGCGCGGATGCGCGCAGCGTTCTCGGCGTGGATCTCGCGATTACCGTGGGAGAAGTTCAGCCGAGCCACGTCCATGCCGGCCTGCACCATCCGGGCGAGCGTATTCGGATCGCGCGAGGCCGGGCCGATGGTGGCGACGATCTTGGTGCGACGCATCAACCGCAGACGCTACCCGACCGTGCCCTCCGTTCTGCTTAAGGCCAGGTGTCCGCGGGTCGGTGCCCGCCCCGGATCACCCGGCGCTCACGCCATCGGCGCTCACGACGTCGCCGTCGGCGCTCAGCCTTCCGCCCTGGCGCAGGTCGCAGATCAGGTCCCAGTGCAGCGCCGACGCGTTGCGTCCGCCGGTCTCCGGATAGGAACGTCCCAGCGCCAGATGAACGGTGCCGGCGATCTTCTCGTCGAGCATGATGTAGCCGGTCGGGCGATCGATCCCGGCGTTGGTTCCGATCCCCAGCTCGCCGAGGGTTCGCGCGCCGGCGTCTGTGTCCAGCGCCGCGCGGAGGTAGGCCTCGCCGTGCTCGGCGCGAGCCGCCACCACGACGCCGTCACGGAACGTGAGCTCAACGCCGCTGACCCTCACCCCTCGCGGGCCGGTCGGCACGGTGAAGCGGATCGTGCCGTTGGCGGAGTTCTCCAGCGGGCCGGTGAACACCTCTCCGCTGGGCATGTTGCGCCGGCCGTCGGAGTTGACCCAGGTGCGGCCCTCCACGCCGAGGCTGATGTCGGTCCCCTCGGCCTCGATCCGGATCCGCCGTGCCGAGGCGAGCCGGTCGATCAGCTGGGCCTGCGCGGCGCTGAGCTCACGCCAGGCCTGGATCGGGTCCGGGCGGTCAAGGAACAGGGCCCGGGTTACGAACGCGGCGTACTGGCCCTCGGCCATGCCGGCCAGCTGGGCCAGCGCCGGCGTGGGGAGCAGCGTCCCGCACCAGCGACGGGAGAGCGAGAGCTCGGCCAACGGCTTGCGCGCGCGGGCGACGCGCGCGATCAGACTGGGATCGACGTCGGCCAGCGCGTTGGCGTTGGCGGGCGCGTCGATCCGCACCAGCGAGTCGATCCCTTCCAGCAGGGCCAGCTCCACCGGCGGCGACTCGCTGCGGTGGCGTTCGCCGCCGTAGCGGTAGATCTCGCCGGCCAGCGAAGGCGGCGTCAGGCGCACGAACGGCCAGGCGTCACGTTGCAGCACCGCCCGGTGGAGCGCAAGCGACAGGCACTGCGCAAGGGTGGTGGATTCGATCAGCACGCGCTGGCCGGGACCCACCTCCAGGCACCAGTCGCACAGCAGCGCAGCGAACGCGTCGGGGTGAGGCCCCGAGTGCGACAGCGCAGCGAACGCGTCGGGGTGAGGCCCCGCGTGCGACAGCGCAGCGAACGCGTCGGGGTGAGGCCCCGCGTGCGACAGCGCGGCTTGCGCGTCGGGGTCGGACCCCGAGTGCAGGCTCACGGCGCCTGCAGATCCGGGAAGTTCTCCGCCAGGTGCTCGCGCAGCGCATCGCGGACGAATTGCCGCTCGGCGCTGGTCGCAATCCGGTAGCGCCGCAGCAGCTCCTTCTGGCGGTCGGTCTGGAGCCCGGCGATCGTCCACGAGACCGCCAGCCGCTCGAACAGCAACTCCAGCGCGCGCTGCCACGCGTCCTCACGGTCAAGCCCACCGGCCAGCACCGCTGCGTACTCCTGCCGCGCCTTGGGGGTGAGCGAGCCGCGCAGAGCCAGCGTGTTGCCCTCCCTGTCGCTGTATTCGCTGGTCGGCGCGGTCAGTTTGGTCCGCTGACGGTTGCGGCGGCCCACCGATCTAGTGACTCGGCGAAGTGGCCGTCTGCAACTGGCTGCGCACGTCGCCGGTGACCGGATCGGCGTGCCCCGCCCACACTGTCGACGGATCGAGGTCGGCAAGCTTGGCAATCGAGCCGCGGGCTTGCTCGGTATCCAAGTTGAACGCCGGGTGGGGTACCCGCGCAGGGCCTTTGTGACCGGTTTGGGGATCAAGCGTGTAGATGCAGTCAGATACCAGCGCCAGGCGGTCGCGTGCCCGGAACAGGCCGATCAGCCCGGGAGCGTGGCCGGGGAGGTGGACCACTTCAAAGCCGGCGATCGTCTCCCCCTCCTCCACGGTTCCGGCCAGCTGCAGCGCGCCGCCGTCCCATACCGGGAGCAGGCGGCTGAGCAGTAGCCGGCCGTGTGGTTGGAGCTTGGACATGTCCCAGTAGTCACGGAAGGCCGAAGCCGAAACGGCCGCCGTCGCCTCGGCAGGATGGCAGTAGACGGGTGCACCGAGGCCGGGGGCCGCACCGCGGTGGTCGGCGTCGACGTGGCCGAGCACGATCCGCCGGATGCCGCCCAGCCGCGCGGCGCCCAAGGCGATCGCGCTCGTCATACCGCTGATCCCGGCGTCGAACACGGTCACGCCGTCCTGGTCCTCGATCAGATAAACGTTCATCGTCTTGAACGGGAAGCCGCCGCGCACGATCCACACGCCGTCGGCGATCGGAAGCGGCTCAGTCCCACGGACACGCCGCACGATCCGCGTGCGAACGTTGGCGAGCCTGGCCAGCCGCGCCTCGGCGGCCGAGCCCGCGGCCGGTAGCAGCCCCAGCTGGCGGGCGATGTCGCCGCTGTCCAGGTAGGCGTCGTTGTGCGAAATCAGCTCGTCGGAGACCCAAACCACGTCACAGCCCTCGATCGCGATCCGCGCGCCATTGGGCTCAAAGCCCTGAAGGCAACCGGGTCCGGCGAAGGTTCCCCGGGCGCGCCACGTGACCACGGTACGACTGCGGTAAGTGGTCGTCCCCAGGACCTCCAGCTCAAAGTCCGGAAAGGCGGCGAACAGCGCCCCGAAGTACTCCTTGATCTGGTCCGGGGCGACCAGAACCTGCTGTCCCACCAGGCGATCGATCGCGCCCTGGGCCCAGCACGCCGCCGCGGCATCGAGGTCGTGCGCCGCCAACGCGGCGAAGTACCGCCTTGCGATCTCGGTGCTACTGGCCATCGAGACGCCGCAGTCTACGCGCCGTCAATATCGTGCGTCCCGTGGCGCGACAACGCGAGCTCGGACGCGGGGAGAAGGTGCTGCCGAGTCTCTGGCGGCTGCGACTGCCCCTGCCGTGGCCCGGCGTCCCGCATTGCAACGCCTGGGCGATTGCTGCGGGCCCCGGAATTGTGCTGGTCGATACCGGCATGCACGAACCGGGATCGCTGGCCCAGCTGGAGCGGGCTCTGCACCAGGTCAACCTGCGCCTGGAGGACGTCCGCCAGATCGTCGTCACTCACGCCCACAGCGATCACTGGGGCCAGGCAGCGCCGATCCGTGAGCGCTCCGGGGCGCCGCTGTGGATGCATCCACGCCACGAGCACGCCACCCGCTCGGCCTCTGACCCGGAGGCGGCGCTCGCCCGGCGGCTGGAGGTCGCACGCCAGAGCGGCGTCTCGGCGCAAGCGCTGGGCCGCTACGCCAAGCGCGCCAAGGAGTTCCGCTCAGGCATCGCACAGGTGATCGAGCCCGACCATGAGCTGGTACCGGGGGTCGTGATCGAGACCGACCTGGGACCCTGGACGGTCCACGAGACGCCCGGGCACGCGCCTTCGCATGTGTGCCTGTTTCAGGCCCAGCAGCGGCTGCTGATCTCCGGCGATCACCTGCTGGGGCGGATCTCGATCTACTACGACTACGGCTGGACCCCGGATCCGGCGGGTGAGTTTCTCAGCTCTCTGGACCTGGTCGACGGGCTTGACGCCCGACTTGCGCTGTCCGGGCACGGACGACCATTTGTCGACGTCCACGGTCACGTGGAGGGCAACCGCACGCTCGTGCGCGAGCGCCTGGACGCCGTACTGGCGGCGCTGGCGGGAGAGCCTCGGACCGCGGTGGAGATCACCCCGAGCGTCTACGGCGAGCCGCTGACCGAGTCAAACGCGAACTGGTTCCTGGCCCAGACGCTGTGCTACCTGACTCACCTGGAGCGCGCGGGGCGGGTGCGCAGCGAGTCGCGCGACGGTGTCGAGGAGTGGGTCGCTACCTGAGCCGGGACCGTAACCTTGCCACGATCTTGTCAAGGTTGGTAGCCTGCGTAAATGCGCATCGATCAAATCATCGCCGAGGCCGGCGACCCCGTCTTCTCGTTCGAGTTCTTCCCACCCAAGAGCGACGCGGGCGAACGCGTCCTCGGGCTGGCACTGGAGTCGCTGCGGCAGCTCGAGCCCGACTTCGTCTCGGTCACCTATGGCGCCGGCGGGAGCTCGCGCACCCGCACCCTGGAGCTGACCAAGTGGATCAAGCAGGAGCTCGGGATCGAGGCGATGGCTCACCTGAGCTGCGTCGGCTCGACCCGCGAGGAGCTCGGGGCGATCCTCGACGACATGAGCCAGGCGGGGATCGAGAACGTTCTCGCCCTGCGCGGCGATCCGCCCCGCGGCGAGAGCGACTGGAAGCCCCACCCCGGAGGCCTGAGCTACTCGACCGAGCTCGCGGGGTTGATCCGTGCCGACTACGACGTGTGCATCGGCGGAGCGTGCTTTCCCGAGGTCCACCCGGAGGCCCCGGACCTGGCGCACGACCTGCGCTTCCTCAAGGAGAAGATTGCAGCGGGCGTGTCGCTCCTGATCACGCAGCTGTTCTTCGACAATGACCATTACTTCCGCTTCGTCGAGGAGGCCAGGGGGGCGGGCATAGAGGTCCCGATCCTCCCCGGGGTGATGCCGATCACCGACCTGCGCCAGATCAAGACCATCACCGGCATGTGCGGCGCGACGATTCCGCAGGCGCTGCGCGAGGCTCTCGAGTGGCGCTCGCACGACGCCGACGCCGTGCTTCAACTCGGCGTCTCCTATGCGACCCTGCAGTGCGCCGAGCTGCTGGCCCGCGGCGCGCCCGGAATCCACTTCTACACGCTGAACCGCTCACACGCCACCCGCGCGATCCTGTCAGCGCTGAAGCTGCAGCGCCCCTGGGTCAACCGCGAGGTGGTCAGGACGGAGGGATGATCGCCAGCGCGTGGGCGACCATCGGCTGGCCGTCGAGCTCGTAGCGCACGTCGACCTCGTCGTTGCGCTTGTAGGTCCCGATGCCCCAGAAGCCCAGCATCCAGGCTCGCGCGCCGAGCTTCTGGTTCACGAGCTCACGGTCGAACACCAGCTCGCCGGCCGACACCTGGTAGTCGGTCCCCAGCTCCTGGCGGACGCCGTTGACGTAGACCTCAAACGGCGGCCTGACCCCGGCGGGGAGCTTGACGCGCCAGCGTTTCATGACGGTCCCAGATCGCTCTCGATCAGCGACATCACGGCATTGTCCACGCGCGTCCCTCGCTCGAGCGTATAGGCGCGGAGGATCCCCTCGGATACGAATCCCGCGCCCCGAGCGGCGGCGATCATCGCCTGATTGTCGGGCTCGGTGAAGATCTCGACACGCTCCAGACCACACGCGGTCAGCAGCCAGCGGGCCGCGAGGCCGAGCGCGCGCCTGCCAAGTCCGCGGCCGCGCGCCGCCGGCGTGATCCACATTCCAAGCTCAGCCCGGGCATGGACCGAGTCAATCGCGTGTACGTCGATCTGACCGCAGCAATCTTGGCCGCCGGACTCGAGGATCGTCAACCAGACACCGCTTCCAGAGGCACGCTCGTCAGCGGCATGCTCCATCCGGCGCCCGAGCTCGGCGCCGCTGGGAGGACGCGCGACCCCGAGCCGGACGTGCAGTGAGGGGTCCTGCTGATAGGCGATCAGGATCTCCGGAATGTCACGCTCGGCGGCAAAGCGGACCTCCACCTCGTCATCTCGCAGCGGCTGGATGAGTTCCGGGATCGCGGGCATGTCGGCATCGGACCGTACTCTGTCGCGTTGTGGAAGAGATCGCCTACAGCGTGCGTCGCTCTGACCGTGCGCGGCGCGTGCGGGTAACCGTCGACGCGGCCCGCGGGGTGGAGGTGGTGCTCCCGCGCCGGGCCGCCCAACGGGAGGCCGCCGCCGCGATCCGGGAGCTGCGGCCGTGGATCGACCGCCGCGTCCGGGAACTCGCCCGAGACCAGGCGGTGGTGGCACAACGCGGCGCCGGCGTGCCCTACCTGGGCCAGCTGCTGCAGGTCCGCCACCAACGCGGGCGCACGCGGGTGCACCGGCGCGGCGACGAGCTGCTGGCGCCCGACAGCGCCACGTACGTCCCGGCCTTGGAGCGGTGGTATCGCCGGGCTGCGCGCCAGGAGATCGCCCCGCGCCTGGACCAGGCCTGTGCAATGGCCGGTAGCTCCTACTCGCGCCTGACGATCCGCGGGCAGCGCACCCGCTGGGCGAGCTGCTCACGCGGCGGCGCGATGAGCTTTAACTGGCGGCTGCTGCTGGCGCCCGAGCCGGTGCTCAACTACGTCGTCTGGCACGAGGTCTGCCACCTGGATGTGATGGACCATTCGCCCCGGTTCTGGGCGCTGCTGGCCCAGCGCTGCCCCGACTACCGCGAGCAGACGCGGTGGCTGCGCCGCTACGGAGCGACACTGGTCCTGGAGGCCGGTTAGCCGAGAGGGTGTGGGCGATTTGCCTCGCTATTCCTATGCGACGCTTCCAGCCCACAGCTCCCGAGGGCACCGGACAGCGGCTCGGGGCGCCCGGGGGAAACAGGTGCGGCGTGGGCATCCGCCCCGCTGTGCTCGCGTCGCCGGCGCCTCAACCCCCGCCCGCGCCCCAACGCGGCACGAAGCGCCCGCGGATGTGGCGCCGACCTAGGACTGCAACCGGCGACGCAAAGCCGAGCCGGCGTCCTCGCCCGGCCGTCGCTCGATCACCTGGCGCCTGACGCGGCCCATGTAAGCCTCGGTGGAGCCGTCGCCGCGCACGTCCAGGCCGCCTCGCACGTTGGGCAACAGTCGCTGTGGCCCCGCCAGTTCGATTCGCGCCGCCACGCGCTCGATTGGCTCAAATCGTTTGAACTTCACGTCGAGCGCGTCGCCCGGCGCCTCTCGCGCCAGCTCGCCCGACCGCCGTTCGAGCGCCTCCAGGGCCTCCTCGAGGCATTCAAAGCGGCTCCGCTGGACCCGCGGGCCGACCCGAACCGTGAGGCGCCATGGCACGCCGTGATGATCGCACGGCCGCGGCGGCGCGGGAGCTCGATCTCCACTTCGGAGGTCGATCCCTGCTCCTGGGTGCGCATCTTTCCCTGCGACAGTCGCCAGAGCAGCCGGCGCGCGGCCACGTTGTCGGCCAGCATCGTGGCGCGAAACCTATCGACGCCGCGGCTGCGCGCCGCGTCGGCCAGTCGCGCCACCAGCTCGGTGGCCAGGCCCTGTCCGTGAAGCTGATCGCCGACCACGATCGCAAACTCGGCCGAGCGGGAGCCCTCGCCCAGGCGCACGAACCTAGCCACCGCGACGATCGAATCCGGATCATCGGTGGGCGCCGCCACGAGCGCATAGTGGTCATGTCCGTCGACCTCGGCCAGATAACGGGCGTCGGCGGCGCTCAGCTGCCGCTTGGGACCGAGAAAGCGCCGGTACTGGGCCTCCGGCGATAGACGCAGATGGGCTGCCTGAAGCCGCGCTCCGTCGTCGGGCCGGATCGGTCGAATGCTCAGCTCCGTACCGTCCCGTACGCACACCTTGTCCATGTCTACAACGTAGGCGACAACGTGGCGGGCGAGTGTGCCCGCCGTCACAGCCTGCCCAGGGCTGGACGCCCGCCGGCACACAGGGCTGACGGGCACCCTATCGGGCTCTAGCGCTTGTCGATCGGGGTGTAGTCGAGCCCGCGCTCGCCGGTGTAGATCTGACGCGGGCGCGCGATCTTCTGCTCGTCGTCGTCGATCATCTCCAGCCACTGGGCGATCCAGCCGCTGGTGCGCCCGATCGCGAACAGCACCGGGAACATCTCCACCGGCATCCCGAGCGCCTCGTAGATCAGGCCCGAGTAGAAATCGACGTTGGGATAGAGCTTGCGTGAAACGAAGTAGTCGTCGTTGAGCGCGATCTGCTCGAGTTCGGTGGCGATCTGTAGCAGCGGGTTCTTGCCCGTCACCTCAAAGACCTCGTCGACCGCTTGCTTGATGATCTTCGCCCGTGGGTCGAAGTTCTTATAGACCCGGTGGCCGAAGCCCATCAGGCGCTCGTTGCCGTCCTTGACGCCCTGGATGAAGTCAGGGATGTTCTCCTTGGTATCGATCCGGCGCAGCATCCGCAGGACCGCCTCGTTGGCGCCGCCGTGCAGCGGTCCGTACAGGGCCGCCACGCCCGCCGCCACCGATGAGTAGGGGTCGACCTGCGAGGAGCCTACGCTGCGCACGGCGCTGGTGGAGCAGTTCTGCTCGTGATCGGCGTGCAGGATGAACAGCACGTCGAGCGCATGCTCCAGACGCGGGTCAGGCTCGTACTTCAGCTCGGCGACCTTGTAGATCATCGACAGGAAGTTGCCCGGGTAGCTGAGGTCATTGTCCGGATAGACGTAGGGCATGCCCCGGTTATGGCGATAGGAGAACGCCGCCAACGTCGGCATCTTGGCCAGCAGGCGGATCACCTGGATGTAGCGCGCCTCCTGGTCCTTGATCGCCGATGCCTCCGGATAAAAGGTCGAGAGCGCACCGACGGAGGCCAGCAGCATCCCCATCGGGTGGGCGTCGTAGCGGAAGCCCTGCATGAACTCCTTGACGTTCTCGTGCACGAACGTATGGATCGTGATCTGCTGATCCCAGTCGTCGAGCTCGCTCTGGCTCGGCAGCTTGCCGTGGATCAGGAGATATGCCACCTCAAGGTAGGACGAGTGCTCGGCGAGCTGCTCGATCGGATAGCCGCGGTACTCCAGGATTCCCTTGTCGCCGTCGATGAAGGTGATCGCCGACCGGCACGACGCGGTGGCCATGTAGGCCGGGTCGTAGGTCATCAGCCCGAAGTCATCCTCGGCAGTCTTGATCTTGCGCAACTCGGTGGCCCGGATCGTGCCGTCCTGGATCGGTACCTCGTACTGCTTGCCGGTGCGGTTGTCGGTGATCGTCAGCGAGTCGCTGTACGTCATCACGCCGGCGCCATCCGATTGTTGGCTGGTCTCGGTGGTCATAGCACTCCTGTTGCGCGGTTGCCGGGGTCCATCATCCAGCCCGAGGGCGAGCAGGACGACCACCCTGGACTGTAGTACCCAGGTTTGGCCGATCAAACCGCAGCGCGCGGCTAGTGCCGGGATTCGCCAATCGGGCGGCCGCGTGGCGGGGTCAGGACGCCTCGGACCCGCCCGCAGGGCGCTAACTGGTTCCGATCGCGGTGCCGACCGCGATCACAACCAGCACGAGACTGATCGACATCACGCCGCGCTGGCCGCGCTGACCGAACGGGAAGTCAGGCTGGGTCAGCCCGAGCCAGGAGAGCACTACGGCCCACAGCGCCAGCACACCTCCGGCGATATAGAACGGAACCTTCGAGGGCTCCGCCGCGGCGACCAGACTCCAGATCACGGTCGCGAGCCTATCCGATCCGGCTCGATTCCGGCGCGCTTTGGTAGCGGCTCTCGGTGGCCGCGCGCTGACCCTGGTAATGGCTGCCCAGCTCGGGGCTCCCGTACGGGCGCAGCGCCGGCCGGTCCAGGGCCATGAACGACAACTGCGCGATCGCCAGACCGGGGTAGAGCTTGATCGGGATCCGGGTCAGGTTGTTGAGCTCCAGCGTCAGGGTGCCCTTCCAGCCAGGATCGCAGAAGCCCGCCGTCGCGTGGACGATCAGGCCCAGGCGACCGAGGCTCGACTTGCCCTCGATCCGAGCCACGATGTCGTCGGGCAACTCGACCCACTCCAGAGTCCGCCCCAGGCAGAACTCGCCCGGGTGGATCACGAACGAATCCTCCGGCGCGACGATTACCTCCTCGGTCAACCCCGACGGCGGCTCACGCAGATCGATCGCCGAAGCACGGTGGTTATGGAACACCCGGAACGAGTCGCCGAGACGCAGATCGACGCTGGCCGGCTGCACCAGGCTCGGGTCCCAGGGATCGATCCGGATCCGCTCCTGAGCCACCAGGGCCAGGATCGTCCCGTCCGACAGGACGCACGAGGGGCGCGCGCCGGAAGCCGGCTCGCCGTCCGGATCCTTGGTCCGCGCGCGACTGCTCATCGGCTGCAAGTGTGGCAGCGGTGGCGGTGGTCGTGGTTCGCGACTGATTTCGTCGCCGGCCCTCAGTGTCCGAGCGTCCTCGCCCTGGCCCGGACGCCCCGCATGCGCGCCGGCGGCGCCGGCGCGGGATCGCCGTGGGGGCCGCGCCGTGGACGCCTCGGGAATGGCGGGTGCGGGTGCGGACGCCGGTGCTTGACCCCCCCGTCGTCGTCGGAGGACTGGGTGTCGTCAGGGTCCTGCTTGATCGCCCACCAGACGATGTAGATCAGCGCTGCAAGCGGAATCTTCAGCGCCAGCATCAACCATAAGAAACCCAAGGTCACGGAGACGGCGATCCTACCCGGATTGCCTGCCAGTGTCACCCTAATTTGGGCGTCCGGGCCGATGATTTCCCCGCACCGGCAGACGGAGAGTGCGGCGCCCGTGTCCCCGGTCAGGCGCCTCTGTTCTCGGTCGCCGCCCGCGGTGGCAGCGAAGGCTCGCGACGCGCAGCCACGCAGCGCCGTCGCACGACCAGCCCGGCCCAGGAGGTTCACGAAGCAGATGCCCTGTCGTCATCACGAATGTGGGGCCAGTCCAGGCGGTTTCCGAACCGGACCAGCACGATCGGCAGCCGCGTGATCGCCAGATCACGCTGATCAACGAAATCTGCATGCCGGCGACACCGATGCAGCGCAGAAACGGCAGCGGTAGCAAGATCATGGCCAGCAGGCCGATCGCCACGCCGAGTACGAACAGGGTGACCAGCGTCTCGACGATCATCGAGACGCTGGTCAGCGAGCTGGCCCCAGGCGCAGGCCGACCTGCTGGCGCCATTGACCGCCGGCGAGCGCGGTCAGCTGCACGAGCTACTGCTCAACCTGGCGCAGGCTGCCGTGGCCGAGCCGACCAGGCCAGGTCCGCCGGATCAGACCGCGGGCCACGCGCCAGGGCCACCCCGACGCCCAGCAGCGCCCACGTGGTCGGATCCTCCAGGAAGTCCGCGTACAACATCGTGTGGAAGATCAGCGCCGCAAACGCGGCGGCAATCGCGCAGCGCAGCGGATCTCCCCGAGCGCCGCGCAGCATCGCGACCAGCGCCACGAGCACCAGCCCCACGTAGGCGAGGCCGCCGATCAGTCCCTGTTCGGCGGCGATCGTGATCGGGATCGTGTGCGAGGCGGCCAGCGAGGTGTAGGTCTTTGGGTTGTGAGCGCGGTATTCGGTGACGAACGAGCCTGAGCCGTAGCCCCACACCGGACGATCGCCGAACAGCCCAATGCCGCCGCTGACCAGGCCACCGCGGCCGCTGGACGCGTTGTTGAGCCCCTGGTTGAGGCCGAATGTCGTGGGCGAGATCGCCACCGCCGCGGCGCCGAGCGCCACCACCACCACCGCCGCCACCAGCGCTCGCGTGGGCTTCCAGCGCAGCGCCGCCAGCACGCCGAGCCCTACCAGCAACGCTCCGAGGCTGGAGCGCGACAGCGTCAGCACCAGGCCTCCCCAGAGGATGGCCAGGACGACGGTGGCGGCCAGCTGCTCGCGCGGGGGTATCGGATAGAGCAGCAGGGTGGCGAGCAGGATCATCACCAGCGACAGGAAGCGCCCAAAGATGTCCGGGTCAAAGAACACCGAGTTGACCGTGAAGTAGGTGTGCAGGTCGTTGGCAACGACGAGCTTGGGGTTGAGGATGATCGTCTTGGTCTCGTACTCGCCGAAGCCGATCGCCGAGAACACGATCGCCAGCCCCACCAGCGTCAGCAGGCAGGAGCGCACCAGCCGCGGCGTCCAGTCCAGGCTGCAGAGCAACCGGTACAGCAGGGCAAACGGCACGTAGAAGAACACCATCTGCTGCAGCGCCTTAACGAAATCCGGCGAATAGATCGACTGCAGCGCGTAGAGCACGACGTACAAAGCCAGCAGCCGCTCGATCCAGCCTGCGCTGGCCACGTGGTCGGCAGATCGCCAATCGGATTGAACAAGGTCGCCGGCGAACGCCCGGATGATGTAGGCCAGAGAGCCGGCCGCCACGACCAGATACAGGGGCACGAGCAGGTTCGACGTGGTGCCACCGGCCTGAATCGGGACGCGGAACGGAAGCGCAGCCACCGCCAGCAGGCCCAGCAGCGAGCCGCGCCGGAGGATCAGGACCGCCACGCCCACCAATGCGGCGACGACGATCAGCGCGCCGAGCAGCGCGGGCAGCGGATGACGGTGCACTAGACGCAGCTGGGGGGAGTTCCAGATGTCACCCAGGAGCAGCACCGGCGAGAGAACCAGCGCTCCAAGCATCGCGCCCGCTCGCGCGCGGCCATCTCCGGCCAGCAGCGCCAGCGCCACCAGCAGCGCCACAACCACCACACCGAGCTTTGGCAGCGGTCCGGTGAGGGCGCCAAGCGCGAGCACGGCGTGGATCATCCTCTACCCTCTGGCCACATGTCATCTGCGAAGCTCGCGCTCGCCGCGGGGATCGCCGCGCTGGTGCTGTCGGCCTGTGGAAGCACCGCGAAGCCCGTCGCCGGCTCGACGAAAGCGATCACCACCAACCACAAGGGAGTCGACGATCCCCGCAAGAAGCACATCGTGTGCCTGCAACAGGAGCACATCCCGGTACGGCGCCTGCAGAGTACGCTCGCCGGCCAGAGTTTGCCCGGCGTGCAGATCGGGACCGCCCCGTCGGGCCCAACCGTGACCTTCGAGCCGACTCCGGGCGCCGCCCAGTATGCCCAGATCAACGGCCAGGTCCAAGGCGCCGAGGTCATCGGGAGCGCGCTGCTGTACCCCAACCAGGCCTCCGACGCGTTACTTCAGAAGGTCGAAGACTGCGTCGCCCAAGGCGTCTCGGGCTAGCGCGCTCCCAGACCGTGGCCCGACGACCGCTCGCCAACATGCTCTCTGCCTCGACGGCGGACTTCCCGGCGACGGCTGCGCCTCCCGGGCGCGCCGAGAGCGCGGCGCCGGCCGCGTCGCGCTGGTCGCTGCCCCCGGGTCGCTTCTACACCGGGCTGATATTGGTCGCGCTGATCGTCGGGGCGGTGTCGCTGCTGATCCCGTCCACTCCGAGCTATGACCCGTGGGCGTGGATCGTGTGGGGGCGGGAGATCGTCCACATCAACCTGCAGACGACCGGCGGGCCGTCCTGGAAGCCCTTGCCGATGCTCTTCACCACGGTGTTCGCACTGTTCGGCAAGGCCGAGCCCGATCTCTGGCTGGTGGTGGCGCGCGCCGGAGCGTTCGCCGCGGTGGCGATGGTGTTCCGGCTGTCGTTCCGCCTCACGCGCCAGATCGGCAGCTACTCCACCCGCGCGCCGGCCAACGCCGACCGGCTGACCGCGCTCGGCCCGGCGCTCCTGGCTGGGTTGATCGCCGCGCTCGGGCTCGCCCTGTCGGGCGGCTACATATCGGATAACGCGCTCGGCTACTCGGAGGGACTCGCCACCGCGTTGATGCTGATCGCGATGGAGCGCCACCTGGACGGCAGACCCCGGCAGGCATTCGCGGTCGGGTTCCTGGTCGCGCTGGACCGCCCTGAGATCTGGCTCTTCTGGGGGCCCTATGGCCTGTGGTTGTTCTGGCGGGATCCAGAAGCTCGCAGACTCGTGATCTCGCTGTTCGTGCTGATCCCGGTCCTGTGGTTCCTGCCTGAATACTGGGGCTCGGGCCACTTCTTGCGCGGCGTCAGCCGGGCCCAGCACCCGCGATCCAACAGCCTGGCGTTTGCCAAGAGCCCGTTCTTCTCAGAGCTCATCGACGCCGCCTGGCCGACGATCCTGCTGCGGATCAAGCTGGCCGCCGCAGCGCTGGTCGGGGTGGTGGCGGCGCTGGTTTGGCGCCGTTGGCGCCGAGAGGGTCCCGCGGCGCTGCGGACTCCGCAGACCCGGCCCCAGGCAGCGGCCGCGATCGCGGGCATCGCCGGGCTGATGTGGTTCGTGGTGATCGCGACCATGACCCAGATCGGGTTCTCAGGCAACAACCGGTATCTGGTGCTCGGCTCGGCTTTGGTGGAGGTCTGCGGCGCCGTGGCCTGGGGCTGGGCGGCGCTGGAGCTCGGCAGCATCGCCGGCCGCGTGCTGCGGCGCAGTCGCCAGAGCACCGGCACGGCGCTGACGCAGGCCTGCTCCTGGACGGCGCTGGTGCTGGTCGCGGCTGCTTTCGCGCTTGTGCCCTCGTGGGTCGGATTCAACCTGATCTCCATCTCACGTACACATCGCTCGCTCGTGTACCAGGCGCGCTTGCGCGAGGGGGCGGCCCAGGTGGTTGCCGACTACGGAGGCGCCGCCAAGCTGCTGCGCTGCGGCAGCGTGATGACCGAGGGCTTCCAAGTTCCGATGGTCGCGTGGACGCTCGGCGTCCACACGCTCCAGATCGAGGCGCCACCGGAGTCCGTGGAGAACCCGGGCCCGGCACCGAACGTGATCATGCAGACGCGCGCGAACCGTCACGCGACGCTGCTCCCGATCGTCCATGGCTGGCCGACCGTTCACTACGTCTACGCCGGTGACAGCGGGCCGTTCAGACTCTTTACACATTGCCACGGGTAACCTCGACCACACGATGACACTCACGAGTCACGGGACCTGATGGCCACCGTAACCGCCCCCCAGTCGGGCGCCACCGCCCCCCAGCCGGGTCACTCGGAGTTCAGCCCCCGGCTGCCGGCCAGGCTCCAGCGCGTACCGGCGTGGCTGTGGATCGGGGGTGGATTGGTCGCTCTGATGGCGCTGTCGGCCTTCATGCGGTCGCGCTATCTCAGCGGCCAGTTCTGGATGGACGAGGCGATCACCACCGGCGTCTCGCTGCACAGCCTGAGCGCCATCCCCGGCGTCCTGCGCCACGACGGCAACCCGCCGCTCTACTACATGATGCTGCACATCTGGATGAGCCTCTTCGGCTCCTCCGAGGCGGCCACGCACTCGCTGTCGCTGCTGTTCGGCGTACTGACGGTGCCAGCCGGTGGGTGGGCCGCCTGGAGCATGTTCGGGCGTCGGGCCGGGATCATGGCCGCGCTGCTGTTCGCGTTCAACGCCTGGCTGACGGCCTACTCCCAGGAGACACGGATGTACGAGTTGATGGGGCTGCTCGGGGTGCTGGCCACGGCGGGCTTCCTGCAGGGCTTTGTCTACCGCCGACGCAGATTCCTGTTCCTGTTCGGAGCCATGTTGACGCTGATGCTCTACACGCACTCGTGGGGCACGTTCTTCTTCGCCGGCTCCGCGATTTCGCTGATCCCGACTTTGCTGGCCAGCGATGACCGGCCGCGCCTGCTGCGCGACGCGGTGATCACGTTCGCCGTCGCGGGCATCCTCTACCTGCCGTGGGTGCCCAACCTGCTCTACCAGGTGGCCCACACCGCCGCGCCATGGGATTCCGCACCGCGATTCGGGGCGCCGGTCCAGATCTCGCGTGACCTGCTCGGCGGCGACCGGATCACGATGGCGCTGGTGCTCGCCGCCACGGTCGGCCTCGGACCGCTGTTCACCCGGGCCAACCGCCGCACCCGGGAGTGGACGACGATGTGGACGCTGATCGCGTTGCCGGTCGCGACCCTGGGGCTCGCCTGGATCTCGTCGCAGATCACCCCCGCCTGGGCCTCTCGTTACTTCGCGCCGGTCCTCGGATCGATTCTGCTGTTGGTCGCCTGGGGATGCTCTCGCGCGCGGGTGCTGGGGTTGGTGGCGATCGGCCTGTCGGTGCTCTTTCTGGCCAACCCCTCGACGTATACCCCGCAATACAAGAGCGACATGCGCGACGTGGCCGGGGAGATCGGCCCGTTGCTTCATAGGAGCGATCTGGTGGTGGTCGCACAGCCCGAGCAGACTCCGTTGGCCTGGTACTACCTGCCCGGCGGTCTGCGCTTCGCCAACACCGCCGGCGTGGTGCCCCATCCCAGCTACATGGACTGGGTCGACGCGCTCAAGCGCCTGGAGGACACCAACCCCCGGGCGACGCTCGGGGCGCTGGTGGCCAGCCTCAAACCCGGCCAGCAGCTGCTGTACGTGCGCCCGCTGACCGAGGGCGCCCAGAACTGGCAGGCGCCGTGGACGCAGCTCGTACGGCGACGCTCAGCTCAGTGGGGAGCGATCCTGACCGGTGATGTCGCCGCCGGGATGCTGAAGCCGGTCGCCTGGGCGCCACACAACTACCGGGGCGCGTGCTGCGTGGCCAACAGCGCGATGCTCTATCAAAAGGTCACCTAACCAGCCCGCATCGCCCGGGCAGGCATCCGGGAATCACGGACTCGACTCCGAACTCGCGACGCCCAACGCCCGAGCCCCATCGAACATGACCACTGCCACCCCTCGGCGCCCGCTCGCCTCGCTCCTCGAAGTCCCGCCGATCCGCGACCTGAGGCCCCCGGCCTGGTTTGAGCGGCTGCCGCGACGCGCCGGCGCCGCCGGCGTTGTGGTGGTGTTGGTGGCGGTATCCGCGTTCCTCCGAACGCGGGCGCTCGGCGGGGAGCTGTGGTTCAACGAGGCGACCGCCACCGGCATCGCCTCGCATTCGCTCAGCGAGCTGCCGGGCGTCCTGCGCCGCGGCGGATCCTCGCCTTTGTACTACCTGCTGCTGCACTTCTGGATCGACGCCTTCGGCTCGGGCGCGAGCGCCACGCACACGCTCTCGCTGCTGTTTGGCCTGGTCACGATCCCGGCGGCGATGTGGACCGGTCAGAGCCTGTTCGGACGCCGAGCCGGGTTCATGGCCGCGGCGCTGTTCGCCTTCAGCGCGTTCTTGACGCGCTACGCGCAGGAGACGCAGATGTACGAGCTGATGGTGCTGCTCGGCCTGCTGGCAACGGCGGGCTTCCTCCACGGCTTCGTCTACCGCCGGCGCCGCTGGCTGTGGCTGCTTGCGATTTCGCTGACGGCGATGCTCTACACCCAGGTCGCCGCGGTCCTGTTCTGGTTCGGCGCCGCGGTCGCGCTCGTGCCCGTCTACATCTCTAGCGATGACCGCCGCGGGATCCTGCGCGATGCGGCGATCGCGTTTGCCCCGGCCACGATCCTGTACCTGCCGTGGCTGCCGACGACCATCTACCAGGTGGTGCACGCCACGGCTGGGTGGCATTACACGCCGCTGCTCGGCGCGACCGTGCCCAGCACTCTGCTCGGCGGCGAGCGCGTCGACGTCACGCTGCTGGTGGCCGCCGTCATCGGCTTAGTGCCACTGTTGGCGCGATCCAACCGCCGGACACCCGATGCCACCGCGATGTGGGTCCTGATCGCCCTCCCAGTCGCCGCGCTCGCGCTCGCCCGCGTGTCCTCGGTGATCGCTCCGGTTTGGGCCACCAGGTACTTTGCGCCGGTGGTCGCGCCGCTGCTGCTGCTAGGCGCCTACTCATCGGCTCGCGCGCGCGTACTCGGGATGGTGGCGATCGTGCTGTGCATCGGGTTTCTGGCCGATCCATCCTCCTTCGCGCCCTCGTATAAGAGCGACATGCAAGATGTGGCCGGCGAGATCGGCCCGTTGCTTCACAAGAGCGATCTGGTGGTGGTCGGACAGCCCGAGCAGACGACGCTGGCGTGGTACTACCTGCCGGGCGGCCTGCGCTATGCCAACACGGCCGGCGTGGTGTCTGATCCCAGCTATATGAACTGGTCCGACGCGCTGGCGCGCCTCAGGCGCGCCGGCCCCCAGGCGACGCTCGGGGCGCTGGTTGCTAGTCTCAAACCCGGCCAGCAGCTGCTATACGTGCGCCCGTTGACCGAAGGCACCCAGAACTGGGATGCGCCGTGGACACAACTCGTACGGCGACGCTCAGCTCAGTGGGGAGCGATCCTGACGAGTGACGTCGCCGCCGGAACGCTCAAACCGGTCGCCTGGGCGCCACACAACTATCGCGGTGCCTGCTGCGTAGCCGACAGTGCGATGCTCTACCAGAAGGCCTCCTAGGAACCGAGACGATGACCGAGACCAACCCTGACCAGGCCTCCGCCCGTGACGCCGAGATAACTCCTGAACACCCCGTCGTCGTGCTCGGGGCCGGCCCGGCCGGCCTGACCGCGGGCTACCTGCTGGCCAAGGCGGGCAAGCCGGTGACCGTCCTGGAGTCCACCGACCAGATCGGTGGACTGGCGCGAACCGAGGTGCGCGACGGCTACCGCTTCGACCTCGGCGGGCATCGGTTCTTCACCAAGGTCAAGGAGGTCGACGAGCTCTGGCACGAGATCATGAAGGAGGAATTCCTCAAGCGCCCGCGCCAGAGCCGGATCTACTGGAACGACAAGTTCCTCGAGTACCCGCTCCAGGGCATGGACGTAATCCGTCAGCTCGGCCCGGTTGAGCTGACGCGCTGCATGCTCTCCTACCTGTGGGCGGCGATCAAGCCCAAGGGCCGCGAGGAGACATTCGAGCAGTGGGTGTCCAACCGCTTCGGCAAGCGCCTTTACCAGCACTTCTTCAAGACCTACACCGAAAAGCTGTGGGGAGTCTCGGCCGACGAGATCCGGGCCGAGTGGGCCGCCCAGCGGATCAAGGGACTGTCCTTCTTCAGCGCCGCCAAGGCGGCGTTCTTCGGCAACGAGGGCAACAAGATCAAGTCGCTGATCTCCGAGTTCAACTACCCCCGCTACGGGCCGGGTCAGATGTGGGAGCAGATGGCCGCCGACATCCACGAGCACGGCGGCGAGGTTCGCCTCAACGCGCCAGTGACCCGGCTGCAGATCGAGGGCGGCAAGGTGCTGGAGGTCGTCGCCGGCGGCGAGACGCTGCACCCCTCGCACGTGATCTCATCGCTGCCGCTGCGCAGCACCGTCGGGATCGCCTATCCCGAAGCGCCGGGCGAGGTGCGTGACGCCGCGCGCGGGCTGCGCTACCGGGATTTCCTCACCGTCTCGCTGGTGATCGAGGGCGGGGACCTGTTCCCCGACAACTGGATCTACATCCACCAGCCCGGCGTCAAAGTGCTGCGGATCCAGAACTTCCGCTCCTGGAGCCCCTGGATGGTCCCCAACGACAGCGACGCCTCGATCGGGATGGAGTACTTCTGCTTCGAGGGCGACGAACTGTGGAGCATGCCCGACGACGACCTAGTCGCGCTGGCCAAGTCCGAGATCGAGAAACTTGGCCTGGCGAAGGCCGCCAACGTCAAGTTCGGCTTCGTCGTGCGGGTGCATAAGGCCTACCCGATCTACGACGTCGAGTACGGCGAGCGCGTGGCCACGATCCGTCGCTGGCTGGCGGAGATCGACAACCTGATCCAGGTTGGCCGCAACGGGCTTCACCGCTACAACAACTCCGACCATTCGATGCTGACCTCGATGCGCGCGGTCGACAACATCCTGCTCGGCACCCACCACGATATCTGGTCGGTCAACGTTGAGAGCGTCTACCACGAGGAGCATCAGGACAACGAGGAGCCCTACCGCAAGCCGCCTGAGACGCCGGCGATGGAGCAGCCGCTTGCGTCCGAACGCTGACGCGCGGCGGCGACAGGAGCGCGACGCAGCGGTGACCCAAACGCAGCCCTTCAAAGTGGTGACCCCCAGCACGCGACGGATCGGCCCGCGGCTGGCGGTGCTGGCAGTGCTGGCGGTGGCGGTTCTCCCGTCGCCGGCCGGCGCCCAGACCACGACAAGCAGCCCGTTCTCCCCTGGCGTGCCGGTGTCGCCGGCGACGACACCGAGCACGGCGACGCCGACGGTCCTCACCGCCACGAATTCCACCTCGTCGGGCAGCGGCGGCCTCAGCAGCTCAAACGCGCTCATCATCACGATTGGCGCGATGGTCGTCCTGACCGCGATCGCCCTGTTCATCTGGCGCGACGCCCGGCGGCGGGCGCCGGTCCGCCGCCGCAGCCCGGGAGCTACGCCGTCCGGCGATGGACGCGGTCAAGCGGCATCTTCAAGCCAGCGCACCAAGCCGCGCAAGCTGAGTCCGGCCGAGCGTCGCCGGCGCAAGCGAGGCCGCGCGAAGCGCTAGCGCTAGCCGGCGCCGACGCTGCGCAACCTGCGCTTGCCGCGGAGTAGTTGTCGCTCGACGGTCCGCGGGGTGTAACCGCAATCGCGGGCCATCTCGCTGTAGCTGAAACCCAGTCCGTGCAGCCACACCAGTCGCTGCTGACGCTGCGGTAACCGGCCGATTGACTCAAGCCGCGCGCGCTGCTCGATCAGTTCCTCCAGCGTGCCGGTCAGGCCTGCCCGCGCCAGGGCGTGCGCGGGCTCGAGGATCGCGTCGAGCGACAACTCACGGTCCTCACGGCGCACCAGCTTGAGCGCCTGGTGGGTTGCGGTCCGGGTCAGCCACGCGCGGACCGCATCGCGTCGCACCCGGGCGCGATGGTGCAGCAGCTGGGTCCACGCGAACTGGCAGGCGTCCTCGATCACCGTCTCGGGGGCGCGCACGTTGAAACGCACGATCTGGGCCAGACGCGCCGCGTAGGCGACATATAGATCGCCGATCTCGGCGACCGTCTGAGCCACGGGCGCCTCGTCGGCCGGCCCTTGCGCCAGCGGTTGATCGTGCGCGCCATCCGCGCGCAGGTCCTGTACGAGTGCGACGGTCACTTCGCCACCTCCGATTGATTGAGACTTAGTGAGTCTAATTTGGTGCAATCCAGCCTAGACAAACTTATTACGCTCAGCTAGTGTCTGTCAAGCTCAGTTGGCTCAATTAGATTCAAGGAGGTAGTCTTGTGCAAGCTCCAGGTCCGTTAGTTGGGATTCACCCGGCGCTCGTCAGCGCCCACCCCGACCTCACCGGCCTGCCGGGCAGCAACGTCCTCCAGCAGCTGGTCAACGGCGCCGAAGCGTGGGCCTTGGCAATCGCGCTGCTGGGCGCGTTCATCGGCGCCGGGCTGTGGGCGGTGGCCTCCCACACCCACAACCACCAGTACGCGGCTCGCGGGCGCATGGCCGCGCTGATCTCCGCCGCCTCGGCACTCGTCGTCGGCTCCGCGCCAGGGCTGGTGAACTTCTTCCAGCACCTCGGCACGACCGCCAAGTGATGGCCCGCACTTTGCCACCGCGACGAACCGCGCTGCTCGTGGTCCTGACGGCGGGCGCCGGCCTGGGCGCACCCCCGCCCGCGGCCCTTGCGTTGAATCCGATCAAGCCGATCTGCTCGGCGGCCGGTCTGGTCAGCGGACTGGCCGGCAAGCTGTGCAGCGTCGCGTCACATCCGGGCAAGGTCGTGTCGGCCGGCAAGAAGCTGCTTGGCGGCCACGTGGGCAGCGCGGTGAAGACGGTGCTCGGAGACGGAAGCGGGGCCGCCAGCGCCGCAACGACGGCAGTCGGCCTGGCCGCGATCGGCGCGTGGGTAATCGGCGGAGCCAAGTTCGCTCTGGACGAGACCGCCAAAGTTCTGGGGACCACCACCAGTCCCCAGCTTCAGAGCACCTGGTTCTCCGCGGCGTATTGGCGGATGGCCGCCATCGCGGCGCTGCTGACGCTGCCGTTCCTGTTCGCCGCGGCGATCCAGGCGCTGGTCCGCTCCGATCTCGCGCTGCTGGCGCGCGCGGCGTTCGGCTACCTGCCGCTGGCGCTGCTGGTGGTCGGCATCGCCGCGCCGCTGACGATGCTGCTGCTGGCGGCCTCCGATGAGATGTCGGCGATCGTGTCGGCGGCGGCCGGAAACGCGGGCGCGCACTTCCTGGGAGTCGCCGGCGCCACGATCGGCGCCTTGTCGCTTGACTCACACTCGCCGTTTCTGGCGTTCCTGGTCGGTCTGCTGACGGCCGCCGGCGCGCTGACGCTATGGGTCGAGCTGCTGCTGCGCGAGGCGGCTGTGTACGTAATCGTGCTGATGCTGCCGATCGCGTTCGCGGCGCTCGTCTGGCCGGCGCGGCGGGTGTGGGCGATCCGGGCCGTGGAGCTACTGGTCGCGCTCGTGCTGTCCAAGTTCGCGATCGTCGCGGTGCTCGCACTCGGGGGCGCGGCGCTCAACCACGGCGTGTCGCACGGGCCGACCGCGCTGCTGATGGGACTGGTGCTGGTCGTGCTGGGAGCGTTCGCGCCCTGGGCGCTGCTCGCGCTGCTGCCCCTGCACGAGCTGGCCAGCGGGGCGATGGGCTCGCTGCGATCCCAGACCAGGTCTCTCGGCGGCGCGCTCGCCACTGCCGACTCCCGCGCCTATCTTGCCGAGAACTGGATCGACCAGCTGCCGGATCGCATGCGCGCAGCCGCGGGTGACGCCGACCAGTTCGACCGGACGGCCGGGGCGCGGTCCACGCTGGCGGCTCTGGCGGAGGGCGCAGACGACCCGGGGCCAGGCGTTGAAACCGCGAGTTCGGCGGATGCTGAGGTCGAGGGCGCTGATCACGGCGCGACGGAAGCGGCGTCGGGCTCTATGCCGCTCGACAGCGCCGGCCCCGGGGCGGGGGCGGCCAACGGCGACGGCGTGGCGCCGCCCCGGGGGTCCCGTGGCGACGCCTCAAGCTTGGCTGCCGATGCCGCGGCCGGATCCGGCCCCGGGGAGAGCCATGGTGAGCGTTCTCCCGGCCTGCAGGCGATGTACCACCAGCCCGAGGAAAGCTGGCGGACGTTGACGCTCGATCTCGAGGACCATGGAAAGCTGGGACCTCTGTGGCAGCCGCCGGCTCCCGCCGAGGACCCGGGCTCAGGCTCCTCGCCGCCCGGGAAGATTGTCACTCCAGGCGAGGCCATAGCTGACGACGTCGATCCGCTGCCCCCGCCGCAGGACCCTGACCAGGGGCATCTGTGAGCAGCGAACGGATGCACTACACGTTCGGGCCGCTCGAGCGCCGGGGGATCTTGGGGCCGATCCGTCTGGGCCAGGCCACCAGCCTGTCGCTGGCGACGCTGATCGCGATCTTGGTGATCGACCAATCCCCCTCAGCAGCCGGCGTAATGATCGCGACCGTCGCCGTCACGGCCGGTGCGGCGAGCGTGTTCGCCCCGATCGGAGGTCGCACGCTGCAGGAGTGGTCGCCGATCGTGGCGATCTTCACCTGGCGCCGGATCAGCGGACGGGCGCGCTTTGGCTCCCCCGTCCCGCAGCACGGGATGCTGGCCCGGGTACGGGTCCGCGGCCGCGGCACCGAGCTCAGCGATCCGGTGCCGCTCGCACCGCCCGCGCTGCATGGGGTGAGGATCGTCGAGGCCGCCTACCGCGATCGCCCGATCGGAGCGCTGGCGGAGCGTTCCGGACGGAGGCTGACCGCCGTGCTCGCCTGCCGGGCCGCCGCCTTCTCGCTGCTCGATCCTGAGGCGCAGGAGCGCCGGCTGGCTCGCTGGGGCCTGGTCCTCTCCGGCGCCGCCTCGTCGACGGTCAAGCGGATCCAGTGGATCGAGCGAACGGCGCCGGCACAGGGGGACGAGTTGGCGCGCTGGGTGCACGCCGAGCGCGACCCGTCGATCCCGCTGCGCGGAACGCCGCTGATCGACTCCTATCTGGAGCTGATCGGGACCACCGCCCGCGTTACCCAGGAGCACGAGATCCTGCTGGCCGTCCAGATCGACGCGCGCTCGGTCCGTGGCGACGGCGAGGCGGCGATCCGGGCGTTGATCGAGGAGAGCGAGCGGATCGCTCAGGGGCTCCAGGACGCCGATGTGAGAGTGCTCGGCGCGCTCACCGCCGGCCAGCTCGCCCGGGCCCTGCGGACGGCCTTTGATCCCTACGCGCGCGCCGAGCTGGCGGCTCTGGAGACCGCCGACCCTGAGCGCGACGGCCTGACGCCGGCCAACGCATGGCCGCTGGGCGCGCGCGAAGGCTGGGATCACTACCAGTCCGAAGGCGCGCTGCACGCCACCTACTGGATCGGTGCCTGGCCGCGAGTCGGCGTATCGCCGATGTTCCTGGATGCCCTGCTTGGCCGCTCGAGCATCGTGCGAACGGTGGCGGTCACCTTCGAGCCGGTCGCGCCCGGACGCTCGACGCGTGAGATCGAGGCGGCAATCACCCAGGACCAGGCCGACCGCGAGCTCCGGCGTCGATTCGGGCAGTCGGAAACCGCTCGCCAGCGCCAGGCTCGCGACGCGACGATCCGCCGCGAGTCCGAGTTGGCCGCCGGGCACGGCGAGGTTCGCTTCAGCGGCTTCGTGACCGTCTCCGGCCGGGATGCCGAGGAACTTCGCCGGGCCGGCGCGCAGATCACCGAGCACGCGGCCCGGGCGCGGCTGGAGCTGCACCGGATGTATGGCCAGCAAGCGGAGGCGTTCACGTTCACGCTCCCACTGTGCCGGGGGCTGCTGTGAGCGGCCGCGTCGTTGGGTGGCGCTACCTCGAGGGCGGCGGCGTGCAGAGCCTCGGCTTCGGGAGCATCGGCGTTGGGTGCGGCCGATGAGGTTCACGGGCGCCCAGCGGCCGGGGCACCGCTCCACAACTCGCCATGCACAGGCGATCTACCCGTTCATGACCGCCGGTGGTCTGGGCGCGCACGGCGCCTTCATCGGGCGCGATGCCGGCGGCGGCGCGTTCTGCTTTGACCCCTGGGTGCTGTACCGAGAGGGAGCGCTGGACGACCCCAACGCGATCGTGCTCGGCAAGCTCGGCCAGGGCAAGAGCTCCCTGGTCAAGACGCTTCTGTGGCGGATGCTGCTGTTCGGCCGGCGCGCGTTCGTACTCGACGTCAAGCGTGAATACGGGCCGCTGTGCGAAGCCGCCGGCGTCAAGCCGATCTCGCTCGTGCCCGGTGGAGGCGTCCGACTGAATCCGCTCGCCTCCCGGCCCGAGGAGCACGCCCAGCTGGAGCTGCTGCGCGCGATCACCGTCACCGCGCTCGGCGGGCCCCTCCACCAGGTGGAGGCGGCCGCGTTACGTGAGGCGCTGCGTACCGTGCGGGCCACTGGTGGTGGTCGTGGCGGCGGTAGTCCCGGCGGCGGCGGGGACGACCCCACCCTGCCCGAGATCGCCACGGTGCTGTTCAACCCGGTGGCCGAGATGGCGCAGCGACTGCAGACCACTCCGGAGCGGCTGGCGGCCGATGCCCGACGCGCCGCGCTTGCGCTGCAAGATCTGTGCGAGGGGCCGTTGCGCGGCATGTTCGACGGGCCGACCACACCGGGGCTGGACCTGGACGCCAAGCTGCTCGTGCTCGACCTGCACGCAGTCCGCGACTCGCCCGCGGTGGGGATCCTGATGGCCTGCGCCACGGCCTGGATGAGTGCGCTGCTGGCGCGGATGGCTGAGCGACCGGACCGCGAACGGCTGATCAATGTCGCCGACGAGTCCTGGAAGATCGTCCAGCACACGGGCCTGGGCGAGTGGTTTCAGTCCAACTTCAAGCTCGCGCGCCAGTTCGGGGTGATGAACCTCGTCGTGCTGCACAAGCTCGCCGACCTGCAGGCCGCCGGCGACGCCGGCTCACGCGCCGCCCGGATCGCCGAGGGCCTGATCGCCGACGCCTCCACCCGGATCGTCTATCACCAGGACGAGAGCCAGATCGAGCTGACGCGCACGCTGCTCGGCCTCTCACACAGCGAGTCCGAGCTGCTCACCATGCTGTCAGCCGGCCAGGCGCTGTGGCGCGTTGGCTCGCGCTCGTTCGTCGTGCAGCACTACCGCTCTCGCCTGGAGACACGGCTGACCGACACCGATGCCGGAATGAGCGTGATCGGCACGGGGCCGAGGCGCCGATGAGTCAGGACCGGTCCAGCGGGATCTCCGACGCTGGCGCCGTGACGGCGATCGTCGCCGTGTTCGCGCTCGTCGCCTACATCTGGCTGTGGGGCGGCCTCGCCGGTGCGATCTTCGGCGCCGGCTGGCCCCGAGTCGCGCCCGGACAGCTGCTCAAGGTGCTGGTGCGGCTTCCGACCCACCTTGCTGACCCGGCCGCCGCCTGGTCGGCGTCCGATCGCGCGCGGCTGCCCGGAGCGGGCGGGTTCTATGCGGTGGGGGTCGCGCTGGGGATGGCGGGCGCCGCGCTGGCGAGCGCCGTGGTGCGGGCGGCGAACGGTTCGATGGCTCGCGAGCGCGGTGGCGCACGCTGGGCGAGAGCCAGTGATCTGCGCCCACT
>CALAQT010000556.1 GCA_937888775.1 uncultured Actinomycetes bacterium | reverse complement strand
AACCTGGGCGGGAACGGCTGGCACGCCCGCCCGGTGGGCCGCGTTCGGCGTGGTCGCCAGCCCCGTCACCACACCGCCCCCGGCGCCGGCGATCGCCAGCGCGGCCACTCCGGCGGCCGCGCGGCCGAGCGTGATCAGCTGACCGGCGGGATCGGCCACTTGAGCGACTTTCTCCAGCGGGCGCAAGGCAGTGACCTTGGGGCCCGCGCCAAGCTCGGCCGCCGTCGGCCTGGCGTCGCTGCGCCGCCAGCGAAGCAGCGGGAAGGGAAGCAGCGCCGCGATCTTGGCGGCGATGCTGGTGCGGCGCAGGGCGTCTTCGTCGAAGCCGGCCATCAGCGCCATCCGCCGGCATGGCTGGCAGTGAGAGAGGTGACGCGTCAGCTGGCGGCGCTCGCGAAGACGGAAGGTTTGCAGCGGACGACTTGGGCACTCGTCGATCAGAGCCTGAATCTGCTGGCAGCGACGGCCGCTGGCGAGCTCCTCGTATTCCTCACTCAGCCGCCGCCGCGCGCGGAATAGCGAGCTTTCCACCATCGCCCGGGTCATATCCAGGCGCTCACCGATCTCGTTGTAAGAGAGTCCCTCCAGCTCACGCAACACCAGCACCTTGTGCTGAATCTCCGACAGCCCGCCGAAGGCCCCCCTCAGGTCCTGCAGCTGCTGCTTGCGCTCCACCGCGGCGTCGGGGGTCGAACCGAGCGCGATCAGGCGGCGATCGTTGACGATTGGACCGTCATCAGCCCCGAGCGGCACCTCTCGCGCTCGCTTGGTGCACCGGAACTCGTCGATGCACGCGTTCTTGGCGATCCCGTAGATCCACGGCTTGAACGCGATCGACTGTTCGGTCTGGCGCAGGCGCCGCAGCGCGGACATGAACACCTCCTGGGAGATGTCCTCCGCCCGACCGTGGTCGCCGACCATGCGCCCCACATAGGCGACTATCCGGCCGGCATAGCGGGAGTAGAGCGCCTCAAACGCGCGATCGTCGCCGGCACAGGCAGCCGCGACGAGTTGGTGCTCGTCCCCTGATGTTGCAGCTGCGGCTGGGATCATGCTGAGCGTCAACCTCAGTTCGGTACTTCCCCGCTGGAGTGTTTCCCTATCTAGGTCCGACTGAACAGTAGCGTTTATCTGACATTTGTCCAACAGAATCTTCCGTATTGGGATCAGCTTGGATCGAGAAAATCCACGGAGCGGACAGAATTCGCACCTCGGCTTGAGACCATCCGGCCGGCGCGCCATACTTGTGTCCATGTAGTGAAATCGGCAAAGGAGGATGATCCGATGGCCAATCACCTGACGCCCACGGAGCTCGCACGCGAGTCCGGCTTGGAGCGTCGCGATGTCATCATCAAGTGCGTCGAATTGGGAGTGCCGATCTTCAACGGCCGAATCGACAAGACGCTGTTCCTCTCCAGTCTGCGTGAGCCCCCCGGAGTTCAGCGGGCCCAGCCTGCCCAGGCATAGCTGGCAGCCGCCCGGTCGCATCTGATCGCGGCCGGCCCCTTCGTCGCCGATTGCGCGGACGAGGCGCTTCAGTCCTGTGCCGACTGGCGTAATAGTGTTGAAGTCGTTTGCTCCAGGATCTTGCGCCAGGCGCGGTTCTGCTCGCGCTCCGCGCCGAAGTGCTTGACGACCTTGCGCACCCGCGTGGCGGAGATTTCGATTCCGTGCCGAGCGCAGATGCGCTTGAAGCGGGGATAGTCCTGGGCCAGCTTCAGCGTGACCGACTGAAAGCCGTGGCGTGCGATGTCCACCCGCGAGGTGAAGTTCATGACGCTGGTCTGGAACATGAGCTCGTCATCGGAGTCGGGCTCGATCAGGATGATGTCGACGCCCGGATAGCGCTCCTCCCACCGACGGGCGATCTCATGCAGGCGCTGGTGGGCCAGCAGTTTGAACGCCTGGTAGCCGATGTGCGCAAAGCCCATGTCAGACACCCGGCCGGCCCGACCCCCCGTGACCGTCGGGATCCTCTTCTGGTTGTCGTTGACGTAGGGCACCAGCGGGTTGACGACGACGATGAACTTGGCACCCGCCTCGACCGCGATGTCCAGGTTGGTGGTGGAGAGGATGCCGCCGTCTATCAGCTCGCGGTCTCTGACCTTGACCGGCTTGTAGAGCATCGGCAGCGCGCTGGAGGCGCTCACCGCGGTGGAGATCGGTACGTCGTTCCACTCCGCGGAGCCGAACACGACCCGCTCGCAATTGTCGAGGTCGGTGGCGGCGATGTAGAGCTCGTTGGCGAGCAGGCGGAAGTCGTCGGTGCGATCTGGATCCGAGAGAATCCGCCGTACGTAGCGCTCGATGCCATCAGCTGTGTAAAGACCGGCGGGAAGCGCCTCGGCGAGTCCGATCGCCAGGTCGACCGCCGACACCTGCCCCAGGTCCCTGATCAGCGTGCGCATCAGCTGCACGAGCCGAAGCGGCATCATCAGGCCCTTGGCCAGAAACTCGGAATAGTTGGGCCTCAGCAGCGAGCTCACGCGAGCGTCGGGAAACGGCGTCGGCACCTGCTGCACGATCACCCGCATCATCTCTTCAGGCGTGACGCCGTTGGCTACTGCAGCGGCGACGAACGAACCGGCGCTGGTGCCCACGTAGACGTCGAACTGGTTCACGGTGCGGTTGACCGACAGCAGATCGAGGGCTCGCAGCGCGCCGATTTCGTACACGCCGCCGGTGAAACCGCCGCCACCCAACACGAGCGCCGATTTGGAGCGTTGGCGACGCCGCCCAGTGGCCGCCTCGCGTGACGGCGCCGCGCGATCCTTCGCCGCAGCATCGAGCTTGACAACCTTGCCCATGCCAACTTGATTGTACGGGTGCGCCCGGTCCAGAGTTCGGAGCCCGAAGGTAACGCCGAGGAGCGAAGCCTTTTGCCCTCCGAACGGTTATACAGAGATTATGCGAGCGTTTCTCGCCTCCACTGTCGCTGCGACCGCAATGCTGCTGGCCTGCTGCGCAGGGGCCGGCGCCGTTGCACTCGCCCATGCGGGCCAGACTCCTCAGAGCTCGCTCAGCCGAGCGCTGCGCAACGGCATGCAGGCGGCCGGGCGCCAGAGCGGAGCCTACGTCGTCGATCTCAATACCGGCCAAACGCTGTTCTCCTCCGCCGCGAACACGGGCCGCCTGCCCGCATCGGTGGAGAAGCTCTACACGACCTCCACGGCCTTGCTGCGCTTCGGCCCCAACGCGACCCTGACCACATCGATCCTCGGCCGCGGCACGCAGAGCCCGCGTGGGGCCTTCTTCGGGACTCTGTATCTGCGCGGAGGCGGGGACCCTAGCTTCGGCGCGGCGTCCTTTGACCAGAGCAGTTACGGCGGCGGCGCGACGATGCAGCGCCTGGTGATAAACCTCGTGCGCCAGACGGGAATCACCTCGCTCACGGGCCGCGTGGTCGCCGACGAGTCGTACTTCGATTCGCTGCGCGGTACACCGGCGACCGGCTATGCACCATCGATATATGTCGAGGGTGTCCTGAGCGCGCTCGCCTACGATCGCGGATGGGCCACGCTCGACGGCAGCGCGTACGATGCCCATCCCGCCCTGGTGGCCGGCCAGCAGCTGGTCAACGCACTGCGCGCCGCGGGAGTCAAGGTCGCCGCCCGCACCCCGGTGAGCGTCGGCCGGGCGCCGGCCGGAGCCAGACCGCTGACCCAGGTCCACTCGCCCCAGATGGCGACGCTGATCAGCTGGACCAACGCGCCGTCGGACAATTTCTTCGCCGAGATGCTGCTCAAGGACCTCGGCGCGCGCTACGGAGGCGCCGGGACCACCGCCGCCGGCGCCGCCGTGGTTAGAGCCCAGGTCGCCACCAGCTTTGGCATCACCCCGCGCTTGAACGACGGCTCGGGACTCTCGTACTACGACCTGACCAGCCCCGATCAGGTTGTGACCCTGCTCCAGAAGATGGCCGGCGATCTGCAGTTCACCGATTCACTGGCGGTGGCCGGAGAGACCGGCACGCTCCAGGACGAGATGCGGGGAACCTACGCGCAGGGACGCTGTCGCGGCAAGACCGGGACGCTGCAGGCCGTGTCAAACGTGGCTGGGTACTGCGAAGCCCGGGATGGGCACACGCTGGCCTACGCGTTCTTGATGAATTCGATCGACCCCAATTACGCTCATCCGATCCAGGATCGGATGCAGGTCGCGTTGGCGCATTACGACGGCTGAATCGTCCCGCCAAGGGGTGGCTCAGCCCAACAGATCCAGCAGTCCGCGCTCGTCGACCACGGCAACACCGAGGCGCTCGGCCTGGGCGAGCTTGGTACCGGGGCTCTCCCCTGCCACCACGTAATCCGTTCGGCGTGACACCGAGCCCGTCACCTTGCCGCCTGCGGCCACGATCCGCTCGGTCGCCTGCTCACGGGTCAGGTTGGGAAGCGTGCCGGTCAGCACCAGCGTCTTGCCCGCCAGTGGGCCCTCGCCCGGCGGCGGCCCCTCCTCCTCCAGTGTCAGGCCCACAGTGCGCAGATCCGAGATCAGCGCGGTCATCTGCTCGTCGTGGAGCTGGGCGTGGATCGTGCGGGCCATCTTCGGTCCCACCCCCTGGGTCTGCTCGATCTCCTCGGGCGTGGCCGCCAGCAACGCGTCGATCGTGCGCAGCTGCTGGGCGAGGCTGCGGCCGGTTACATAGCCGACCTCCTCGATCCCCAGCGCGTACAGCACCCGCCCGAACGGTTGGCGCTTTGACTGCTCGATCGCCGTGACGAGCTTCTCGGCCGAGACGGTCCCGAACCCCGTCTGTTCGGCGATCCGCTCGGCGTCCAGGCTGTAGAAGTCCGCCGCGGTGCGCACCCAACCGAGCTTCATGAACAGGTCAACCTGCTTCTCGCCGAGCCCGTCGATGTCCATCGCCCCGACGAAGTGCTTGAGCAACTGCCAGCGCCGCCCTGGGCAGTCGCGGTTAGGACATCGTGTAAAGACGGAATCCTCAGGTTTGACGGTCGGGGTGTCGCAGACAGGGCAGCGCTCGGGCGGCAGCGACGGCGGCGGTCGGTGGTCGCGTTCGGCGACGTGGGGAGCGGGTGAGAGAACCTGCGGGATCACGTCGCCGGCCCGCAGGACAATGACCTCCTCGCCCTCCCGGATGTCCTTGCGCGCCAGGTCCTCCTCGTTGTGCAGCGTTGCCAGCTTAATCGTCACGCCGGCCACGTGGACCGGCTCGAGCATCGCGTAGGGATGCAGGTCGCCGAACTTGCCCGGATTCCAACCGATCGCCCTGAGCTTGGTCACGGCAGTGGTCGGCGGGAATTTCCAGGCGATCGCCCAGCGCGGATCCCGCCCCACGACCCCCAGCCGGCGCTGGAGCTCGAACTGGTTGACCTTCACCACGACTCCGTCGATCTCAAACTCCAGCGACCCGCGCCGCTGCTCCCAGGAGCGGCACTGCGCGACCACGTCGTCCTCGGAGCGCAGCTTCTTGACGTCGGGATGTACCGGGAAGCGGTGCGCGCGCAGCCATTCAAGCGCCTCCCAATGCGACCCGAAGCTCAGGCCCTCGGTGACGCCGATCTGGTAGCACCACAGCGAGAGCGGCCGGTCGGCGGCCAGCTTCGGGTCCAGCTGCCGGATCGTGCCCGCGGCCGAGTTGCGCGGGTTCATGAACGTCGACAGGCCTGCCTCGGCGCGGCGCTCGTTGAGCGCGGCGAAGTCGGGTAACGACATGTAGACCTCGCCGCGAACCTCCAGCAACGGCGGCGGATCGTCGATCTCGAGCCGCAGCGGGATCGAGCCGATCGTGCGCAGGTTATGGGTTACGTCCTCGCCGAAATTCCCATCGCCGCGCGTCGCGCCGCGCTCGAACACGCCGTCTCGGTAGAGCAGCGAGATCGCCAGGCCGTCGATCTTCGGCTCGGCGACGAACTCGAACTCAGGGTCCTCGATCCCCTCACGGGCCAGGTGGTTACGCATCCGCTGGATCCAGGCCCTCAGTTCCTCGGCCGAGCGCGCGTTGGCCAGCGACAGCATCGGCTCGGGGTGGGAGACCTTTACCAGGTCACTGACCGGCTCGCCGCCGATGCGCTGCGTTGGCGAGTCGTGCGTGAGCAGCTCCGGGTGTTCGGCCTCGATCGCGCGCAACTCGTCGAGCAGGGCGTCGTAAGCGTCGTCGCCGATCTCCGGATCATCGAGCACGTAGTAGCGGTGCCCGTGGTAGGCCAACAGCCGACGCAACTCCGCCGCGCGCTCGGCGGGATCCTCGGCACGCGCGCGTATGGCCACTTACCCGCCCGCCTCACGCGCGGCGGGCGAGATCAGCCTCCCCAGGTCATAGCGCCCGAGGGCTTGTAGACCTTCACGGTCGGTGAGATCGAAATGGATCGGGGTGACCGCGATCTTGCCGTGCGCGACTGCCGCCAGATCGGTTCCGGTCTCCTCGCGCTCGTAGCCCGCATCCCCGTAGATGCGGTACAGCCGACGGCCGCCCGATCCTTCGTCGACCAGCGACAGCTCATCGCGATACACGCGCTTTCCCAGTCTGGCCACCTCGACCCCGTCAGGCGGCGACCCCGGAACGTTGATATTCAGAAGCGTGCCGGCGGGCAGCGGCACGCTCTTGAGCTCGCCGACCAGACGTGCAGTGAAATTCGCCGCCACGTCGAACTCGAACCGCAGCCCGGTGCGGAAGTCCAGTTCCAGCGCGTTTGACTGCTGGGAGACGGCGATCCCCGGCAGCCCCAGCACGATCGCCTCCAGCGCCGCCGCGACGGTCCCCGAGTAGGTGATGTCGTCGCCGAGGTTGGAGCCGTGGTTGATTCCCGCCACCACGAGCTCGGCTTCGAATCCCTCGATCAGCCCGAGCCGCGCCAGGCGGACGCAGTCCACCGGGGTGCCGTCGGTCGCATAGCCGACGCTGCCGTCATCGAAATCGACCTCTTGGACCCAGAGCGGACGACGGGTGGTGATCGAACGCGCCATCGCCGAGCGGTTTCCGTCCGGGGCGATCACCGCCAGCTCGATGCCGGGCAGCTGGGCCAGAGACCGACGCAGCGCCTGCAAGCCGGCCGCCTCGATCCCGTCGTCGTTGGTCAGCAGTACTCGCATCGATTAGATGCTAGGCGTCGGTGAGGCGGCGGCGCAGTCCGCCCTGAGCTAGTGCGGTGACACTACGTCCAAACGCTTCGCGGTCCGAGCGACGCACTCCGTCTGTGGAATCCGCGCACCCGGACCGCTCAGCGACCATGAGACATTTCTACGCCCCCTACCGGCCAGGAATCGTACGAGGAAAGCCCGATTGCGCAATCGAACATTCGTCCCCTTCCGGTCTGTCAGTGTGGGACGTCGAGCACCGGCTGGGACCGGTAGCCCACCCCGGCCAGGTACAAGCCGTGGGCGGGGGCCGTCTGGCCCGCGTGAGCGCGCGGGCGCCCCCCCAGCAGCGCGACGAACTCCTCCAGCGAACGCCGGCCGCCGGCCACCTCCAACATCGTCCCGACCAGAACCCGGTTCATGTGGCGCATGAACGAGTCAGCCTCGATCCAGAACTCCAGCACGTCGGCGCTCCGACGTCGCCAGAATGCCGCCAGCACGTCGCGCTCAAAGCGCACGTGGTCGGTCTCGGTCGGAGTGAAGGCGGTGAAGTCGTGAGTGCCCTGCAGCGCCCGCGCGCAGGCCTCAAGCGCCGATTGCTCGACCTCACGCGGCCAGTGCAGGGCCCGGCCGCGCTCATGGGCGCTGCGGGCACGCCGCGCCAGCAGGCGGTAGCAATAGGCGCGGCTCGTGGCGTCGCGGCGAGCGTCGAAGCCGGGCTCGGCGGCGTCGCAGCCGAGCACCGAGATGTCGTGAGGGAGCAGCGCATTGAGCGACGCCACGCGGGCGGGCTCACCCGCGTAGCTGGCCACCTGGCCCCACGCGTGAACGCCGGCATCGGTGCGTCCCGCCACCGTCAGGGCCACGTCACGTCCCAGGACGACCGCAAGCGCTCGCTCGAGCTCGGCCTGCACCGTGCGGCGATCGTACTGGCGCGCCCAGCCGCCGAACTCCGTCCCGTCGTACTCCACCAGCAGCCGGGAGATCATCCCGGGGCCCTTCTAGACCAGCTCGAGCAGCACCATCTCGGTCGAGTCAGACCGACGCGGCCCGAGCTTGAGGATCCGCGTGTAGCCGCCGGGGCGCTCGGTGTAGCGCGGCGCGATCTCCTCGAACAGCTTATAGACGGTGAACTTGTCCTGGCCAAGCGCCGACAGTGCCTGGCGACGAGCATGCAGATCGCCCCGTTTGGCCAGCGTGATCAGCTTCTCGACCTCCGGCTTGACGGCCTTGGCCTTGGCCTCGGTCGTCTGGATCCGCTCGTGCTCGATCACTTCCTTGCTCAGGTTCATCAGCAGCGCCTTGCGGTGCGAGGCGCTGCGGCTGAGCTGATATCGCTGACGCTGATGACGCATCGGACAGAGGTTATTCGTTTCGCAGCCCGAGGCCGCGGGCGTGGAGGGTCTCGATCACTTCGTCGATCGACTTCTTGCCGAAGTTAGGGATCGCGTTGAGCTCACCTTCGGTCTTGGACACCAGGTCGCCGACCGTCTGGATCCCGGCGCGCTTGAGGCAGTTGTAGGAGCGAACCCCGAGCTCGAGCTCTTCGATCAGGATGTCGTCCATCGCGTTGGGCGGCCGTAACGGAGCACCGACCTGGCCGCCGCCGACCAGCCCGGGCTCGAGCACACCGGGCGAGCCGGCCTCGCGCAGCTCCACGACGCGATCGGCGTCGGTGAAGATCGCCAGCTGTGAGATCAGGATCTCCGCCGCCTCGCGCAGCGCAGCGTGCGGATCGATCGAGCCATCGGTTTCGATGTCGAGCGTCAGCTTGTCGAAGTCGGTCTTCTGGCCGACGCGGGCCTGCTCGACGTTGTAGGCCACGCGCCGCACCGGCGAGAAGATCGAGTCGATCGGGATCACGCCGATCGGCTGATCGGGCGACTTGTTCTCCTCCGCCGGCCGGTAACCGCGGCCGCGGCCGATGGTCAAATAGACCTCCAGCTTGGTCTTCTTCTCCAGCGTCGCGATGTGCGCGTCGGGGTTGAGGATCTCGACGCCGGACGGGAGGTCGATGTCCCGGGCGCTGATCTCCCCGGGTCCCGTGACCACGAGCGGAGCCTCGATCTCGGTGGCGTCCGAGTGCATGCGGCAGACGACGCCCTTGAGGTTGAGCACGATGTCGGTGACGTCCTCCTTGACCCCCCGGATCGTGGAGAACTCATGAGCGACGCCCTCGATCCGCACGCTGGTCACAGCGGCGCCGGCCAGCGAGGACAGCAGCACGCGTCGCAGCGAATTGCCGAACGTGTAGCCAAAGCCCCGATCGAGCGGCTCGATCGTGAAAGAGCCTCGGGTGTCGTCGGAAGACTCGCTGGAGATTCGGGGGACTTGGAAGTCAAGCATCGGGGTCCTAACCTCGTGGGTATCGGGCCGCTCAGGCGGCGGTTTGACCGCGCGCGGGAACCTGATGGCCCCGCGGCGAATCTCTGACTACTTCGAGTACAGCTCGACGATCAGCTGCTCCTGCACCGGGGCGGCGATCTCTCGCCGCTCGGGCTTGCGCAGCACCTTCGCCGTCAGCGAGTCGTGATCGGCCTGCAACCATGCGGGCACCTGACCGGTCAGCTCGGTCGCGTCCCGGATCACCTGCCCGGCGGTCGAGCGCTGGTCGATCGCGATCACGTCGCTGTCGCGCAGCTGATAGCTGGGAATGTTCACGCGGCGACCGTTAACGGTCCAGTGACCGTGCAGGATCAGCTGCCGCGCTTGGCGCCGCGATGCGGCGAAGCCAAGCCTCACGAGCACGTTGTCAAAGCGGCATTCGAGCATCCGCAAGAGGTTCTCGCCGGTCACTCCGGGTTGGCGCGAGGCCTTGGAGTAGTAGATCCGGAACTGCTTCTCCAGGACGCCGTAGTAGCGCTTGGCCTTCTGCTTCTCACGCAGCTGGACTCGATACTCGCTCTGCTTCTGGCGTCCACGCCCGTGGTCGCCCGGCGGATAGGAGCGGCGCTCGACGCCGCACTTGTCGGTCAGGCAGCGCTCGCCCTTGAGAAACAGCTTCTGTCCCTCTCGCCGGCACTGCTTGCACTGGGGGGAAGTGTCGCGAGCCATATCTACACCCGCCTGCGCTTTCGTGGACGACAACCGTTGTGGGCCTGGGGCGTGAC
Source organism: uncultured Actinomycetes bacterium (assembly GCA_937888775.1). The sequence continues at coordinate 1,736 of CALAQT010000556.1, read as the reverse complement.
GTCCTTGACGCCGGTGACCTCCAGGCCGGCGGCCTGGAGCGAGCGAATCGCCGTCTCACGGCCCGAGCCAGGGCCCTTGACGAACACCTCTACCTTCTGCAATCCGTGCTCGATGCCCTTCCTCGCGGCCGCATCGGCAGTCACCTGCGCGGCGAACGGGGTCGACTTGCGCGAGCCCTTGAAGCCCGCGCCTCCGGCCGACTCCCACGCGATCACGTTGCCCTCACGATCTGTGAGCGAAACGATCGTGTTGTTGAACGAAGTCTTGATGTGCGCCTGCCCGATCGGAATGTTCTTGCGTACGCGGCGCCGGCCGCGCTGAGGTCTGCGAGGAGCGGGACTCACTTCTTGGACGCCTTCTTCTTGCCGGCGACCTGCATCCGCTTGGGACCCTTACGGGTGCGCGCGTTGGTCTTGGTGTTCTGGCCGCGGACCGGCAGGCCACGCCGATGGCGCAGGCCGCGGTAGCAGCCGATCTCCTGCAGACGCTTGATGTTCTGGGAGCGCTCGCGCCGAAGGTCGCCCTCGACAGTGAGGTCGCCGTCGATCAGGTCGCGGAGCTTGACCACCTCTTCCTCGGTCAGGTCGCGCACCTTACGGTCGGCCTCGATGCCGGCCTTGGCCAGCAGCTCATTCGACGTCGAACGTCCGATCCCGTAGATATAGGTAAGGCCGATCTCGACCCGCTTGTTAAGCGGGATGTTGATCCCTGAAATTCGCGCCATTTAGCCCTGCCGCTGCTTGTGACGTGGATTTGAGCAGATCACGAGCACTCGCCCTTGGCGGCGGATGATCTTGCACTTCTCGCACATCGGCTTGACCGACGGTCGTACTTTCACGCTCGTTTCGCTCTCGTCGTGAGTGATTTTGTGTGGTTCCTGCAAAGCGGCTCTGGCGACCGGTACGGTCGCCGCTACCGCTTCGAGGAGCGCTGAGCAGCACAAATGAGTGCACTACAGGCGCACCCGGGGATGTTAGCAGGGCCAATCGCCCAGAGGGCGATTGGCTTGGGGGTTCCGAAGGCAATCCGGCTCGCGTTCGCCGGGAGCGGGAGGTCAAGTTCGGGATTGCCTTCAGAACTCCCGGCCGGGTTATTCACGCGGCAGAGGAGCCCCGATTGAATCGCCCGCGGGGCGTTTCTCCCCATTGCTCGACTGGTGCCACGGGGTGAGTATCCGGGGACCGTCGGCGGTGATCGCGATCGTGAACTCGAAGTGGGCCGCCAGCGATCCGTCCTGGGAGTAGATCGACCAGTGGTCCTCGCCCACGCGCACCGCGTGGCGGCCGGCGGTCACCATCGGCTCCACCGCCAGCACCATCCCCTCCTCGAGCGGGATCCCGGTGCCGGCCTCGCCGTAGTTGGGAACCTGGGGCTCCTCATGCATCTCGCGCCCGACGCCGTGGCCGACGAGCGAGCGCACCACCGACAGACCGGCGGCCTCGACGTGGGCCTGGACCGCGTGTGAGACATCGCCGAGGCGGTTGCCGACACGACACTCGGGCACGGCGGCGAACAGCGACTCCTCGGTGGTCTTGAGCAGCTTGCGGGCAACCGGGGTGATCGGACCGACCGCGAACGTGCGCGCGGCGTCGGCCACCCACCCCTGGTAGACGACGCCAACGTCCACCGACAGGATGTCGCCTCGGGCCAGCGTGTACGGACCCGGAATGCCGTGCACGATCATCGAGTTGGGCGAGGCGCAGATCGAGCCGGGGAAGCCGCGGTAGCCCTTGAA
>CALAQT010000555.1 GCA_937888775.1 uncultured Actinomycetes bacterium | reverse complement strand
CTCACAGCCCTGTCAGCAGAGGATGAACCACTCGCCTGGGACCTGGCTGAGGGCAAGACCGCTATGACGAGCAGCAAGAGCACCATGGCGGACGTGCCCGCTGCGGCAATCGGCCGAACGAGTAGTCTCGGCCGGCCAACTCACGCCCAGTCAGGTGCCTGCTCCGGGCGTGCTTGGACCACTTGTTGCCCGGCGACACGCTCGTCGTCTGGCGCCTGGACCGCCTCGGCCGCAGCCTGCGCCACCTCATCGAGGTCATCGCGGGCTGCAGGAGCGCGAGATCGCGTTCCGATCCTTGCGGGAGAGCATCGACACCACGACCGCCACCGGCCGGCTGCAACTGCACCTGTTCGCCGCGCTAGCGGAATTCGAACGGGAGCTGATCCGCGAGCGGTCAGCTGCCGGGCGCGAACGAAGCCACACCCCGTCTCATACACGCACACTGCCACCGGCGGCCCGCTGCCGACGATGGCAACAGCACGGCACTTCTGCGCGCCTGCGGGCCTTGAGGTTTGCGAGGCAGTCCATCGTCAAGATCCGGCTCGCGCGCAGCGGACGCGGTCGCTATGGCCCGCCGATTTCAGAACGCGTCGAAATCACTTGGGCGGGTCATGACGAGGCTGATCGAACGATCGCTGACCGCGTTGAGGCATGGGACGGAGAGCCTTACGCAGCGATCATGGGATCCGTTGCGAGCTCGTAACGGGCAAGCGAGCGCGGACGGCCCCCGCGGCCGACAGAGTTTTTGAACAGGCGCGCCAGGAATCCGCTCTTCGTAACATCGCTGAACTTCCCGAAACCTCTCGCTCTTGGGACGCTTTCCCGACCGCTCGCGAGTTCCACGCGAACGGAGGTGATTCCAGAATTGCTAGTCGTGGCCCCGGCGCTCGTGGCGAGACGAACCGGGAACGGACGGACCGGATCATGTCCGCGAGTCCGCTGGCATCACCGATGACGCCGGATCATCCGGGGTGGTTGGAGCCGGGGGAGCACGTGATCACGTTTACCGGCCGCAAGCCGAAGCCGGAGTAGCCCTCAAATGGCGACGAATCCGGAGAACGGGCAAGAATCTCGCCGACTGGCTGGCGGACTCCCTCCTGGGAGCGCCGCGACGCATGCGAGCAGCGCGATCATCCGTCGTCGTCGTCGTCGTCGTCGGGCTCGGGCTCGGGCGGGGCGAAGGGGTCAAGACCCCGCTCGGGTTGTGGGAGCCGGAATGGGGGCGCCGAGGCGCCAAGGCACCGAAGAGGCGAAGGGGTCAAGACCCCGCTCGGGTTGTGGGAGCCGGAATGGGGGCGCCGAGGCGCCAAGGCACCGAAGAGGCGAAGGGGTCAAGACCCCGCTCGGGTTGTGGGAGGGCTCGAGCTCGCCGAAGTTCTCGGCGCTGTTCCGCACGGGGCGGTTCGGCTCGTCTCCTGGCCAGATGATCTTAAGCACCCACCAATTATGCAATTATGGCCGTTTTGCAGGCATTTGTTAAGCGATTAGGCTTCTCGCACGAGCGAAAATACTCGCAGCAGCGCCCCGGGGCCACGACTAGCAATTCTGGAATCACCTCCGTTCGCGCGGAACTCGCGAGCGGTCGGGAAAGCGTCCCAAGAGCGAGAGGTTTCGGGAAGTTCAGCGATGTAAGCCGACTTCTGCTTTACGTCTGCGCCGTTGGTGCACTCCGCTTTCGACGGGTAGCTCCCCGCGAGCACGGGTTCGAGCCGGTCCCAGGTGCAGTCCGGGATAGTCGTCCCGTTCCACAATCGGATTGGCGCCTCCCAGGTGCTTGTCCTTGGCACGCGCAATGGCAAGCCCGTCCTTGGTCCGTTCGGACGCCATCTCGCGCTCAAGCTGGGCGAACACAACGGCGATACCTGCCATCGCGCGGCCCATCGGCGTCGAGAGGTCGAGCACCGGGTCAAGGACAACCAACGTCCAACCCTCGGATCGGCGCGAGCGGATTTGGGCGAAAGCATGCGTCCGGTCCGCCCGTCCCGGACGCTCGGATGAGTCGCGAAGCGCTCGTCCAGCCGGAGCGGCTCCGACGATCCAAAGCAGAAGCGAGGTCCGCACCCACGAGCGCTTGCTCGCCGGCGAGCCGCACGACGCCAGCAAGCGCTCGGCGGCTCGGATCGACAGACCCGAGCCTTGTCGGGAGCAGTTCGCTCGTCGCCCAGGGTGACAGTTCCGCTCAGCTCGGCGAGCGAGTGCGGCACCCGCGAGGTACGAGACGAGCGAGATCGTTCCGATGCGGAACAGACCGCCTGCGCCGTCGCGACTGCTGCTTTGATCGCTCGACAGGCCGTCCGTTAGCTGGACCCGTGCAAGCACCTGCGGTTGGCGGACTCTCGCTCGCACGCGGGAGCACAAGGCAGCCACGCGATTTGATCCGGACAAAAGCACAAGCCGCAGAGCGTTCGCGCAGCCGAGAGCAGCGACCGCGCCGGCGCCCCCAACTGGGCGAAAGCACGCGTGCGGCGTCCCGCGCGGCGACGCATGCTCCCGTCGCGGAGCGGTGGTCAGCGCGTTTGTGGGGGATGACTCCAATCAGACTGAGCAAGCAGAAGGCTCGATGCTGAGTCAAGTCAAGACCCAATGGTCAGCTGTGATTACTGCGACCTCGACGCCGTTCTGGTCGACGCCAAAGACCTCGACGTCGGGTCCTCCGATCATGGCGTCCTGGTGGATCGCAGAGCGGTTAAAGCCCAGCGAGATCTGGGCGTCGCGTCCTTCTGGTAGATCGGGCATGGTAGAGGCGATGGCTTCGCCCCAGGCAATGTGACTGGTCGCGTTCTCGTCGATGAGACCATCGCCGAAGACGATCCCGGTTTGCCCAACAGGAGAGGCCCCATCCACCAGGGCAACCTCTCCCAAACGCACCGCTCCGGAGTCGATGGCCAACTGAGCACGCACGAACTCCGCGCCGCGCCTGGCCTCAACCCGCACGACGCAGCCACGCTCAAAATAGAGGGTGAGTCCCTCAGCGCGGCCGCCGCGAGCGAGCTGCAGTGGCCGAGTGATGCGCACCACCCCCTCGGTGCATCTGCGGTCCGGCGTGGTAAACACCTCCTCGGTCGGCATATTGCACACAAACGGGGTGCCCCACCGCGTTTCCGTCGCGGCGGTCACCCACCGCGCGCCAGCCAGCAGTCCAATCGTCAGGTCCGTGCCGCCGCCACGAAAATGCAGCGCGTAGAAGTGGCGCTCGTGCAGCAGCGCTGCACGCTCCAGCAGGCGGGCCATGTGCTCGCGCCACGCCAACTGCGGATCCGCCGCGTCCAAGCGGAGCATCGGTGCCAACAGCTCCCACAGGCGAGCCACGTCGGGCGTGCCCAGCATCGCTTGCGCCACACCCGCGCAAGGTCCGGGAACAACCGTCCACGCGAGATCCCCGCGATCCACAGCCTCCCAAAACAACGGCGTCATCGGCATGGCATCGCGCGCCACCCGCTCAGGTGCGATGTCATCAAGCAGGTCTCGGTCCGCTTGTCCATATACGAGAATCACCGCTGACCCACGCACGACGCACTCCGCGATCATCGCCTTCCACCAATCCGGCACGAAATCCAGCGTCTCATCTGGCGCATGCCGCAGACGCGAGCGCTTGACATGGCTGTCCCAATACAGTGCGCTAACGAATCGCGCCCCGTGGCCGTACGCACGCTCGGCTAGCGCGCGCACGAGCGGAGCCTGCTCGACGTCATAAGCAAGCACGACGACATCCTGATCTACCTGTACGTTGGCGCCCACACAGACCGCCAGCTCTGCAAGACCCTGTGTGAAGTCAGGCGACATCTCCTCATCCTCTCCGATGGGCGCCACTCACGCAACCAATCCACCCAGGCCGCGGGCCGTTGAGCACGACAAACCCGCGTTGGGGATGCTTGCCGCGGACGAAAGCAGGCGTCCATGGCCGCGCTAAGCAGCGGCTTCGGAAGCGGGTTCGACACGGAAGTTAGGCCCCGCCCGTCGCAGGATCAGTACCCCCAGCTTCGTCGGATTAACGCCAACATGAGTTGCGACCGGCGGCGGTCCATCTCCGAGCTCGGCGCCGGACGACCGCTATCGCCCAGATGCGCTCATCACGACCGACGTCCGAGACGCTCGAAGGGGACGACATGCGTGCGGTGTGGTGGGCCGGTGTCTGGCCGCCCAGCGACGTGCCCGAAGACGTTCCGGGCCTGCCGTTCTGGCTTGATCGCTTCGGGCTGGTTGCGACGTTTCGCTGTCGCCCTCGCTTGAGCGCGGGCCTCACCCGACGGGCGCCGGCCTCACCCGCCGGGCGCCGCCACCGGCTTTAGCACGTTGCCGCGGCCGAAGCCCGGGAAGCCGCACGTGGCGGCCGCCTGCTTGAACGCGGGCGATTGGACCATCGAGCTGGGCACCGACAGGAAGCCCCCGGGACCGCCGAACGCGATCCCGCCCCCGGCGGGCGGCGCGGACGGCGCCGAGGTGGTCGGATCGGGGAACGTCGTCAGGCCGTGCGCGCGCATGCACTCGGCGAGCTTCACCATCTGCTCCTTGCGCGCCTCCGAGCCACCCCCTCGGCCGGGGCCCCCTGCCGGCAGCAGCTTCTGACACGCGCTCTGGGCCGACTGGAACGCGGGCGACTGTGGATTGATTCCGGAACCCGAGAGCTGGATTCCACCTCCCGAGCTCGGGTCGGGGAAGTCCGACACTCCATGCGCCCGCATGCAGTCCGCAAACTTGATCCCAGCCGACGCAGTCGCAGAACCGGAGCCACTGCCCGACTTTCCGGAGGACCCACAAGCGGCCAGGATCAGGGCGGAGCTGACCGCCGCGACAGCGACGGGGAGGACTAATCGAGGTATGCGGGCGCGCATCTTGAACGGCTTGTACCGAATCACGAATAACAGCGAGGTAACGCCACAGCTCTAAACCCGGCTGCGTTCGGGCCAGCGGTCGCGGGTCTGACGATCGCTTCGATCAGGACGTCGGCGTCCCGCTCGCCCATTGCTTCGGCGACGTAGGAGGCGTCCGGATCGGGCTCTGCGACGCCGCGGTCGGACGAGTGCAATCGCCCAGATGCAGGCGCGCGGTCGGCGCGGGCGCGGTCGTAGTTTTCGCGGGCGCGTTGCGCTCGGGCCCGCTTGTGCGTTTGGTTGAACCGGAGTATTCCCCTCGATTGTGCTCCCGCGTGAAACGGGCCACGCCAGGACCGAACTTTGACGTCGCCTATTCCGGTGCATCCCGATCATGTCCAGAAGCCGTTGGCGTGCCCGCCCTCTTTGCGCTGCCGCTCCGCACCAAACGCAGGCGTCTGGTCGAAGCGACGCTCGTGATCGCATTGCCGACGGAGCGGCAGCCAGCGGGACGAGGCCGCGGACCGCTGCTTGTCGTCCTAAGCGCAACAGATCGGTGGAGCCATCAGGACTCCTGCTTTTGCCGATCGGCTGCACGGTCGTTTGCTGGCCGCCGGCAAGCGCCGAGCCCCTCGTCGCGATCGTCGTCGTTTGCTGCCCCGCACGGACTCAGCTGTGTGGTGTGATGGTCGCTCCTGCACCGTCCCTGGCGTCGCGACACCGCCCACAGCACCGAAACCTGACTCAAATGGATATCCCCTCCCGCTGATTGCAACAGTGGCGATCCCGACGGCGATCCGCTTGCTGGCCCCACGATGAGCCCGACTCCAGCAAGCGGCGCCACGGGTCGGAGCAGAAGTCGCGAACAATGCCGAAGATCTGTTCCGCAACGGACGACGTCCGGCAGTGACGAGTTCGCGGCGGCGGAGACGACCGCTCTCGCAGGCGAAGCAGCAGCGGCTGCCCGCACATCCGGCCTGCTTGCTCGGTCAGCGAGAAGCCGGACGCAAGCAAGCGGCGCGACGGGTCGACAGAAGTCGCGATCGCGCCGAGATCCGCTGCGTCATGGCCGACGAGCAGGCGTTTGTACGGGACTTTGACGCGCTCCTGCTCCCCGCCTCAGGAGCGGCACTGTGGGCCTGAGTGCCGAATTGCCGCGGGAGCAGAAGCGGGTCGAGCACCGGCGCACTCGCGGTCGCTCCATGGCGTCCTGCCGGGGCTGACGCTGGGGTGCGCCTGTCCGCGGGAACTATCGGATGATCGTGAACGTGGTGCTGACGGTTCTGCCGGTCTGGCCGTGCGCGCTCGGCGTGGCATCGAGCCGGTAGCGGTGGGGCGCGAGCTTGAGCCCCGCAAGGCTGGTGAAGTGGAAGCGGTTGGGTCCGGCGCTGTCGGCGTGCGTGAATCTGCCGAGCGCTAGGTAGCGGACGCAGCGCCGCGTGTGCTTGCCGCGGTTTTCCTTGGGCGGCTTGACGCACCGTCCGGCTCGCGCAACGCCGGGTTGAGGGAGCAGCACTGTGAAGGTCGAGCGGGCCGCCTGCGTGTCGGTGTAGCTGATCGTCGCGGCGGTCCTGCGCTTGCCCGCGAGGCGGCGTCCGTTGGAGGCGGCCGGAAACGCCGACGGCGACACGCTCAAGCGCCCGAGCGCCGGCGGATTGCTCCGATGTCCGCGCTGCGTGGAGGGCTGTCCCGTCTGCCCCGACACGGGCTGGCCCGTGGGCGTCGGGTGCCCACCGGCCGCCGGGGGCCCCTGAGCGGGCGGAGGCATCGTCGCGCTCACCTCCGCCGGGGTGAGCGCGCGGCTCCAGACCATCACCTCGTCGATCACCCCAAGGAAGCTGTGCGCCCGGCACCCGGGGTAGTCGCCGATGAACAGGTCGTTGGAGTTGGTCAGCAGGTATCCGATCGGCGCCGAGTGCGGGGTTCCGGAGCCGACCTCGCTGCCGTCCACGAACAGCCGCACGGTGCTGCCATCGAACGTGCCGACGACGAGGTGCCAGTTGCCGTCCCACACGCGACTGCCTGCGTCGGGCGAGAGGACGTAGGAGCTCCCGTGGCCGTTGGATACGTAGAAAGCGAGACCGCCGTTCGGGCCCGAGTATAGCGCGTAGGAGGCGGAGATGCACCCAGTCGCGCCCTTGGCGAGTATGTACCGGTAGTCACCGGGGCTGCCCGCGCGCTTGACCCACGCGCTCACGCTGACCGCCGAGGCGGGCTCCAGCGAGGCGCTGTTGGCCACCTGCACCCTGGCCGTGGTGCCCTCGAAGCTCAGCGCCGCCCCGAAGCGGCCGGGCACCCACTGCGCGCCCCCGAGCACGGTCCCGTGGTTGCCGTGGCCGGAGCTGTCCGCGGCGACCGTACCGGTGCCCTCATCCAGGTGCCACTGCCCGACGAGGCCGGTGTCGGCAGCGGCCGACGATCCTGTCACGGCGAGCGCAAGCAGCGCTACCGCTATGCCTACGATTCTGAACACCATCGCTCCTTGTTGGGCGAGCTCCGTACTGATCAACGGCGGCAGGCCAGTGAATTGTGTGAGCGAACAGTCGGCGAGCGCGCCCCCGGCGCAATGAAGCACGAACGTCGGCACGCGCCGCATCGCGGACAGTAGATCGCTGAATGTCGAGCCGGCGCCCGCGCCGAAGCTCGCATCATCACCGAGTTCTTGAACTGCGGATTCGTCGAGGCCGTCGACCGCGAGATGTGGTCCAGGTATCGGTAGGGGCTCTCAATGGGGTGCTGTTGTCCTGACCGGGCTGTTGGTACTTGGGTGTGTCGATCAGGTCGAGGGGTGGGTGATTGGATGTCTGATGCGGCGAACCGGGACCCGGATGTCTGCGGCGCATGATCCGGTGGATGCTGACCGGTGGGGTTGCTGCGGACCGTGTGGGGCGCTGGCGGCTGATCACGGGCGGTTGGCGTGTCGCGTTGGTGGCCGGGTTGATGTTGTCGATTCTGGCTCCTGGAGCTTTGGCGGCGCAGTCGACGGTGCTGAACCTGTCGGTCGTGTATCCGTCGTCGACCGTGGCGGGCCGGAACCTCAGAGTCGTGGGACAACTCGCCAGTGGCCCGGCGACGCGCGGGGCTCGCGTCCGGCTAGAGCAGCAGGTCGGTCGCCGGTGGGTTGTTCGCACGAGCGCCCCCGTGAGCAGAAGCCGCCGTTTTGCGTTGAAGTGGAGGGTTGGGGCGATCGAGCGGCCTCTGATGTTGCGGGTGAGTGCGTGGCGCGGGAATCGCCGGCTCGTATCCGGCGCGGCGCATGAGGTTCTCGTTTCTGTCGCTGGAAGAGTGTCTCCGAACCGCGCGACGACGATTTCGGCTGGCGGGTTCTCGCTAACCGTTCCTGCAGGCGTGGTTTCAAGCGCGACCACTGCGACCGCGACGCCGCTTGATTCATCGGCTGCTGGTTTGCCCGGGCCGGCGGTTCGGTTCCATATCGATGCGAGCTGGTCGGGGCACGGCAAGAGGGTGCGCGTGACGCTGCCGGTCGACCCGGATCTGCAGAGCTTGGGACGGGGATACACGCCGGTGTTGGTGCATTTGCTCGATGGCGGGGGCGCGCAGCTGTTGGCTGGCAGGTCATTGAGCGTTGCACACGGCAGGGTCACCTATGAGACCTCGAGCCTGTCGTCGTTCGTTTCGTTCTCGCTGCCGAAGGTGTCGCTGCCCTCGCTGGCGAGCAGCATCTCGTTGGACCTGGGCAACTGGCTCGGTCAGGACCTCTCCACATTCATGAGCGCTCATTCTGCAACGCCCTCGTGCTCACCGAACAGCACGTCGGCACCAGGCGTATCGAGCGGCGGGAATGCGTTTTCGCCGCTGCAGGCGCTGGATTATCAGCCGACGCTGAAGTACTGCGTCTCAATTCAGGGCTCAACTGCGACCTGGACGCTTGCCAACAACACCGGTACGGTGCTGATCCTCAGTATCGACGGCACCAATGTCCGCATCGGCAATATCGGCTCGAGCGGCGATCCCGGGATTGATTATGCGTTCGCCAAGATCAACAAGCAGGTCAATGCGGGGAGCGTTGGTGGTACACCAGCCACGATCGTGCTGCCAGGCACCGCCAGCGTGAGCGTCTCCGTGCCGGCGGGCTCGACAGCCTCACTGGGCGTTGATGAGAGCCCGCTCGGCACCGTAGTCACGTTCATCATGAGCCAGACCCCCGCCGGGGCGGCCGGTGCTCTGTATAACGCGGTCGTGCAGTGCGGCTACAGTCCGGCCAAGACCGGCCGGAGCACGCTGAGCTGGGCCAAGTGCCTCTTCGCCGCCGCCCAGAGCTTGCACCTCGGCGCGAAGGTTCTCAAGGTTGTCGGCAAGGTCTTACTGGGGTTCGGCGCAGCGATCACGCTCAAGCAGCAGCTCGGGATCGGCCACCTCCAAGCCAACCTCAGATACACAGCCGCCAGCGGCAGCCCGTCCGTCACAGTAACCCCGCCCGGCAACCAGACCGGGACCGTCGGCACCGCCGTGAACCTTCCGATCCATGCCAGCGACACCGACAACGGCGCGCTGCGCTACACGGCCAGCGGCCTACCAGCCGGACTGTCGATCGACCCCACGACCGGGCTGATCACGGGGAAGCCCACGACCGCCGCGACCTCCACCGTCACCGTCACTGCGGCCGACGCGAGCGGACCGTCATCTAGCACCTCGTTCAACTGGACGACCACGAACGCACCCTCGGCGAACCCCAACATTCACCTCGGCGCGGCGAGCTTCGGGACCATCGCGGCCGGCCAGCAAACAGTCGAGCACCTTTCCGCGAGCGGCGGCACGCCCCCGTACACCTACCACTTCTACAACCTCTACCCGGTCCCATCGTGGGTCACACTCGCGCCCGACGGTACGCTCATGATCAACCCGCCCGCCGGCGACGCACAGTCCTACAGCTTCTACACCTACGCCTTCGACGCCACCGGCCAACACTCCCCGTTCGCCCGCGACACCGTCACTTTCCAAACCAATGGCGGCGGAAGCGGACCGGCAAGTGCCACCTGGAACCCTCCGACCGGGACAGGTCTGTCGCCGACCGCGGCCAGCTCGGTCTCGTGCTCGTCGCCGACGTTTTGCGCTGCCGTCGACTATTACGGCAATGTCGCGATGTTCGATGGGGTCTCGTGGAGCGCGCCCGCCAGCAGCGGCGTCGGCGACCTCACCAACGTCTCTTGTCCCACGGCGTCTTTCTGCCTCGCCGTTGGTTGGAATGCCCCTGGTGGTGTCGTCGACGAGTATGCGCTGACTTTCAACGGCACCTCTTGGGGCGCACCAGTCCACATCGCGCACGGCGGCTCGGCCGGGCTGTCACTGTCTTGCTCGTCAGCATCGTTCTGCGTCGTCGTGGACCACAATAACGACTTGTCCAGCCACGTGATGACGTTCGACGGCAACTCCTGGAGCAACCGCGTCGGCATCGACAGCAGTTCGGTAGAGGCGGTCTCGTGTCCCTCATCATCATTCTGCCTTGCGGTTGACTCCGCCGGCAACGCCATGACATTCAATGGCCTCTCCTGGAGCCCACCGGTCAGCATCGACGCAGGCAATTATCTAAGTGCGGTGTCGTGCTCGTCGTCCTCGTTCTGTGTTGCGGGTGACGAGGCCGGCAACGCGCTGATGTTCAACGGGTCATCTTGGAAGACCGTCCACGTCGACACCCCCTTCCCCAATCGGATGGAGTCGGTGTCTTGCACGTCATCATCCTTCTGTCTTGCGGTTGACTTCGGCGGCGAGTGGCTTACATTCGACGGCTCATCTTGGAGTGCGCCGGCGGTTCTTCCCAGCGGCGCTTGGATGCCAGCGGTGTCTTGCACGTCATCGTCGTTCTGCCTTGGGGTTGACTACAACAGCAACGCTGTTACGTATACATCCGCGGGATGATAAACCTCCTCGGGATGGCGGGAAGACCGCGCTGGCGTCTCCGAACGGGTACAGCACTGCGTGCTGTTGCCGTACATGCGACACTGCCGGCTGCGGGGTCGTGCTTGAGTCGAGGTGACCGGAGGTCACGATGATGATTGGGGCGGCAGTGAGGCGAGTGGGCCTGCTGGGTTGTGTTGGCGCGATGGGCGCGCTGTTGGTGCTGTTGTGTTCGGCCGGGCCGGCGTCGGCGTCCGTGAGCGGCGGCACGGTGTCGGTGCGTATCGGCGGTTTGCCTGCGGGTGATGCGCCGAGCGCGGTGCTGACCGTGCCCCGGGCTGCGTCGGCGGGTGCGCTCGCGGACCGTGACGTTGTCGCGTGCCCGTGCGGGGCGGTACACGTTGACGCTTCTCGCGGTGCGGTTGCGGCGTGGCACTGGTCCGGTGAAGGCGGGGGCCCGTCGCGTCGGGCCGCGCGGTGAGCGCCGTTCTGAGCCCCGGCCAGCGGGTCACTCTGGCAGGCGCCTACGGGACCATCATCAACCCCGGGCTGCGGGCCCTGAGCGTCCGCGTGCTCGCGGTCGGCGGGAGCGCCGCGCATCCGAGCTCGGTGCGGCTCGCGGGCCGTCCGGCGCTGGCTGCCGGCCAGGTGCTCTCGCTGCCTGCGAGCTCGAAGCTGCCGGCCGGCGTGTTCGCACGGGTGCGGTCGGTAACCCGGCAGGCGGGCTCGACGACGGTCACGCTCACGCCGGTGTCGGTGTTCTCGGTCGTGCCGGTCGCCACTTTCGACGTGCCGCTGAACCTGGGGAGCCCGTCTGCGGCGGGTGACCGGCGAGCGAGGTTGGCTGCGGTCGGGCAGTGCGGGCCGTCCATCGCGAACGGGGTCGGGTTCTACCGGACGATACGCAACGCCCGTTTCTCCGGCGGCTGGAACACCATCTCGATATTCGGCGCGCACATCCCCGTCGGCCTCAGCCTCGCCACCGACTTCGACATTGAGGCCGGCGTGACGGACCTGCAGGGCGCGACCCTCGGGCTCTCGTGCGAGGTCGACATCCCGTTCCAGGCGGTTGTCGCCGGCGTCCCCGTGACCGGCTCGGTGTACGGCGACGTGCACGGCTCGGTCGGTGGCGGGGTCGGGTTCGACGCGCAGCTCGGCCTGCACGTGCACGCCGCGGTCAACACGGTCGGGACGCCCCCGGCGTTGCTGTTCGCGCCGCAGGTCGCGTTCTCGCATCCGACGGAGCACGTCAACGCGGCCGCTGCGGTCGCGGTCAGCGCCGGGTTCGGGGCGGGAGTGAAAGTCGGGCTCGGCAGCATCTTCGCCGGTGCCGACGCCACCCTGAACTTCAACAACGATTACGACTTCACCGCGCAGGCGAGCGCCCCCGCGGGCAGCGGCTGCATGACCCAGGTGACGTTCGCCTCCTTCAACGCCGAAGCGCAACTTGGGCGCTGGACCGTTCAGTCGCCCAGCACACCACCGCTGTTCACCCTCCCCCTGTGGGGGCCGACACGCTGCGAACCGGCCAGGTCCACGCCGCCCCCGGTGCCCCCGGTGCCCCCGGTGCCCCCGGTGCCCCCGGTGCCGCCGGTGCCGCCTCCGCAGGCAGCACACCTCGCCGCCGGTGACGGGCACACGTGCGCGCTGCTCCCCAGCGGCGGCGTCGACTGCTGGGGCGACAACGGTTATGGGCAGTTGGGGAACGGGACCACGACGGACAGCAGCACGCCGGTGGCCGTCAGCGGCATCACGAACGCGACCGCCATCGCCGCCGGTGGCTACCACACGTGCGCGCTGCTGTCAGGCGGGCAGGTCGACTGCTGGGGGGACAACAGCGAAGGGCAGCTGGGGAACGGGACCACCGCGACCAGCGACGTGCCGGTCGCCGTCAGCGGGATCACCAACGCCACCCAGATCGCCACCGGCGACGCGCAATCGTGCGCGCTGCTGTCAGGCGGGCAGGTCGACTGCTGGGGGGACAACAGCGAAGGGCAGCTGGGGAACGGGACGACCACCGACAGCTCCACGCCCGTCGCGGTCAGCGGGATCCCGTAGCGCCAATCCAGGAGTGATCGTCTCCGTGGGGTGGAATAATTCACTACCTACGACGGTCCGAGGGGCTCCTGTGAGGGCACAGAGGCCACAGAGGCCATCACGGATCCCGATCCGCCCACAAGGCCCACCATTTGGGTGCCGAGTGCTCGATCAGCGATCATTCGCGGCGTGGGGGACGTTTGGCAAGAGTTCGAGTCTCGCGGTCACTTCCAGCCGAACAGCGGGAGTCTTGCGAAGTGCCGTGACCGGAGCCACGCCACGATCCATGCAGCCCTGATGGATCGGCTCCAACGCGGCCCGCCCGACGCTCGCGCCCGCGCACGCGAGGCAAACGGCCTGATTTCGCCCCGCACGAGGCCCCAACGCACGCCCGTCAGCGCCGCCCACGCCCGTAAACGTTGGTCAACCCTCACACAAGTGATTTTGCTGGGCGCCGAGGGGCTCGATGTCGGGCGGCGTGATTTCCCGCCCGAGGCGCTGGGTGCGCCTGGGCCCGCCACGCCTGGCGCCCGAACTGCGCGCGCCCAACGCTCCCGAGGTCATACGCTTCCACTACTGAGGTCCTGCCGAGGCCCTGTCAGCGCCCGTGCTCATACGCTTTCATACAAAAGCGTGCGACGGCCTGCTATCATTGCTGCTAATCAGCACAATTCGAGGAGACAGAGGAGACAGCATGAGCGCGCCAGCGAACGCAGGCAAAACGTATCCACCCGAGCCCCTGACAGATGACGAGTTTCGAGCGCTGCTCGAAGCCATCGAGGGTGACGGCTTGCTGGCGACGCGCAACCGAGCGCTGCTGGCAGTGATGTGGGGTTCGGGTCTGAGGATCAGCGAAGCGCTCGACCTCGAACCTCGCGATGTGCTCGAACATGCTCGCGCGCTCAGGGTCCGGCATGGCAAGGGCAACAAAGCCCGCGTTGCGGCGCTGCGCCCCGAGGCTGGCGCATGGTTGGCGCTGTGGCTTGCCATGCGCGCCGCTCTAGGGCTCCCGAGGGGTTCGACAGTGTTCTGTTCCATCAGCAAGGGCGCCAACCGCACGCGCGGGCACAAGCTCGACCCGAGCTATCTCCGCGCGTTGCTGCCGCAGCTTGCTAAGCGCGCCGGGATCGACAAGCGGGTCCACCCGCATGGGCTGCGCCACTCGCACGCAACTGCGCTCGTGCGGGGAGGCGCTCGCCTCGATGCGATCAGCGGCCAGCTAGGCCACGCCAGCGCTGCGACGAAACGCGACGCCTATCCTGATTCAAGGCACGGACATTGCCATTGAGCACGGCGACGGCCGGACAACTATCACCCGTAGGCGGCTGACGTGAGCGGCACGGCCACGGACCGCATCGAACGGCGTCGGGCACAGTGGCGCGCCAGTAGCAAAACCTGGCGGGCCGCCCACCCGGAACAGAAAGCCGCAATCGACGCCGCCTGGTGGCGAAATCTTACTGGGCTGGAACGCGCCCAGCGGATAACGCACAAGTCAATCAACCGTTCGGAAAAGCGCATCGCCCGGTATTACGAGGACAGCGACAGCGTCGGCACTGAGCGCGTCGGTGCTTTCAGGTACAATATACGCCCCGTCAACGTGGCCCGCGATGACTGACACCGTGACGGCCGAACCGCTCGCCGACGAGAACAGGGCACTGAGGTATCAAGTCTCAAACCTGCGCGAGATGCTCAAAACGATGCGCGCGGAGTTGGACCAAGAAAGGGCGATGGCTGAGGGAGCGCGCCGCTCACTCGCGTATTCGACACAACGCCTGCACCCCGGCGCACGCGGTAAGGACTACGCCGCCTTCTAAGCCTGTCTCTATGCGCGCGCCTGCGGCACCCTGCCTACCCCTACGCACGCATACCTGGCGCAGTCTGAGGCGCGCGGAGGACGCACGAGGGCGCACCGTCTGGCCTGCTGCGCGCCTGCCCTCTCCGTGTAGGACCACCGCCTAGCGTTCGGCCCGCCCCGCCGCGCGCAGCGCTGGCGCGCGCCCGCGCACCCGCCCCTGAGCGCCCAAACCCTGCCCGAGCGAGCGCGAAATGATTATCTGCATCGCTGCTGCCGGATGTCCGGCCCGCTTAGATTTTTCCTGGCCCGAGTGTGGAGGCGCAGGGATCGGCGCTCGCCCGAGGCGCTGGCAGGCGCAGGACCCTGCGCGTACAGGTCGAAACGGTCGGCACGACTGCTATACTGGTGTCTCCGACCTATACGCGCACCCTGAGAGGACAACCCACAATGAGAATGCTCGCCTACACACGAGTGTCAACCGCCGAACAGGTGGACAACGGCCACGGCCTGCCAGCGCAGCGCGCGGCGATCACCGCCGAGTCCGAGCGGCGCACCGACTGGACGCTTGAGTGGGTGGAGGACCGAGGCGTCTCGGCCAAGTCAACGCAGCGCATAGGTTTGACCTACGCGCTCGCACGTCTCGACGCTGGGGACGCTGACGGCCTCGTGGTTGCACGCCTCGACCGGCTGAGTCGTTCGCTGCTCGACTTGCTGACGCTCATCAAGCGCGCCGACGAGAACGGCTGGACGTTGGTTGTCCTTGACCCTGCGCTCGACATGAGCACCGCGGCCGGGCGCTTGAGCGCTCACGTTCTGTTCGCTGTCGCCGAGTGGGAGCGCGACATCATTCGGGAGCGTACCCGCGAGGGGTTAGCCGCTGCGCGTGCCAAGGGCGTCCCGCTCGGCGCGCCCAAGGGTAGCCCCGGCGCTGTCAGCCGCCTAGCACCTGACGTTGCACAGCGCATCGCCCGCGAGCGCAGCGAGGGGCGCTCGTTCGGCGCCATCGCACGCGAGCTAAATCAGGACGGCGTGCCCTGCGCGCTCAAGGGCAAGGCTTGGCACGCCGCAACCGTCCGCAACGTTGTCCTGCGCCTTGAGCGAGAGGCGCCAGCCTAATGCCCGCCTTCGATGGACGCTGCTGGGCAACCGATGGCCGCTACTGGATGCGGCTGTCGAATGGCGTCCTCGTGCCCTACACCGACTGGGCGAGCCTGCAAAAGCAAGCCTGCCGGGGATTCAACTGCACCCGCGAAACACTGTGGGCGGAGATAGCATGGCGCATCGGCGGCGACGTACCTGACGGCTGGGAGCCCAGTCCGGGCATTGTCGCCAACGAGGGCCTGACGTGCGGACTCTGGACGCACGCGCGCCGTCCTTACCCGTATCCCTGCGAGGCGCGCGCGCGCCGTCACACCGCACGTACGTTCCTGCCCTGGGAAAAGTGGCCCGCCGACCTACCCGACGTTCCGGGCGGCGACTTTCAGTGACCGGCTTTCAGCCCAAGCGCACGGTAGAATGAGCCATGCAAACTGATGACCCCGATAGTGCTGTTTGGCTCCTAGAGGAGCGGGCTGGCATCAGCATCGAGCGCCTGCGGCAGGCTGTCCAAACCTCGTCTAAGGCGTCCGCGCGCAAGGCGCTGCGAACCGCGGTGCGAAACCTCGTTGTGGAGCGCTCGGCGACGCAGACGCAGCTAGCCGCCGCACTTGAGTGCAACCGGCGGACAATCTACAGGATGCTCTCTACCAAGTGGTAGTTTGCTCCGGTCGGCGGCGAAAGCGCCTTTTGAGGTTGCCTAAGTGCTCTGGCTCGGAAGTTCGCCGACGTATTCGGGTTAGGCGGCTTGGGCGGCGGGCCGGTCGAGTCGTTCGGCGAGGTGGTCGAGATCAGCGCGCGTGAACTTCCACTCGAACGGTTGGGCGATCTGCTCGTAGCGGCGACCGAACGCGAGTAGTTGCTGTTCGAGGTTGGCGAGGTTCGGGAAGTCGTTGGGGGTGAGGACCTTGCGTTGGACGATCGAGAAGTAGATTTCGGCCTGGTTGAGCCAGCTGGCGTGGACGGGGGTGTGCACGAGGATCAGGTTCTTGTATCTGCTATCGAGTACGACGCCACCGCTCGCACAGATTGTGGTGTTCGGCTTACGAACCTGCAGATGCAAACCTGTATGGCTCAGCTTGTCACCGGTGGGTGGAGTACCATAAATATTTATGCTGGACAGCCTGCCTGTGCGTACGGTTCCGGCTTTTGGTACAGCGTTACCCAGTATTCTGTCTCAATCGCTTTGACGTATGACCGGTGGTACTCGACCTGGACCTGGCTGAAAAACAACGGCAACAAGGGACAGGTAACCATTGTGCCGCCGGAAGACACGCCTGGCGTGTGCATCAAGGACCGATTCCTTGATCCTTGCTAGTGTCGCGAGTCGTTAGCTTTCTGTGAGTAGTGGATGCGGTGATGCCGAGTACTACTGCTGCGCGGATTTGAGCTCTCGCCTGAGGTGCGGGCGGTTTTTGGCGGCTCCGTGGATGATCGTAGGTGAGGCGAGGTCGTTCGGCGGCGGCTTTCCCTGCTGAGACGGCGTTTTGCGCTCGGTGCGGAGTTGTTGGGGAGACGCGCACAAGTTCCGACCGTAGGTTCGAGCTGCTTGTCGGTTCGAACTTGGAGGTCGTTGCTCATGCGCGTCTGCGCCGGATTCTCTCGCCTGTTGCTCCTGCCCGGGGTATGGGTCCGCTCGGTCGAGTTCGAGCCCGATCGAGTCATCGTGGGCGGCGCGTTGCGCCGCCGCCGGTTGCAGTGCCCGCGCTGCTCGTGTCTGACCTGGCATCGCGAGCAGCATCAGCGCCACGATTCCTCGTGGCGGCACCTGGATCTCGGGGGTTTGGCGCCTGGAGGTCCGCTGCCGGACGACCGGCGCCTTCTTTCGTTCCTTCGTGCCCGTCCCTCTCGTCCCGGCGATCGACGGCACAAACGTGCCAAAATTCAACGGCGCGCAACAGCGGGTCGAGGCTTACCTCTTGAGGGTGGGTGTGGGAAGGCGGGTGCCGATCAAGTCATTGAGACAGGGCGGGATCGGCGAACTCGTCCAGCCTGAGGCGAGCAAGACCTTACCGTCAGGGAGTTGCTTGGCGGCGAGGAACCCGTGCTCTCCGTCAGGAATGTCTTTCGTATTAACGGTAATGGTCTCACTCGCTGCCGTGATACCTACCGTTAGAGGTCGAGGAGTCGCCATGGTGCAGTCATTCCTAACCGGGATGACAGTCTCGCGCATACCGAGCTTGACGAACCTCGCGTTCACTGCCGGTGCACCACGCGCGACATCTAAGAGAGAGAGAGTGAACGAGCCCGTCTGGGTCACTGTAAGGGCGTACGCTGGCTTAATCGTCGTTGTGATTCCGGACACAAGCGCCATCGTCGCAACGACAACCAGGAGGGTCGCCGCGCCAACGCCTACTATGGGCCGTGTGAGGCGGCGCCGTTCGTTAGGAGAAGGAAGGCGTATGTGATCGGCGGCCTCGGTCTCAGTCAAGTGCCGCCACAGCCCGTCGGGAAAGGCGCTCACGATCTTCATTCCTTTCGTTCATACGGTTTGGGCGAGCCGCTTTGTCTCAACCGCGTTCGAGCGCGAAACAGGCGAACGCGGAGCGTTCCAGGGGAGATTCCGAGCGCTCTCGCGGCGATCCGGGGAGTCATGCCGGCGTAGTCGACGAGTTCCAGGGCGTCGCGCTCTCGATCGGACAAGCATTCGGCGCGCTTTAGAAGGTCGCGGCCGGCTTGCTGAGCATCAATCCTTTCGACGAGATCCTCAAGCTCGTCCTCTTCGAGCACGACTTGCCCGCCAAGACGATTGATGGCCTCGCGATTGTCCGCCATTTCGGCGCAGTACTGGGCGAAGACGGCCCGCGCAATCGCGATCAGCCAAGCTCGGGCTGTCCCAAGGCCCTTGAAGGTATGCATCGATGCGATCGCGCGTACGAAGGTCTCGGAAGTGAGATCGGCCACCACGTGAGGATCGCTTGATCGTCGAGCGAAGAACCCGGTCACCGCGCCGACGTGCGCGCGATACAGGTCTTCGAATGTCCCCGCTCGTGATCGATCTGAGGCCACGGATCTCTTATCGGCGGTCAAGATGCTCACGATCTCTAAGGTGCGCGATCCTCGTTCCCGCGTTACATGGCATCAGAGGCCGTGTCGATGTGTCTGGGTTTTCAGAGAGCTCTAGCGCCTCGGATTCCATCGTCGAGCGGGACGGCGGGCGACCGAGCGGACCCAACGGAACGTGGGAAAGATGTGGGAAGGCCCTGGAAGAGGGCAGCACGGACCGCGCGGCGAGGATTAACGAGCGAGCCTCATACCGCCGTGCCTGGAGGCTGGAGCGTTGGTCGTGGGTGGGGTATGAGCCTCGCTCGTGGGGGGCGCTCCCTTCGGGAGCGCGGTCGTGGCCCGGCCGAGATCGTCGCGTGTGTTGCGGGGTCCGTGCTGGGGCGCTGGTGGTCGTGGGCGGTGGCCAGGCATAGCCTCCGTCCAGAGTGACGACGCTGGGTCGTCGGTAGAGCGCGTTAGTGCGCTGCGAGCCCGCTCGTGGCGGGGCGCCTAGGAGGCAGCTGCCATGGCCACCATCGCCAGCCTCGGGTCCGGGGGGGAACGGAACTAGGAGCGGCAACTTGCAGTGGCCCCGGCGCGGCGGGCCACAGTGGGGCCCAATCAGGCCGCCGTTCCCAACGGAACAGGATTTAGTGCTAAGAGCGGGTTGTCGGGTGCTGATGCCGTGTCCGGCCAGGTAGGGTCGACGGTCGGGTGCCGGTCGAGTTTCTGTCGGGGGAGCAGGTCGCGCGTTTCGGCCGGTTCGCTCCTGATCCGTCGCCGCTTGAGCTGGAGCGCTTCTTCCGGCTGAACGGCGGGGCGCTGAGCCTGCTGCGCGGCAAGCGTCGGGATGAGAATTGGCTCGGACTCGCTCCCTCGGCCTGAGGGTTGCCCGCATCGTCTCCAGAGGTGAGGCAGGCTTTCGGCTGAACCTGCCTTCCGCCGATCGCTCAAACGTAACCTCAGAGCGTGATCCGCAATTCATGCGCTGGGCGCTCCCACAGGGAGATGGCGCCCGCCGACCAGCTCATGCGCACCCGCAGAAGCGAAGCATGTGGCTGTGGACGCGGCACGACGAAGGAACCCAATGTGATCGTGCGGTCACGAGATCGGCCGAGACCCACCGACTGCCCGAGACCGCGGTACCCCTGGCCACAATCGTCTTGCGCCTCGACGTGCGGTCGGTCCGCCCGCGACGGGACGGGCGGCTGAATCTGGTAAGTGATGCGGATACCGCGCGCTTCACGCACTACCCCGGTGATCGTGAGCGCGTGCCCGACCGGCAAGCCTGGCTCGCGTTCGACGATATCGAAGTCGAGCGGGACCGGCATGAGCCGCTAGCGCCGCGCATTCTCGGCGAGCTCGGCGAGCGCCTCCTCGACTGTACCCGGGCCGATCAGCGTGCTGAACGCGTGCGCGATCGCCAGCGAGCTATAGCCCAAGTCCCTCAGTCGCTTCTCGAACACCGCCCGCAGCTTCTCGGCTGTGTTTGCGCGATCCGCAGCCGTCGCGGCGAGGCGTCGCGAATCCCACTCTCCGGGCGCCGGTCTCATTCGGGTCAAGAGTACGCCTCGGCGCCCGGAGTTGACCCGGTCCTCACGAGCTGGGTCGCGCTGTCCCGGGACATCCGCTTGATGCGCCTCTAAGCTAAGTGCTCCTCTTCGTAAGTAAGGCGACGTATTAGCGTCCGAGTCTGACCGTAGCGTGTGTGGCATCTTGTCGTCTCGTGAAGGGACGTTGATGCCGAGGCACAGCCCGTATCGGATCGAGTTGACCGACGAGGAGCGCGCGGTGTTGGTGTCGCTGGCGCGTTCGTATACGTTGCCGTATTGGCAGGTGATGAGGGCTCAGATGGTGTTGATGGCTGCTGACGGCCTGCGGAACGATCAGATCGCCGCCCGGTTGCGGTGTGGGCGTGATGTCGTGTCGCAGTGGCGCAAGCGGTTCTTCGAGCATCGCCTCGCCGGCCTGGAAGACCGACCCCGGCGCGGCAGACCGCCGACTTTTCCCCCCTCAGGTACGCGCTGAGGTGATCCGCCTCGCATGCGAGCGGCCCGCCGATTGCGAGCTGCCGCTGGCGCGCTGGTCATCCTCAGAGCTCGCGCGCGAGGCCGTCGTTCGCGGGATCTGCGAGCAGATCTCTGGGATCACGATCTGGCGCTGGCTCTCAGAGGACGCGATCAAGCCGTGGCAGTACCGCTCCTGGATCTTCCCCCGCGACCCTGGCTTCACAGAGAAGGCCGGTCGGATCCTCGACCTCTACGCCGGCCGGTGGGAAGGCGAGCTGCTGCACCCCGGCGACTACGTCGTCTGCTGCGACGAGAAACCCTCTATCCAAGCCCGGCATCGCACACACGCGACGCTGCCCGCCACGCCCGGCGTCAAGCGCGGGCAACGCGTCGAGCACGAGTACGAAAGACGCGGCGCGCTGTGCTACTTCGCCGCCTGGGACGCACGCCGCGCGAAGCTGTTCGATCGGTGTGACGACAAGGACGGGATCGTCCCGTTCGACAAGCTCGTCGAGCAGTTCATGAGCGTCGAGCCGTACAGCAAAGCCCGACGCGTGTTCGTGATCGTCGACAACGGCTCCGCGCACCGCGCCAAGAAATCGATCAAACGCCTCCAAGGCAGATACAAGAACCTGATCCTCGTGCACACCCCCGTCCACGCCAGCTGGCTCAACCAGGCCGAAATCTACTTCTCGATCGTCCAACGCAAGGTCCTCACCCCCAACGACTTCCCGAACCTCGCCAACCTCGAACAGCAACTACTCGCGTTCGGTCGCCGCTACGAGCAGATCGCCCAACCGTTCGAGTGGAAGTTCACGCGCGCTGATCTCGACCACCTCGCCGAACGACTCGACCGGCCCGCCGCCCAAGCCGCCTAACCCGAATACGTCGGCGAACTTCCGAGCCAGAGCACTAAGGCGTTTTGAGCCCAGTAAAACCGGGGCCGGATGGCCCCTCAAAGTCCCATTTTTGAGCACCCGTGGGATGCTGTCCCGGAATCCCCGTCTACGGGCCGGGAGGCACCGGGCCGAGGGCCGCAAACGGCCGCATAGAGAGCCTGAGCGCCTGCTGCTGACGTACCCTCAGCGCGCCGAGGTCCGAGCGCTACAATTCGGTCCAACTACTATGATCGGCGTCTCTTGCTCGGTGCAATCCTCGTGTGCTGCCCGAGGTTGCACCATGCCGTTGGCGAGTTGGTTTGGTGGGGGCTGGCGCTCGTGTCACTTATCTTGCTGCTCGGCGCGGCGGGACCGTGGGTCTGGCTAGGACTGGGGGCGCTCACAATCGCCCTCAGGTGCGCTGCAGGGCCTCCACGCAGCCACCAAGCACCTGATGTTGCACCGCCGCAGGCTAAGTACAGCAACCGCAGATAGCGCCGCACACATCCCACAAGGCGCCCCGGCAAGTCCGGGGCGTTTTGCGTCTCATTCAACAATTGTTGAATCGACTCCCCCGGTCGTTACCTACTTACCCGGCCACGCGCACGAGGTACCTGGTCACCCTCCCAAACATACATCCTCTCGCGCCGTCCATCCGGGTAAACAATCAGGCTTTGCATTCTGCCATCGGTTGTGCAGATGAGTCGGCCGCCGGTGCGCTCGTTACGCAACCATTCGGTGAGCCGAGGGCCTCTCCGTATCCCGACACACCGCTCGACTTCCGCACCTGACACCGCGGTTACAACGGGGTACACCCGTTGCTTGATCGGCACACCGCGGCGAGTGGCCTTTCCGACACGGTAATCGGTCAGAGTCAGCGGCACGGTTTGCTCAAGAAGTAAATCTTCGCGCTGTGAAGGTTTAGGCCAGTCGCGCGGTCGACGTCGAGGTTCGCCGGTCTGTGGTAGATCGTTTCGTGGGAGAATTGGCGATGGGATCCCACACGCCCCGTCTGATCGGACGGATCTAGCTTGGCCCTTAGACCGAATGGCCGGTCACGGCAGTAAGGTGAACGGAGCTAAGCCGTCGCGCATCGTCGCGAACGGCAATGTCTAAAGAGCAGCGCCCAAAGTCCGGGGCGCTCCCGCAGGACTCGGCAGCGAAGGAGGACTGGGCAGCTGGTCACCAGCGGGTGGCCAGTTTCGGCGTGCGCCGACAGGGAATCTCAGAACCGTGACGTCCATAAGAGCTTAGATGGATAGCACCCGCGCTCGCCGACGCGACCGCCCAAGGCGCGGAACCGAGGCAGGCTTGCTGGGTTGGTGACACGCATCGTTGACGGTTGCCGCTGCAGGTCTCTCGATTCGTCGAGATGCTCGTCGAGTGGGAAGTTTTGGGAAGTTTTGGGAAGTGGAGGAGCAATGACGGATCGGTCAAACAACGCCACGCTGCAACAGATGGGGATCGACCAGGCACACGTGCAGCGCGATGTCCCTCCGCGAACGGGACACCCTCGACGAGCACCCCGTGCTCAGGGCAGCGAAGCCGCCTCAGGCTCGCGC